>CAZADS010000062.1:0-29446 GCA_964483985.1 uncultured Thalassobaculaceae bacterium
AGTTATCGAAACACATCAAACACTGGCAAAAACTAACGCTAACTTCCTAACGATAATAGCGCCACGGCATCCACATCGAGGTGCCGAGATCGCTTCGTTAGCAAAAGAACAAGGTCTCACCATAGCTAGACGTGCCTCAGGAGAAACCATTACATCAGAAACACAATTATATATTGCAGATACATTTGGTGAGCTTGCTTTATTCTTTGATATTGCTGATGCCGTATTTGTAGCTGGTTCCTTGGTTCCAGTTGGTGGACACAATCCGGTTGAACCAGCTCATTTCGATTGTGCTATTGTTTTTGGCCCTATGATGTCAAAGAATACCGAGATCGCATTGGATATGCTGGCCATTGATGCGGCAATTGAAATTAAATCATCTGACGATCTAGCTCCAACGATCGCTATGTTGCTTCAAGATAGAATAAAACGAAAAAGTTTAGCCCGCAATGCTCGCCGCTATGTGAGTACCGGGAACAAACTTATAACCACCATCCTACATCGCATTTCGCCATTTTTAAACAGTATTGCCAAACGGAGACTGGGATGAAAACTCCTAGCTTCTGGAGTTATGATGGCGTTGTTGCTCGGGCGTTAAATCCAATCGGTATATTATTTAGTGCCCTCGGAACGTTAAATCGGAAAATCAAAAAACCCTACGACGCGGGAATACCTATCATTTGTATCGGCAATATAGTTGCAGGCGGAGCAGGAAAGACGCCGGTCGCAATCTCTATTGGGACAAAACTAATCAATATGGGTTACCATATTTGTTTTCTTAGTCGGGGTCATGGGGGCCGTTTAAAGGGGCCGATAAAGGTAGATAACGAAAAGCATTGTGCAGAGTTAGTAGGTGACGAAGCACTATTACTTTCTGAAATAGCACCTACTTGGGTTTCAAAAGACCGCCGTCTAGGAGCCGACGCGGCAAAACAGGATGGATTAGACGTGATTATTATGGACGATGGATTTCAAAATCCGCATCCAGAAAAAAAACTTTCCATATTGGTAGTTGACGCTATTTATGGTTTTGGTAATGAAAGAGTTATGCCGGCGGGGCCGCTTAGAGAAACAATTAAAAGCGGCATGAGTCGAGCCAACGCCGTAGTGGTGATGGGTGAAGAGACTTCATCCGCCGCTAAATATTTTCCAAAAACCCTGCCCCTATTCAAAGCCACTATTCAGGCAGATGGCGATTGTGAATTGCATTCCGATACAAACGTTATAGGGTTTGCTGGAATCGCAAGGCCGGAAAAATTTAGGAAAACGTTAGCTGACTTGCGGTTTAATATTAAAGATTTTAAGGATTTCGCGGATCATCATCCATATTCTTTGACAGAAATCAAAGAAATACATAAGTGTGCCAAGTCACTAGATGCAACACCTGTAACAACGGCTAAAGATCATGTTCGCTTACCAAAACATTTTAGGAAGAATATTGTCAGAGTCAACGTTTCAGTTCATTGGAAAAACGAAACCAGTTTGACAAATTTTCTTTATGAAACCCTAAAAAATGGTTAAATTCAATCTACGGCGTACTCCAACATCCTGGCAGAAGCGGTTCATAAGCTGGCCGTTATCCGGTGTTGGTGCATGGCTGGGCATGCGTTTAACGGGTTTATTATCCATCGATACCGCATCTAATTTGGGGGGTGCAATTGCTAGAATAATAGGGCCTCGCCTATCTGTAACGGATCGGGCACGCCAGAATATTAGGGCCTGTTTTCCCGACTGGGACGAACATAAAATTGAAATGACAATTTGCGATATGTGGGAGAATTTTGGCCGCACCGCAGGTGAGTATGCACACCTTCAAAACATGGACGTTAGTGGAAGTGATCCTCGCGTCGAGGTAATTGGCGCCGAAAACATCTCACTACTTCGCGATGATGGAGTACCAGGCATAGTGTTTTCCGCTCATTTAGGAAACTGGGAATTGTTACCAATGTTAGCGGCTCCTAATGGCTTGGAAATGAATTTCGTTTATAGAGCCTTAAACGCGCCTTTGGCAGAACGCATTTTACGAAAATCATTCGTCTTATTACAAAATCGAATGATTCCAAAAGGCAAAGAAGGTGCTATTCAAATGGCTAAAGTCATGCGAAGCGGGGGTCATCTCGCTATCATGATAGACCAAAAGCTTAATGAAGGAATTGAAATACCATTTTTTGGACGTTTAGCAAAAACCGCTCCTGCCCTAGCTACTTTCGGATTGAAATATCGCTGCCCGGTCATACCGGCACGCGTGGAAAGATAAAAGGGTGCTAATGTCCGTGTGACGTTTTGGCCGCCAATAGAGCTACCAGATACAGGAGATCAAGAAGCAGATAAAATTGCGTTAATGACTAATGTCAATCACTGGATAGAAGACTGGATTCGTAATACGCCAGAACAATGGCTATGGCTTCATCGTCGCTGGGGCAAATAATATATTTTTAAATCTATTCCATCCTACCAACTAAAAACGCTGGGTCCAAACGCTCTAAGAACCAGTTGATGCGCCAATCAAGATGGGGGCCGGACGATCTCCCTGTGGAACCTATCTTGCCGATCAATTGGCCTTTCTTCACGTGATCTCCCCGCCGGGTCTGTAATTCTTTCATATGTAGTAACGCCGAACTAAGGCCATGGCCATGATCCAAAATTAATGTTCCACCACTGTAATAAAGTTCCGTTTCTGCGAGAACTACGATAGCATCAGCGGGAGAAAAAACCGGCGTTCCCGAAGGCGCAGCTATATCTATTCCATAATGCGGTTGGCGTGGTTCTCCATTGAGAATACGCTGTGATCCATAAACTCCAGAAATTTTTCCTTTTGCTGGCCAAATAAATCCAGATTTAAAAAAGGGGCGAACCGTGTCCTTCACTCTAAGCCGTTTAATTTCGTCGTTTTCACGCTGGATGCGGTTTAATAAATGTTTTGGCGGACGAACCATAGCTTTCGGCAAACCGTCAATTCTTTGAACATGATACTTCCGAGATTTTATTTTAAACGATTTCGTTTCAATCGTTCCATTTGGCCCAACCACCTTTAGAATTGAACTACCATTAGCATCCCGGCCAAATCCAAAAACAAAATCTCCGTGAGCCGAAACCCTGACAACCCGTTCATCGAGCATAACGTTACTTCCTGGGGCCGTGGACCCAAAAACTATACCACCCTGAACGAAATATCCTTGCAGATCGGTCGCCGAAAATGCTCGCGATACACATAAAAAAAATACAAAAACAATTATAAAAAGCTTCAAAATAAAGACTCTTGCTTGGATCCTGACCTGGATGACACCAATTTATCACTTTGATGCAATTTTGCTTCCATTTTACCGTCCTGAAACTGGAGAGTGACCATTTGCCCAGGTTTAGTTTCAGCTACCTTTACTATTGGATTTCCCATGCTATCTCGGACTACAACAAAACCACGCTCAAGATTACGATAAAATGAACTACTTTGTAGAAAACGTCCTAGACTATCTATTTTCAATCTCATATCTGAAAAGTTTCTTATCACTACTTTTTCTAAACTCAATTCGATACGAATAACACTTTTCTCAAGTTCATCTATATGTCGTTCTATGGGTTTAATCTGCAGTCTAATTTGGGGCCCATTCAACTTGTTCTGCATTCGCTCCATATTATGGATAATTAAAGTTTCAATACGAATTGTTTGATTGGTTAACGAACCTTCCATTTTTTCAAATCGAACCTCAGGATGAGGCAATCGTTCTGCCATTTTAGCTATCACCAGTAGGCGTACATCTATAATTTTGCCTACGCCTGAGCTAAGTCTCTGATCTAAATAATCTACATGCTGAGAGCGCGACTCTATAACGGACGTTGGGTCATCTAATGACCTATTCAGGAGATTAAGCTTAGTTTCTTTAGTTTCTAAAAATTTACCCGCTGAATGAAAAAGGCGTCGGTCATTATCCTTAACCTTAGAAAGCAAATCCATACGCAACGGCACCGCTAATTCAGCAGCTGCCGTAGGAGTGGGAGCACGAAGATCCGCAACGAAATCTATCAACGTAACATCTGTTTCGTGGCCAATAGCAGAAATAATCGGGATTTTGCAATTAGCAACCGCTCTTACTACCTTCTCCTCGTTAAAGGCCCACAGATCTTCGATGCTACCACCCCCACGAGCCACGATTAAAAGATCCGGGCGAGGTATTTTTTCACCTGAAAGAAAATCGAAACCTTTTATAGCTGCCGCAACTTCGTCCTTAGCTTTTTCCCCCTGAACAAGAACTGGCCAAACCAAAATGTGAAGAGGAAAACGATCCTGAATTCGATGTAGAATATCCTTTAGAACCGCCCCTGTTGGAGATGTGATAACCCCTATTACTAGTGGAAGGAATGGCAAAAGTTGTTTCTTATTCTGATCGAATAATCCTTCTTCAGAAAGGCGCTTTTTTCGGTCTTCTAAGAGCTTCAACAACGCTCCTTCTCCAGCTAGCTCCATTCTATCTATTCTTATTTGGTACTTTGAACGTCCCGCATAGGTCGTGATTTTTCCAGTACAGATAACCTCCATACCTTCTTCAGGTTGGATAGATAAATTTTGTACTGCTCCTTTAAAGCAAATACCATCCAGCACAGCCTTATCATCCTTTAATGTGAGATAAAGGTGACCGGAAGTGGCAATGGTTGGTCTGGAAATTTCACCCCGAACACGAACATAGTCAAAAGCGGTTTCAACGGTCTGTTTTATCTGATTGGATAATTCGCTTACCGTAACTTCAGGGAGATTGTCTTTGAATACCGATTGCTGATCCATCATTGGTTTAATGTATGCTACAAGAGAAAGATAAGGAAGTATTAGGAATATATTGTGATGAAAATTCTTGTTATAGGATCAGGAGCAAGGGAACATGCTTTATGCTGGGCAATTAAATCCTCTCCGCTTTGTGAGAAATTATATTGCGCACCCGGCAATCCTGGCATCGAAGAGGAAGCCATATGCATAGATATTGCGATCACTAATTTACTGGAAATCGTGGAGTTCTGTGATCATTCCAATATTGATTTTGTCGTGATAGGACCGGAAGCCCCTCTCGTGGATGGTTTAGTAGATAGACTAGATTCGATCGGAGTAAAGGCGTTCGGACCCAACGCTGCGGCGGCTCGACTCGAGGGCTCCAAAAGTTTTACAAAAGAATTCTGTAATCGCCATTCAATACCCACCGCGAAATTTAAACAATTTAACCAATTTGAGGCAGCATTGAATTACGTGCGACAACAGGGAGCCCCAATCGTGATCAAGGCAGATGGCCTTGCAGCGGGCAAAGGCGTAACAGTGGCTTTGTCCCTTGCAGAAGCTGAGGATGCTTTAATAAATATTTTCAAAAATAAAGTCTTTGGATCAGCGGGAAACGAAGTTGTTATAGAAGAAAGACTCATCGGTGAGGAAGCCAGTTTCCACGCACTGATAGACGGGGAAAATATATTACCGCTAGCCGCAGCTCAAGATCATAAACCCGTCGGAGATGGTGACAAAGGGCCTAATACCGGTGGAATGGGCGCTTATTCTCCACCACCTATTATAGATTCAGAAATGAGAAAGGTCATACTAAACCAATTCATCAAACCCACTGTAGATGGAATGGCGATGGAGGGAAATGTATTCAAGGGCGTGCTGTATGCTGGTTTGATGGTTACCAAAGATGGCCCCAAATTAATTGAATACAATACAAGATTCGGAGATCCCGAGTGTCAAGTGATACTGACCCGTCTAAAAAGTGATCTTTTGCCAGCCCTTATAGCTTGCGCTGACGGTGAATTAGCGAATTTTGACTTGCGTTGGAACGACGCTGCTGCCGTGTGTGTTGTAATGGCAACCAATGGATATCCTGCAGATTACAAAACAGGCTCGTCTATTCGCAATATCCGTGAGGCCGAGATAGAGGAAACAGTGAAAATTTTTCATGCTGGAACCCGAAAATCCACCGGGGGAGAAATTGTTTCAAATGGAGGGCGTGTATTAGGAATCACAGCACTCGGCCCAACCATCGATAAGGCCAGAGACAAGGCGTATCGTGCAGTGCGGTAGGTTGATTGGAAAGACGGTTTCTACAGAACTGACATTGGCTGGCGGGCTCTGCGGGGGAGTGATGGATAGTTCAAGAAACTTCTGTTAGTTGATAAATATTACCTCGTGGAGTTAATCATTTAAGCCCAGATCTCCAAACTTGGACTTGATTGCGACCATTATTTTTAGCTGCATAGAGTGCTCGATCCGCACGGGCTGTAATCTCATCTATTGTTTCATTGGGCACCATCACAGCAATTCCAATTGAAACTGTTATCGACAATGTTTTATTACCATCAATATTTAGGGGAATCTTATCGATATTTTTTCTGATTCTTTCCATAATGGATTGAACGTCGTCAGACTGCTTCGACGGCAAACAAAGTAAGAATTCTTCGCCTCCGAACCGGTAAATTGAGTCATAAGGGCGTAGATTACTAATAAGTATTCGTGTTACTTGTGCTAGTACTTGATCACCTATTAAGTGACCATATTTGTCGTTTACGCTTTTGAACCGATCAATGTCTATCAAAGCAATAAAACAAGGCCGTCCAGTTCGAAGCATTCGCTCATATTCCTGTTTAAGATCAGCCTTCATGCGTCGTCGATTTTGGGTCCCTGTTAGCGGGTCAAGGTCTGTAAGACTGACCCTAAACGCTTTAATTAAACGATTAGCCTGATCGTTAAAATCATCAACCTTTTCCAAGAGCGCGCCATATTCTTCTTCTGGAACACTATTTTCTTGCCATGCTAATCTTGCTAGTATGCCAACATGGGAAAATAATATTTTATGCGCTTTGGCAAGTGAAGCAAAGGCGTCTTGCTTAAACAGCACTAATTCTTTGCGTTTAGAGTACCATTGGGAAAATCGAGTATCTTCATGCGGATTTTCAGAAATTAAAGCCTCATCGGGAGCAACTTTACATACAGCCGACCTATAAAAACTAGCCAACCATCGTGACGTTTCTTCAACGGCTCTGTCCAATTCTTCAACAATCTCCTCTCTATCCGTTCGAGACGCAGAAGCAGTAAATTGGTCATCCAGTTGTGTATGTTTCAATTTCATACCCGAGCCTTAATCGATAATCTTATCATTTTGCCCAGTTTACCAACATAGTAAATTTAATTTTCAGGCATATTCTATGACTTCCCTAGATAGGTAGAAGAAAATATTCTTCTTCCAATTGCATAGATTTTATCCTAACAAAAAACTCCCTAGAGTAGATCCCAGACAAATTAGTACTATCAACGTTAGTGGCTTTCGAAGATTAATATACCAGACTGGAATAAGCCCATTTTTAAAAGCCCGTAAATCATAAAAATAAGCAGCTACAAAACCCAACATGAGTAGAAGCAGCGCTAGTTTAGCTATCAAGAGAGTCGCTAGCCAAGCAATTAAGGCCGGCGTTACACTCCAGCCATAACTGGTCCAACCAAGCTGGCTTGCGTTCTTTTGAAACTTTATAGTTTTCATGGCAATACCCCAGTATATTGCCCCGATGAAAGAGAGAATTATTGCTGAATAATGAAGTATCATATCCAGTATGATCATTCTTTCAACTGGAGAGACAATCCAAACTAAAGTACCTGGAATTACAAATGGAGTTAGTCCTAGTACTCCAATGACTTTTGCCGGCGCTGGCATTTCTCTCCACAAATTTTTATCCTTAATATCTCGGAGTTCTGTTTTGATAAATAATAGTCAATTGGCTATATCACTTTGAACGCGCTCTGCCTAAAAGTAAAAATCATCCAACTATTTTGTATTAAAAATTTACGGGAGGTCCTGATGATACTTAAAGAACAAGCAGCCATAGTTACAGGTGGCGGAAGTGGGCTAGGGGCAGAAACTGCAAGATTTTTAGCGCAAAAAGGCGCACGTGTAGCGGTATTCGATATAAATCAAAAACGCGCCAATGCTGTAGCGAAGGAAATCAGCGGAATAGCTGTTCACTGCGATGTGTCAGACGGCGACTCAGCCGAAGAAGCTGTAAACTATGCGACTGATGCTAACGGGCCGGCTAGAGTACTAGTAAACTGTGCTGGTATTGGGCCCGCTGAGCGCATTGTAACCAGGAAGGGACCTATGCCGCTGAATAATTTTCGAAGAGTAATCGAAGTTAACCTTATAGGGACTTTTAATTTAATAAGACTTGCGGCAAACCAGATGGTCAACCTTGAACCATTGGAGGATAATGAACGTGGAACTGTAATTTCGACTGCTTCAGTCGCTGCTTTTGAAGGCCAGATCGGTCAAGCCGCCTACAGTTCATCAAAGGGTGGTATTTCTGCGTTAACGATTGTTTGTGCACGAGAATTTGCCAGGAACGGTATTCGATTTAACACTATTGCCCCAGGATTATTTGCAACTCCTCTTTTATTAGGCATGCCGGAAGAAGTACAAAGTAATCTAGCCGCCTCTATTCCGTTTCCTTCACGGTTTGGCACACCAGCGGAATATGCAAAGCTTGTTCTATCGATCATCGATAATATTATGTTAAATGGAGAAACTATACGTTTAGATGGTGCCATTCGAATGCAACCTAAATGAAAATTTCCAGAACTGAGAATTTTACTACCGTTCCATAGGGTATTAAGCGTCCGAGCATTCCATTTTTAAACTCAACTGACTTGTAACAAAATTCTGTTTGATTATGAATTTATAACGGTTCGCATTTTTCTTTCATCTGCCTCAGAAATAAAGGAACATATTTGTTTAAAGGCATGGGGAGGTTATTTCGTGAAACAAATTAAACATTGGATTAATGGCCGATACGTGGCAGGTAACAGTGCTCGAAATAGTGATGTGTTCAATCCTTCCACTGGCGAAGTGCAAGCTTCTGTTCCTCTGGCTAATGCCTCCGAGGTACAAACGGCTGTTGATAAAGCCAAAGCTGCTTACAAGAATTGGTCTATGACTCCTCCATTACGACGGGCGAGAATCATGTTCAAGTTTCGTGATTTAATCGAAACTAATCTCAAGGACCTAGCGTCAATAGTCACCTCGGAACATGGAAAAATACTCTCAGATGCAGAAGGTTCGATTATCCGCGGTATGGAAGTAGTTGAATTTTCCGCCGGTATTCCACACCTTCTCAAAGGAGAGTTCACTGAGCAAGTTGGAATTGGAATTGATAGCTGGTCCACCCGTCAACCAATAGGTGTTTGTGTTGGAGTTACACCATTTAACTTTCCCGCTATGGTTCCTATGTGGATGTTTCCTATCGCTATTTCTTGCGGTAACACCTTTATACTTAAACCATCCGAGCGAAACCCAAGTTGCAGTATAAGGCTCGCCGAACTATTAAAAGAAGCCGGATTACCAGACGGTGTATTTAATGTCCTCCATGGAGATAAAGAAACCGTGACCTCCCTTATTTGCCATCCGAAAGTTTCGGCCGTTAGTTTCGTTGGATCCACACCGGTTGCAGAATACGTATATCAAACCAGCGCAGCCCAAAATAAAAGAGTGCAGGCGTTGGGAGGAGCTAAAAACCATATGGTTGTAATGCCGGACGCCGATATGGACCAAGCCACTGATGCTTTAATGGGAGCCGCCTATGGTTCAGCCGGGGAAAGATGCATGGCCGTTTCCGTAGCAGTTGCCGTAGGAAATGCTGGTGATTCTTTAATGAATAAACTTATTCCCAGAGTTCGGTCTCTCAAAATCGGTCCTGGCACCGATCTAGATAGCGAAATGGGTCCTCTTGTAACCGCGAGTCACAAGGCTAAAGTCGAAAACTATATTGAATCTGGCATTAAAGAAGGCGCTTCACTAGTTGTAGATGGAAGAGGATTAATTCTACAAGGGTATGAAAATGGTTTTTATACTGGAGGAAGCCTTTTCGATCATGTAACCACAAATATGGCGATCTACAAGGAAGAGATTTTTGGACCCGTGCTTTCAGTAGTTCGAGTTAGGGATTATTCTGAAGCACTAAACATGGTCAATGAGCACGAATTCGGAAACGGGGCTTCTATTTTCACACGAGATGGGGATGTTGCCCGAGATTTTGGCAATAAAGTTGCTATTGGCATGGTGGGCGTCAACGTGCCTATACCTGTCCCTCTTGCATTTCACAGCTTTGGAGGATGGAAGCGTTCCATATTCGGCGATCATCATATGCATGGGTTGGAAGGCATACGGTTCTACAGCCGCTACAAAGTAATGACAGCGCGCTGGCCAACAGGAATTAGATCTGGCGCAGACTTCGTTATGCCTACTGTCGAATAGCCGCGGAAAAAAATAGCGCCGAAGTTTAATACCCGAAATTCTGTTTGCTTTTCCTTTAGGTTTATTTTCAAACGTATACGAGCTTATTTCTTCCTGATTTATCTTCGCCTCTCATGTGATAAATTTTTCGTTCCGAATGATCTGGCACCCGGAGATTATTGTACTGATCTCTAGCCAATTCGTGATCAAATACACTCGTAGTTGGCATAAACCTCATGGTCATTCCGCGTCTCGGATTTCCCGAAGTATTTGGTTCAGAACCATGCGCTAAAAAAACATCGTGCAAAGAAATTTGTCCACGCTCTAAAACAAGATCTACGGCTCTTGATTGATCATATTCACTCTTTATTAACTCCTGATTCAGGGTCAATTCGCTACTTGGATTCGTTTCATGTTTCAAAAGGCGTCTTTCCTTGTGAGAACCTCGAATAATTCGCAGACACCCATTTTCAGTAGTTGCGTTGTCTACGGCCAACCACACGGTGCAAGTGGCCAATGGCCTTATTGGCCAATACTCGCCGTCCTGATGCCACGGCGTCGCTTTGCCATTTTTGGCTGGCTTTGCAAAAAAACTTGAGTTCCATAGAGCTATATCTGGTCCGATTAATTGCTGAACCATATCGAGTATTTCATCATTCCGACAATAGTCGGCAAAGGCTTCATCATATTGTAAAGTTGCCGGACAATAATCTCGAAATTCAGGATGTGCTTTTAACAACCGTTTATGTCTCATTTCAATTGCATTAAGTGTTTCTTCGGGCATACGGAAACTTGGGATGACATAACCATCTTCATGGTATTTAGAAATTTGTGTTTCCGTAAGCATCTCGATCACTCCTAGTTATTTTTACAAACTACTATAAGTCTTTCCACACTAGAGAAAATACTTTGACTTGAAGTCGCTAGACAATTTAAACGATTTCTAGCCTCATTAATTAAAGATCGTATCATTTAACTTTTTCTAGTAAAAACCAAGTCAAATCATCCAAAGCAAAATTAGACGCCCTCCTATAACAAAAGCCGTAATCTACCAACGTAATATCACTCCATTTGTCCAACATATCGCCTGCGAAATCCCTTTTAAACAAGCGATCATCATAGCCTCGATACGGTACGGCAATTGGAGTGGGATTATAATATTCGGCTATTAAAATAAACCTATTAGTGGACGCATATAGATTATCATACACTTTATTTAACGCATCCGGATTAACGTGAATCAAAACGCCAATAGCTAAAGTTAGATCATATGTTTGGTCAACCTGCGGCTCCAATATAGAACCATGATGTACAACCAATTCTGGTATGTTCTTTAATTCGCTCACGGCAGCAGCATTAATTTCTATGGCTGCTAACTTTGCTCTAGGCAGCAAGTGGCGCAAAGCCAAAATATTAATTCCTATATTTGCTCCAAATTCTAAAGCAGTATCAATTTTTTTCGCGTTGCGAAGCGATTGAGACAACAGGTGGGTCCGAGCCGCTAAAACGTCATCTCCCCTGTTCCGGTTTATATATTCCGAACCAAATTCACCCGCCCAAAAATCCTCTTGTTGGGTGGAAAAGCGTTTTGCCATTTATAATTTCCCCTTGAAGACCTTATTCTCCAAAACCCTTGGCGTATCTTTCACTAATTGGTTGATTTTCCGCCAATCTGGATGGGTATCGAGTAATTTTATTACGTCGTCCATTCGAAATTCCGGCTTTCTTATATAAAGTGTCTCGATGATTCTCCGAATTAAAACAAAATCGGGTAATTCGTCTAAGGTCCACCTTTCATGAGCTAAATTTTTCTCACAAACAACACTTAAAAGCTTAAATCTCTCCGGATGTCGATAAAAAAAAGGCGTCACATGCTCCCTATCATAATCATCGATCGCCTCGTTCGCAGCTATTTCCAATGCACTGCGACTAAAACATTCTATATCCAACCCAGCTGGATAACTACGAGGAATGGCATTAGTCACATAATCATAGTGTTGTTTAGGTTCATTAAATCGCTTAATCACCAAAGAGATCACGTCTGGGTCAATTATTGGACAATCAGCTGTCAAACGAATAATCACGTCAGCTTCATACTTCGTTGCCGCTTCCTGATATCTTGAGAGAACATCCGGCTCAGATCCTCTAAAAACTGAGAACCCCTTCGTTTTTCCAAATTCCACTATCGGTTCGTCCGATTCATTTTTAGTGGTTGCTATTACTATTTTATCTATTGCTGAAACGCGGCTAGCACGCTCAAGTTGGAATGATAAAATCGGACGACCCAGAACATTCATCATGACCTTTCCAGGGAGCCGAGTTGATGTCATACGAGCTTGTATGATCGCCACCGTATTCAAATATATACCCCGCGCAAATCAGTTGTCTTAGAAAACATACCAGAATCAGTTAAATGCAGACATGACTTGTTCACTAAACAGTCTCATCGAAGCCAAATTTTGGTCGTGGTCCATATCCCCAAATCCAGTTTGGCACAGTAAATGACGAACACCAGCATTTTCTATTTCCGCCACTTGCTCACACACCCGTGATGGAGAACCGTATAGGGATCCCGTTTTCATCGCCATCGCCACGCCCCTTTCATCACTGACTTCTGGGTTAGTCCAATCATTTAAAGTGGCTGGATCGATAACAAAATCTTTCGGGTTGTATGCTTTTCTTACATGCATCATGTGTTGACGTGTTTTGGTCAGAAGTTCTGATAATTCATCCTCTGCCTTAGCATCGGATTCAGCTACATAAACATTACGCCATAGTGCACTTTGTTCCAATAGTTTCCGGCAAGTCGTTTTATCGTGGCCACCCTCCTTTAAACCTTCTTGATAAAGATTCCAGCGTTCACGAATCCGCTCGACCGGTAACCGCGATGTGAGAATTGGCATTCCAAGGCGCCCGCATTCCTTAAAAGAATTAGGGGAAATAACGCTCCGCCAAATTGGAGGGCCAGGTTTTTGAATCGGGCGAGGGCGGATATCCGGGACAAATAGAGTGTAAAAATCTCCTTCATAATAGAGAGGCGTTTCCGTCCAGCACCTTTGGAGAATGTCCACGACTTCCTCCATTCGTTCACGACTATCGGCACTGCGGAGTCCATGACCAACGAATTCGTATTCGTTATATATTGTACCTTTACCAACACCCACATCGATTCTACCTTTAGTGAGATTATCTAGCAAAGCTAATTGCGTGGCTAATCTGATAGGATGATGGAATGGTGTTTGCACTACCGCAAATCCAATGCGGATCCTCTTCGTTTTCATTGCCAACGCAGATGCGAACAAAATTGCATCGTTATAAACACTTTCCCCTGTGAAATAATGTTCAGTCAACCAAACGTCGGAAAAACCCAAAGATTCAGCTTCTTGAACCTGTTCAATCATCTGTTCAATTCGTGAAGCATCTTCTCCGGGAGAAGGCGATAATGCTAAAGCAAGCCATCCGAATCGCATATAATTCTCCTGAATGGGGATTGTTTAAAAATCACAATGTCTATCCTCTCGGCACTGGCAAACCAACTAATCGCGGAAAGCCAAAAGGGATTTTATCACTCTATTAGTCCCAAGCCCATCAACAATATCACCAGCGGCAACTCCAAAGGATTTTCTGAGAATCGAATTATTCAGTAACTCATATATTACACAAATCAGCTGCCGTTCTTTCACATCGCTAAATCTACCTATAAACTTTGCTGCAGACATTGCCTCAATAGCGTTAGCAACACGTTCTTCTGACCAAGTTGCCGCCCCAATTACCATTGGCGTTTGGAAAAGAGCTAATTCTAAAGTAGTGGATCCTGATGCAGATAAAGCTATATCACACCAACGCATATGTTCTCCTATGTCTTTCACATCGATGAAAAGTTTAATGTGTTTTTGTTTTGAAGTGAACGCTTTTAATGACGCTATATGGGGGTTTATTGGCCCTAAAATTACCCGCATCTCGATATCGTATTCTGCGTGCAATTTTTGAAAATTGAGAAAAGCTTGAACGACTTTAAAAGTTGAGTTTTCAGAGTCTGAGCCTCCAAGAGTGATTAAAAACTTAGATGCGGTTGCCGGATATTTTCTTTCCCAGTTTCTCCACTCTCGGAATTCTTTTCTTAAAAGGGCGAATTTTGGTCCTAACAAGAGCTTTGCATTTGTTTTCCCCGAATAGATATCGGCACTACCGTAGACGTTTTGATTTAACAGGATATCTACAGGGTAAGAATGGTGACGAGCATCATCATCAACAACTAAAATTGGGTGACCTCTTTTACCTGCCCATTGCATGTAACCCGGGTCAAATTTATATCCGTCAATCACAATTAAATCCGCAGCTATTCTTTCCGCTATTTCTGACAGTTCTCGCCCAGAT
Source organism: uncultured Thalassobaculaceae bacterium (assembly GCA_964483985.1). Taxonomy (GTDB): domain Bacteria; phylum Pseudomonadota; class Alphaproteobacteria; order Thalassobaculales; family Thalassobaculaceae; genus CAZADS01. Next base: position 14,619 of record CAZADS010000062.1, read on the forward strand.
TCTCCAAATTCCTCAACTTCTATCCAATCTATTTCATTAAAACTCGCTCGCGGTAGCAAATTTTTTGGCACAAACTCTGAAGCAAAAGACACGGAACCCCCATGCTCACACCATGCTTCAGCTAATGATAAACATCGCATCAAATGGCCTAAACCCACGCTCTTTCCCGAATGAACCCGTATGAGCAATTTTCCAATATTCGAATTATCCATTTTTTCTATCATTTTTCCCGCATAAAAGTATTTTTATGAAACAATGCGCTTATTATTTAAATCTTAGGTCCTGCATATTATGCAGGACTATAAAAATGGAACTGGACAGGATTCCCAGATGGTGGAAACTTTCTGTATAAACGGTAGGCCGATTGGATCGACCAATTCACCTTATATCGTGGCCGAAATGTCGGCCAACCACAATGGAGAGTTAGATCGGGCTATTAAATTAATTGAAGCCGCCAAAAATGCGGGTGCTGATGCGGTCAAAATTCAGACTTACACCCCGGATACTATTACCATCGATCACGATGGACCCGAGTTTCTACTTAACGAAGGGATTTGGAGTGGTCAAAGCCTATACCAATTGTATCAAAAAGCCTATACTCCCTGGGAATGGCATAGCCCGCTATTCAACTATGCAAGGAAAATAGGGATAACGCTATTTTCCGCGCCATTCGATCCCACTGCGTTAGACCTTTTGCAATCTCTAGAATCCCCAGCTTATAAAATTGCTTCTCCCGAAATTACTGATATTCCACTGATCAAGCTATGCGCCGCTACGAAAAAGCCAATAATAATTTCAACAGGCATGGCCTCGTTAGCAGAAATTGAAGAAGCCGTAGTAGCCGCAAAATCCGCAGGCGCAACCCAAATACTTGTGTTACACTGCGTCAGCGGCTATCCAACGCCTTTAGATCAAGCCAACCTGTCGACAATTAATGATTTAGCTAAAAAATTCGATCTACCCATAGGCCTTTCCGACCATACTATAGATACCTTCTCAACAGCTATAGCCATCGGGCAAGGAGCTGTTCTTATCGAGAAACACTTCACACTAGCTAGAGGGGACGGGAGTATTGATAACGAATTTTCATTAGAACCGCATGAACTAAAACGTCTAGTCAACGAAGCTCGTGCCGCGTACTCAGCTCTTGGTCGGCCCAACTATCAACCGACTGTAGCAGAGCTCCAGATGTTAGGAATTCGCCGAAGTCTTTACGTAGTCCAGAACGTTAAGGAAGGAGAAGTTTTTTCACACCACAATATACGTTCCATACGGCCGAGTGGCGGCCTACCACCTAAATTTCTATATTCTGTTCTAGGAAAATCCGCAGCCCGGAACCTCGCTAGAGGAGAGCCCCTTGCGGTAGATATGGTATCTGACCTGAAAATTTGAGAGTCATTTTCATGACCCAAATAATAATCAAGAGCCTTGAAACAGCCCTTTTTCTGCACAAAAAGGGGCTTATCGAACAAGCTATACCTATCTACAAAGCCGTGCTTGATATTTTACCACAAAATGCCGATGCTCTTCATTTATTAGGAATGGCATTGCACCAAACTGGAGATTCAGAAACCGGAAAGGATTTAATATCGAAAGCCATTCACATAGATAAGAATCAGCCAGAGTTTTACACTAACCTTGGTCAAATCTTGGAAAATTTAGAACGGTTCAATGAAGCTAAGGATGCGTATGCAAAAGCTCTTCGTCTTGACGAAAATCTCCCGGACGCTCTGTTTCGTTTGGGACAACTTGAACTTAGACAAGGTCAAATTAACGAAAGCATAAGATGGCTCTCTAAAACTATAAGGCTAAGCCCTGGGCACGGTTTAGCTACCATGACTCTTGGAAACGCCTATAAGGTTGCGGGACAAGGCCAATCCGCCATAAAACTTTTAACAAAAGCAACTGAATTAATACCTTTATCACATAATGTATGGGCCGAACTAGGTGCAGCCAGTATGGAATTGCAGCAGTTAGATGAGGCTGAAGCAGCCTTAAAAAACTCCCTAATTTTAAATCCTTCATTGGTTGAATCCTGGAACCATCTTGGCTTCTTGCATGCTAATCTACCGGATTTAGAGTGCGCCCTAAACTGCTTTAAAACTGCGTTATTAATCGAACCTTTATACCACTCACCCCATGCCGGTTTAGCCGAAATCGAATTTTTGAGTGATCAGATTGATAAAGCGCTAGGATATTCAAAAAAAGCTAGTGTTTTAGCGCCTGGCAATTTTCAGATTCGACAACGACGGGCCATACATCTGTTAGCAATAGGCCAAATTCGTCTGGGATGGGCGCTGCGAGATGCGAGATTATTTGTAGCTACTGCTATTCAACATATAGGGTTGCCAACTCGCTGGGATGGAAGTCCCTTAAACGATCGAACTTTAGTCGTAACGGCAGAGGAAGGCGTAGGCGATGAATTACTATTTGCGAGTTGCTACCATGAGGTGATAGTAAAATCCCGCCATTGTTTCATTGAATGTGACGAGAGATTAGTAAAAACTTTCCAAAGATGCTTCCCTGATGCCACCGTAAAGGCGGTTCAACGCGCAGGGAACAGATCAAAACCAAAACAATTTTATCACTGGCTTCCCAAACACCCCCCAGTTGATTTATCAATACCATCAGGCAGTCTTTTTCGATACCTTCGCCCCAATCTCGCTAGCTACGAAGGAAAAGATAGATATATTTACGCTGATCCGTTACTAAAAAGAAAATGGAACAAGAATATTAACCAACTTGGTTCAGGACTAAAGGTAGGCTTTTGCTGGAGGAGTATGGAAGTCACTCGTTTCCGCAATATCAATTATACCGCCCTTGATGATTGGGTGGATTTGTTATCTACCCGCAAATGTGAATTTATTTCACTTCAATACGGTAACGATTGGCTAAAAGAAATAGTTGAATTTCGTAATAAATTTAAACGCAATATTCATATTATCGACAATGTTGATTTAACCAATGACTTTGAAAATATTTTTGCGATCGCATCAACTCTCGATTTAATAATTTCTCCCAGTAGTTCGGTAAGTTGGATTGGGGGGGCCTTGGGCGTCCCAACCTGGGTATTACACATAAAGCCTAATTTTACACAACTGGGAACAAATTATTTTCCCGGATTCCCTTCCATGCGCAGTTTTCCAAAACAAATATCCGATCCATGGACTATTTGTTTTGATCCAATCAAAGCAGCGTTAGGAAAAATGGTTCAGAGCACAAAATGAAAATCGCTATTCAAGCGACCAAGCACGATAGTCTACTGAAAAACGCATTTCATCTGCATCGCCAAGGTAAAATAGCAGAGGCGATGCAAGCATACTTGAATATTCTAAAAGTTCGGCCCAACGATCCCAATTTAAACTTCCTCTTTGGAATAGCTTCCATAGAAATAAAAAACTATGAACTAGCCATAGAGCTTATTAAAAATGCTATACAACTAGATAAAAGCCGCAGCGATTTTTACGCTAACTTGGGCCTTGCAATGGGCCAGTCTGGCTACATTCCCGCGGCAAAATTAGTACTGCAAAAAGCCCTCATATTAAGACCCGATCAAGGCTTAACCTACTTTAACTTAGGAACTATAACCGAACATTTAGGCGGTAAATCCATAGCCTTAAAGTTATTACGCACGGCACTTTATTTGGAACCAAATCATAGTCCGAGTTGGCTGGAATTCGGAAAGATCGCTCGGTCACTTAAAAATTACCACTTAGCACTCCAAGCATTTTCAACTTCCGTCCAGTTAAATACATTAGATCCCGGCACTTGGTTTAATTTGGCCTTAGGTCTGGCTGACCTAGGGTCTGATTACAAAGCTAAAGATGCATTTAAACGATGTATTCTCCTACGTCCACATCATGGAGAAGCCATTGCGAATTTAGGTAACCTGCTCCGAAATCAAAAACAACGACATGACGCTCTCGTTGTTTTCAAGGCCGGAATTAGATTTGATCCCCTCATAGCGCGCATTTGGTCTGGACTATCCGCTATACAATTTGACGAAGATAAAATGGAAAGAGCTTTTTCCTCGGCTAGCCGAGCTTGTCTTCTAAATCCATCACTCGTCGATGGGTGGGCAAATATAGCCCAAGTCGAACATATAAGGAGCGCTACTTCCAACGCTGTTGTCCTTGGCAAACGTGCGTATTACGTCGAGCCAGAAAATGGCCCAGTCCAATTCAATTTGGGAACCTACCTTTTAGGTGACGGCCAGCTTTCGGCCGGATGGAATGCGTATGAAGCCCGTTTTAATCAGGGTTTTAAAACTTTTAATAACGAATTCGGTTTACCTTGCTGGACTGAAGGAAAGCCACCTGGGCGACGATTAATAGTATTCGCCGAACAAGGTCTGGGAGATGAACTTCTATTTGCAACATGCTTGCCCGACCTAAATCAAATGTTGACTCAGGGCGTCCTTGAAACATTGCTATTCGAATGCGATGCCCGTTTAAAAGAGGTGTTTCATCGTTCATTTCCTTTGATCGACTTTTTTGACCGGTTGAAACAAAAGGATTCAAAAATGTCCATTTCAAACTATTATCCTTTGGTAGAGGATTCTAAAATTGACTGTTACATATATGCTGGGTCTCTGCCTAAGCTCCTTCGACCTCGTTTAGAAAGCTTCAATCGATCCATTTTAAAGCTCGCACCAGATGTAGAGAAAACTCAAAATTGGAAGTCTTTCTTTCGCACTGTCACCAAAAACAAAGTTTTAGGCCTAACCTGGCGTTCGATGAAAAACCGTGACCGAGGTGATATCTATTACCCACCTATCGAGAGCCTCGGATCAGTGTTTAAGCTGCCAAATATCTCTTTTGTTAATTTACAGTATGACAACTCCGAGGATGAATTAAACAGAATTGAAGACATTTATGGTGTTAATGTAATTAGACCACCAAACATCGATTTAATGAATGACCTAGACAACCTGTCAGCCCTAATGTCCGCTACCGATGGTATCTTTAGCGCATATACGGCTGTACTGAATCTTTCCGGTGCATTAAACATCCCGTCTTTTTCCCCTACCTATGGCTATTATTGGACTACCTTGAAAACTAAATCTCTTCCTTGGTACCCAAGTGTTAATCTTGAGATGAGGTACTTTGGTGAAAGTTGGAGTAAGGCTGTAGAACGCATTTCGTTTCGCCTTTTAAAACATCTCAACAACTGAATACACTACGGGATAGCGTCAAAAGAACCGCGTTTATTCCCGTACCGTTTATTCTTCCCCGATCACGAAACCCTAACCTTTTCAACATAATAATACCCGCCCAATTATCTGGATGTGGAGCTGCAATAACACGACTGATATTATGATCATTAAAAATTTTTACTATAAAAGTCCTTATTATAAGGCGGCCAATTCTTCGGTTAGTTAATGACTTGTCCCCAATAAGAAATTTTATCGCTACCATGTCGTCTTCCAACCCGGCAACATTCTTCCAAATACCAAAGATATCGCGACTAGGCTGGCGGACCTCAATATAACCAATTGGACACCGATTCATGTCTACTATAAACATATCGATATATTCAGGCAGCCCATTACCAAGTTCCAACATTTTGAAGAACTCATCTGTTCCATCATCACGCCACCATCGGTGAACGTGGGACCGAGCAAGCCAGGAACGGATCAATTTTATATCTATTACTAAAGGAATACGGAAATCGACAAATAGATTTTCGTGAACTATTTCCATCTAAACCTGCACACAATATAAAAATCAATTCCTTGGCAACGCATATTCATGTCCGTAGATCTTATCTTTAAAATAATATGAAACTACTCTAATGGCATATGTTTTTAGAGATTCACGTTTTTCAGGACTTATGTAGAACGATTATGGCAGTTTTTTGAGGCGCTGGTGATTGCCCATATAATTCACTTTTTAGCTTTAAGAATTATTAAAGAAACCAAACCTAGTTTGGGGGATTCATAGATCCATATTTTCGTTAAAGAGAAGCACATCTTCAATTGTTGACTTCAATATGTTCAAATCTCGATTCGCTGACAACCGATGATCTCCATTTTTAATTAGTGTGATTTCTAAATCCGGTGATGCTATGTTTTCTGCTAAATTAATTGATACTTGGTATGGAACGTCTGGATCCGCCATTCCGTGCAAAAGCCTAACTGGGGCATCGATTCGCAACTGGTCGCGCAAAACTAAATGGTTTCTACCATCCTCTATCAATTGGAGAGTGATTTTGTAAGGCTCATCAGAATACGCCGAGGGTTCCAAATAAAAACCCTCTTTTAACAATTTATTACGAGCGCCCTGATCAAACCGAGCCCACATCAAATCTTCTGTAAAGTCGGGTGCAGAAGCAATACCCACCAGGCCAGCTACCAGCTGGGAACGTCGAATCGAAGTCAGTAACATAAGCCATCCACCCATCGATGAACCAACGAGTATTTGCCTTCCTTCGGTTTTTGCATCCAGAATTGCCAGACAGTCTGATAACCACAAACCTATAGTGCCGTTAGCCAAATCGCCTGAAGAGGCCCCATGTCCCTGATAATCAAACCTCAAAAATTCCTGACCCCGTTCCAAAGCAAATTTCTGTAATTCTAATGCTTTAGTGCCTGTCATATCCGACGCTAAGCCTCCAAAAAAAACTATACCGGGAGATTTTCCGGGAATTTTGTGATAGGCAATCTGGGCTCCATCAGCCTTAATTAAATATGAGGGTGGATTTTTTAGCGTATCATGAGAATATTGGTCCATATTAACACTCTTTTCAAACGTTTACTTTAATCCGGAATGAAAACATTGAGTGACGCAAATAAGCGCCAATCATACAATCCAGATCCAAATACCTTAGCGGATGATTTTAGAGCCGTGCACCCCCCACTGACAACAAAAGTGCCTACAGTGATGCAAGTGCTGCCGTCACTGCATACTGGAGGAGTCGAACGTGGCACCGTAGATATATCAAACGCACTAGTTTCCACTGGCTGGAATTCTATTGTTGTTTCAGCTGGCGGCAATATGGCCAATCAAATTACTCGGGCGGGCGGACGCCATATTAAATTGCCAATTGGCTCTAAAAACCCTCTCCGATGGCGAAATACTTATGAAAATCTTTTAAATACGGCTTATAGATATAAGGTTGATATAATACATGCTCGCTCGCGACTGCCCGCTTGGATATCGTTTTATGTTGCACAAAAACAAAACACACCATTTATCACCACCTTCCATGGTCGATATGGCGATTCCAACTTTTTCAAAAAACGCTATAATTCAATTATGTGCCGAGGAGAAAAGGTAATAGCTATATCTTATTTCATAGCCGAAGAAATAAAACAGCGATACGGGATAGACGAAAGCCGGCTTAGAGTAATTCAGCGGGGAGTTGATATTAATACTTATCATCCAGCCCAAGTATCTGCTGACCGTATGATCAATTTGACCAAAAGTTGGAGAGTTCCGGACGGTATTCCAATCATAATGCTACCCAGTCGGGTCACGAGATGGAAAGGCCATGAACTTCTTGTAGAGGCGTTAGCGTTAATCAGTGATATAAAATTTCATTGTTTAATGGTTGGGCCATACACGGATAAATTACGCTATAAATTTCACTTGGAAAATGAAATTAGAAGGTATGGTCTATCTTCCAAAATATATTTAGTTGGAGAATGCAATGATATGCCGGCTGCATACAAAGTAGCTGACGTTGTAATTTCGTCCTCAATTGACCCCGAACCATTTGGTCGAGTAATAATCGAAGCTCAGGCCATGGGGCGACCGGTTGTGGCAAGTAACCATGGCGGCGCGACTGAATCAATTGTGGAAGGTCAAACAGGTTGGTTGGTTAAACCAAATAATCCTCAAGCTTTGGCCGAAGGGATACGTAAAGCATTGTTGGTAAGCGAAGAACAGCGCGACAGACTGTCAGAAAACAGTATCTCTTCTGTACATAAGTATTTTTCATCTGATGAAATGTGCTTAAAAACTATGGATGTTTACCGTGAAGTACTTGGTATTAAACCACTCAGAAACTAATTGACAATGAGCAAACCGCGTATCCTTGTGATAAAATTGGGTGCTTTAGGTGATTTTGTATATGCTCTGGGCGCCATGCAGGGTATCCGGCAACATCATTATGACGCCCACATTACTTTGTTGACTAGGCAGGCCTACGAAGAGCTTGGTAGACGTAGTGGTTTATTCGAAGAGATATGGATTGATAATGAACCAAAGATTTGGCAAATAGTCGAACTCTTCAATTTAAGAAGACGCCTTAAATCTAGAAACTTCTCTAGAATCTATGATTTACAGACTTCGGACCGTACTGGCTTTTACTTTCGACTCCTCGGCCCGAAAAAACGACCAGAATGGTCCGGAATAGCTACTAATTGCAGCCATTACCATTCTTACAAACGCCCAACTCTCATCCACACAGTGGATCGTCTCGCTGAACAGCTAAGAATTGCTGGAATCAATGAGGTTTCGTTTTCCAACCTAGCTTTTATGAATGATGATATTAGCCGGTTTAAATTACCTAAGCCTTTTGTACTTCTTTTCCCAGGGAGTTCCCGTGCAAAGACAATTAAACGATGGCCTGCAAAAGGATACGCCGAACTTGCAAAACAACTCACAGTAAGAAACTTAACACCAATTCTAGTTGGTGGGCCAAGCGAGTCCGAAGCAATAAAGCTCATCACCAATCTTTGTCCCAGTGCGATGAGTCTTGACGGACAAACTAGTATTTTCGAAATACCCGAGCTAGGCCGTCATGCGTTAGGATGTGTCGGAAATGATACAGGCCCAATGCATTTAGCCGCTCTAGCCGGTTGCCCCACAGTTGCAATATTCAGTTCGGCATCTTTTCCAGATAAAGCCGCACCACGTGGCAAGAACGTCACTGTAATTATCAACGACCCTCTATCCGATCTAAAGGTAGGAACCGTCACTGATGCGCTTTTGAATCAGATTGATGAAACCGTCAATTAGAAAAAAATATGACGGGGCATTTAAATACTGAGCTTACTACTAATTAGCCATTTGTGACTATTAAGTATCTGGATTGGAATCCTTCACGACAAACGTTTTTCCATCTTGACCCCGAACTAAGTCGACTGATTTAAGGCTAGAATTCTCGGGATTTTCTGGATTGGTTTGCTCATTATTTCCCGATTTAGACTTTTCTCGCAATTTCTGCTTTCGGGCTCGATCCAAACGGCCAACCAATTTAAAGCCATACCAAACGGCCAAAAGAACCAAAACCAGTAATAAAATTTTATTAAAGCTAAATAACATACATCTTTTATAGCGGAAATTTAGCTATATTTAAATGGAGATCAATTAACTTCTTTTTTAACTAGGAAAAATTAACGATCATTTAATATAATTCATTATGTCAAACCCACCTCCTACCGAACCGATCAAGCCATCTAATGACGATGTGCGTCGCATTAATATGTTAAATTTTTTTAAACACAAAGTTCATACGGAGCCGGTTCGTGTTTTCGCCTACGGATCATTAATTTGGAATCCATGTTTTGAATATGATGACCGTCAACCAGCCCGACTAAGCGGTTGGGCTCGCCAAATATGTCTTTGGACAATCAGTGCTAGAGGATCTATCGATGAGCCAGGCCTAACGTTCGGCCTGGATGCCGCACCGGAATCATTTTGTGACGGTGTCATTTTTACATTATCGAAAAGCAATTTGTTAGCTGACTTAGATGAAATCTGGCGTAGAGAAATGCATACCGCTATTTACCAACCAAAATGGCTATCTATCAACGGCAGAACTAAAAAAATGAATGCTATAGCCTTCGTGGTAAATCACCTCCATAAACTTTACGCTGGTCCAATTGACCCGAAAACTGCAGCAAAATACATAATGAAAGCTAGTGGCTCGTTGGGCACTTGCTCCGACTACTACGAAGAAACTGTAATTGCATTAAAAGAATTTGGATTAAACGACCCAGTTTTATCAGAAATGTTACGTTTATTAAAGATTGGTGAAAAGGGTAGTCGTAATTACCGTTAACCAGCTACATAGAAAGGTAATACCTTTTGCACCGAAGGGCGTTGTAACATCATTCTATAGTGTTGGTTTACTCTTGGAAAATTTTCATGATCCAATCCGTCTCGTTTCAACCAACCTGTTAAAGTAAATAAATATGGATCGCAAATGCTGTAATTATCACCTAAAACATAGGGACCTTTCAACAACACCCTGTCAATTAGATCAAAACATTGCCCTACAGATTCTGGTACTTTTTTTTTCATTGCCAAAATGGCAGCTGGGTCATCTGCCCATCGATAACCTCTCCCACGATGAGCGTGCGCTACGTGCACAGTCGAACACAGATAACTATTAAACGACTGAGATTCAGCTAAAAGATAAATATCATTCAATGGGGCTATTTTCGCATTAGAATATTTTTGCGCTATGAACAACAAAATAGCGGGGGTCTCTGTTAGATTACCTTGTGGTGTAATTAGAGTCGGCACTCGGGCTTTAGGGTTTAGTCCCAAATATTCTCTGCTTTTCTGCTCTTCTCGAGAAAAATTGACTTCTATCGCCATGTAGTTTGCACATACATCTTCCAAAACAATATGTGATGCCAAAGCACAAGTACTCGGAGCATAATATAATTTAAGCATGGGCACTTTCTCTGACAATGTTTTTCCTGAAAAATTTTAGATCCAAAGATCTACTTTATTAACGCACTAGTCACTTTGATTCTTGAGATACCACGATTTCGTAAAACTTAATCATTAATAATCAGCGATTTTAGATCGAAAGAAGGATCTTCAATATCACAGCGCCTGGGGGAAAAACTGGCTTTAATCATCCTATTTGCAATCATAAAACTCGATGCGTCATTCATCGCATCTACCGCCAACAACATGTCACCCTTATAATACCAAACAGACATTCCTCCTGTCCGCTTTCCCGAACGAATTATAGTCGTATCATAGCCTACGTTCAAACCAGCAATCTGTAATTTAACATCATATTGATCGGACCAAAACCAAGGATGAGGCTCATATTTTACTGCTTTTCCCGCTAAAGCTTCAGCGGCCGCTTCCCCTTGGTCAACCGCATTTTGGACCGATTCCAATCTTGTCCAGATTCCATTTTTCGGAAACGAAGCACAATCACCGGCGGCGAATATTGATGGATCGGACGTCCCACATGCGGAATTAACTACAATGCCATTATTTACACTTAATCCAGCAGCTGCGGCGAGGCCATCATTTGGGACAATGCCAATGCCAGACACAATAAAGTCAGCCGCAATTGTTTCGCCGTTTGAAATCAATGCTGACGAAAAACGCCTATTTTTCCCGATCAATTCAACCAATCCAACTCCCTCGACAACTCTAACGCCGTTATTCAAATGGAGATTCCTGAAATAATCGGACGTCTCTCGCGCAGCAACACGTTTTAATATACGACTAGCCGCCTCTATCACCGTGACATTAAGTCCCCTTTTAGCCGCCACAGCCGCAACTTCCAAACCAATATACCCACCTCCCACGACGAGAACCGATCGTTTTGACAACATTTCTGACGCCATATCATCAATATCGGAAACAGACCTAATCGAATATATACCGTTCCACGCGTTCAATATTTGCTTCGGTAGTTTACGAGGAGAGGATCCTGTAGTTAAAGCCAATCGGTCATACTTCAATCGCTCTCCTGACGAGGTCTCAATTGTTTTAGTAACACGATCTATAGAATTAACGCAAAGTCCTAGACGCAATGCGATATTGTTTTCCGTATACCATCTTTCTGGACGAAGGAAGAGACGTTCAATATCCATTTCCCCCATCATATATTTCTTAGATAACGGTGGCCTCTGATATGGAACCAACGGCTCTTCGCTAATTAATGTTACAGGCCTATCATCGCCCAAGGCCCGCAATTTTGAGACGAGGGATACTGATGCCTGACCACCACCAACAACGATCAATCTTCCGGTCATTAAATTCTACCACCCAGAATTTCTCGACGTGGATTCAAAAAATGTTATGTTCAAAACGATCTTCCGGCCTTACTGCAACAAAGTCCTTCTAAGATCTATTTAAACGTGAATAATTTCAACAATGAATTTTCTACAACTTTGTTATGATGGTTTATAGGTAACCAAAAACTTCTTCGACAGCATTAATTTGATCCGGTTGAGTTAAAATTACTTTTAAAGCAAAATGGAGTTAAGCAATGAAGATCGCTGAGGTAAAAGCAGTTGGCTGGGCTGAACACGTCGTAGACTGCGTTGAAGTTGCAGACTTAGGTGCTCCCAGTATTGGTGAGGTGCGCGTCAAAATGCTCGCTTGCCCAATAAATCCAGCTGACATTTTACAAATCGAAGGTGGACATGCATCTCTTCTATCAACTCCCTGCCGCATGGGAGCTGAAGGCGTGGGGGTTGTAGAAGACATAGGTGTTGACGTTAGGGATTAGTAATAGGTGATTTGGTAATAAACCAGAAACGCCAAAATTGGGTTCAAGCTCAAATATTACCTGTTAGCGACTTGATACGACTCCCATCTGACATTGATATTCAGCAGGCTGCTATGCTTAAAGTCAATCCACCGACGGCAGCGCGAATGTTATCTGATTTTGTAGCGCTTAAACCCGAAGACTGGATTATTCAAAATGCAGCTAACTCGGGCGTAGGCCTTAACGTTATCCAATTGGCAAGAAAAGCAGGTATAAGAACATTGAATGTAGTAAGGCGCGAAGACGCTGTGGATCGCCTCTTGAACGAAGGCGGAGATATCGTGTTAGTAGACGGGCCCAACTTAGCTCAGCGCGTGTAGGATGCAACCGGCGGAAACCTGCCGCGTTTAGCATTAGATGCAATCGCTGGTCCGAATGTAGCCCGCTTAGCTGATTGTCTCACCAACAGTGGTAGTATAGTGACCTATGGCCTATTAAGCCGAAAACCCTGCCAAATAACAGCAGGCCAGCTTATTTTCAGGAACATTCGATTATGTGGTTTCTCGCTTGTCAACGTGATGAACCACTTAACTTCGGAAGAAGTTAGCAACCTCTATGAGAAACTTGCCCAAAATGTTATCGATCGAACCCTTTCTGTTAAAGTTGAAAAAGCTTATCCATTAACGAAAATTAAAGATGCACTGTTACACGCAAATAAAGAATACCGCGACGGTAAAATTCTGATTTCACCAAACCCCTGAGCTGCGATTAGGGTTAAGTCAGAGACCAAACCGGCTCCAGAAGGCTCGTGTTTCTATACTTGCCATTAGATCCTCCGTCCAATGAACGATTGGATTATTAAGATGGTTTTGGACATCTTGATTATAAGCCGCATTATAAGATTTCAGGCCTAATCGACGTAGTAGACCCTCTCGAACCGCATACGCTCTAAAACGAACCTTTTGACCATAGCGCTCCCGCATTATCGTGCGCATATCTCCGATCCCGTCGATTAATCCTAATTCCATCGCCTTTGAACCTGTCCAAAATGCGCCACTAAATAATTCATTTTCTGGGCCTTTAAGTTTTACACCACGGCGATCTCGAACCCATTCGCAGAATCTTTCAAAAATTTCATGTTGAAGTGACTTCAAGTGGGCGACATGTTGAGGGTCTTCGGCCTGAAAAGGATCAAGCATACCTTTTTTAGGTCCGGTTGAATAACTTCTGCGCTCAATCCCAAGTTTTCCTATAGCCTCCTCAAAACCAAAACCGGCTGAAATTACGCCTATTGATCCAATTATCGAGCTAGCATTCGCGTATATCTCGTTAGCTGCTAACGCTATCCAATAACCACCAGAAGCTACTACATCTTCGCAAAAAACAAAGACAGGTTTTTCATGTTCCCTAGCAAGATCCCGAATCCGTTGCTGGAGAAGATCAGACTGAACAGGAGATCCTCCAGGCGAATTCATTATTACACAAACAGCAACAGTTTTTCGGTTCGTAAACGCAGCCTCTAAAACTGGTCCCATTGTTTGGAGGTTCAATCCACGGCGCATAACACCAATTGAGCCAATGACACCCGTCATAAAAACGACTGCTACACTGGGTATTCGGCGTCGAAACGGAATTAAGTTTGGTAAATAAAACATATATCTACAAAATAGTAATGGTATCAAGTTCTAAGGTCTATAATCAGTTTTCAGCCTACAAACAAATCGTTTTGTCTCTTTCGACTTTTTTTTCTGGTCAACATTAACAAAATGAAACCCAAAATAGCTAACACCAACGATATAGGTGATAGCAAAAGAGAAAGAATTATTGGATCCCATAGATACGGATGTATATGTCTTGCAAGTGCAGGTTCTAGGATTTGTAAACTCTCCGAGTGAAAAGCATGCCAAATACTCCCCGTATCACTCAGACTAAAACTCCCAGACGCTAAGCTTTTGACTAAATCATAACCCAGCGTAGCAATACCCATTGCGAGCATAAACCAACCAATAGAACTGAGAAACCAACGCATGTTTAAGAACTCTAGCAGTTTTCACACTAGTTAAGCCCTTTTAGGACTTTATATCTGAGCATAACAAAATATATTTGTATTTGCGTATAAATTTTTCAAACCATATTAATTGGAGGTGGACATTACATTGCAATCAATTACTAGCTTGGTTAATGTCGCTTCCTCAATAAACGGAGGGGTGGCCGAGTGGCTTAAGGCGCACGCTTGGAAAGCGTGTTTACCGAAAGGTAACGCGGGTTCGAATCCCGCTCCCTCCGCCACTACCTCATTCGCTAAAATTCGCCGAAGTACTTTTTTATTAATAATATCATTTAGTTATTGACCTCTTTTGTTCGAAAGGATTCGCCTGTGTTTGGCCTAAGCCAGTGCAAAGTGATGGGAA
>CAZADS010000063.1:0-7063 GCA_964483985.1 uncultured Thalassobaculaceae bacterium
TTCACCGATCGACAATGAGATTTACATAAGTAACCATGGAGCAAAAGGCGGCGATTGGTTTGGTAAAGTTGTTAGAGGCGGCAACTATGGCTGGAAAATATTAGGTTGGGGTGGCACTAATTACACAGGTAGCGAAATAGGTCCCAAATGGGCGCCCGGCTTTACCAAAGCCCTTCATTACTGGACACCGTCTATTGCAGTTAGCTCGATCATAATTTATGCAGGTGCCGAGTTCAAGGAATGGGCTGGCGATGCACTCGTGACTTCACTGAAGGACAAAACTTTAAGAAGATTGGTTATTAGACGTGGGGCCATCACGGATGAAGAAGTCATTTTTAAAGGTACTATAGGACGTATCCGGGATATCGAAGTGCAAAAAACAACCGGGAAAATTTTCTTTTTAACTGATAAGGGAGAACTTTGGAAACTCGAGAACAAAGGTAATGATGGATGATCGTTCCGTTTCGTTGTCGCTCCTTGTGAATACCTGTAAATAGTTTTACTATTAGCTTTAAGAGACATTCTGATTGGGGTTGGAGGATTAAAATGGCTACTTATGAATGTTCTAAATGCGGTATGGCCGTAAATGCGACGTGCGCGCACTGTGACGCGCCTCTTGTGGATGATATCCTTAAATTAGATGACGATCGTGAAGTTCAAATATCCAAATGCCCAAACGATCATGGGAAAATAAAGTCCCCGATGTGCTGTGGCCAGGATATGAGTTGTCCCGCTTAGTTTAGGGTAAAGTAATGCGTGGTAAGTAACTTTCCTTTCATGGCTATTTATCTAATAACCGAGAATCTTAGTCTGGAACGCGGCGTCCATAGTTCATAGCGTGGACTCGCTAAAACCCTAGAATTTGGTGAGTTTTAATTCTCTAGTTATATTAAATCAGCCACAAAAACAGGAATTTTACGAGGTGCTTTGGCTTGGTATTCGTCGTAAGGCGGATAAGCTTTCACACAAGCATCCCAAAGACGTTGGCGTTCTTCAGCGTCTTGAACTTCCCGTACTCGCATATTGAATACTTCCGTTTCATCCCGAATTTCAACTTCTGGATGAATTCGTAGGTTATAGACCCACACTGGGTTTTTGGGTCGACCGCCGTAAGATCCGACTAACACATAACTGTCTTTAACTTTTACTCGCATCAGCGGGATTTTCCTAACTGCGCCAGTTTTATTTCCCTTATGGGTTACCAGTATGCACGGCAGACCGGTATCTCTTAAAGTGGTTCCTTCAGTGCCACCACTACCCTCGTACAAATCCACTTGCTCTCGAACCCAGTCTAAAGTGGGCGGGATATAGTTAACCATTCGGATTTTCTCCTCTCTAACCATTTTTTTAAGCAAATATGAAAACTAATTTACCACCACTCAAATAATATCTAGGATAAAGCTTTATAATCAATATAAGACGAAAGTTTAAATGCCTTCTATAACCATATGCTGTTTTATCGTGCTTAAAGACTCCCTTAGTTCTTTCCAAGGCTTATAATCAGGGTCTTTGATAAATGCATCGTAAGCTTTTCTAGACGGAAATTTTAACATGACTATGCGATTAGGCTGCCAGTCGCCTATGAAGACATCGATGTTGCCGCCTCGGCAGCAATATTCGCCTCCGTGACGTGCTACAAATTGTGGGGCAGCTTCCTTGTACTTTTCATATGCCTTTAGATCATGAATTTCAGCATCTAAAATCATATACACAGACATAAATTCCACCTTTCTTAGTCAAAACACTCGCGAAAACAGGAAAAAGTTAATCAGGTGATAGTCTAAACAATTGTAAATTGTAGTCGATTCGTGATTTATTTCACTACCAAATCAAAAAAGATTATATCGAAAATATTGCTGAATAAAAATAAGTATTGACGGATGAGGGGTTTATATAACTAATTCCCAAATGAAATTGGTGCGTGAACATATAATTTAGCTGTGAGCCCTGATTTTGTTATAAATTCGCATAGTTTTGGAGACTCGCATGCGATATTCACACTTCTTGGCGCAAACTAATGTGCAACATAGGACTGTTAGTTATAATTTGCTTACACCTAAGCCAGTGGAAGGGCAGCCGGATGCCTTGAAACCGAAAAAGATACAGGTTACAGCAAAAAGTGCGATGAATTTATTGGGTCCATATGGGTATACCCGGATAATGGATCAAATCAAGTCGGTGGTGCCACTGGCTTTATATCTGGTTCTCTTCCAAGTTCTTGTCCTCCGACAGCCCGTAGATGCTGCTATTTCATTATGTGTTGGCCTTGTGGCTGTTATTATTGGTTTAGCTGTTTTCATGGAAGGGCTTAACACTGGATTAATGCCGTTTGGGAAAATTATAGGTGATAACCTTCCGAAAAAGGCATCTATGCCCGTGGTTCTCATCATAATTGGTATTTTAGGGGTTGGAGTTACTTTCGCAGAACCAGCCATCGGCGCTTTGCAGGCTTTTGGGGCTTCTGTGGATGTTAAAAAGGCTCCCTATCTTTACGAACTCTTGAATAATTGGACATTGCCACTTGTTCTAATGGTTGGTGGGGGAGTTGGCCTTGCCGCCATTCTTGGGACGGTTAGGTTTGTTCGTGGCTGGTCTCTAAAACCAATGATTTATGCTGCACTTGTTCCCGTTGCTATCTTATCAGCTTATGCATGGATGGATCCAAATCTCAAAAGTATTTTAGGACTTGCTTGGGACTGCGGGGCCGTTACGACGGGGCCTGTTACTGTGCCACTCGTTTTATCGCTGGGGATAGGTATTGCGAATGCTGCAGGAAAGGGAAATTCCTCTCTCTCCGGATTTGGTGTTGTTACGATGGCGTCGCTGTTTCCGATTTTGGCAGTGCTAATTTTGGCTATATTTGTTTCTTTCAATATTAGTCCAAATGAAATAATTGCGGCTGCGGCTGCTGGAAAAGCGGCAGTCCAAGTAGAAGCATCTATATGGGATCGGACACCTCTAGTGGAAGTCGTATTGGGGGTACGGGCCATTTTGCCGTTAGTTCTGTTTTTGATGTTTGTTTTGTTTATAATTTTGAGGGCTACTTTACCGAATAGAATGGTAACTATTTATGGTTTGACCCTTTCGATCTTAGGCATGTGCATATTCAATGTTGGATTGACATATGGGCTTGGGGCAATCGGTTCGCAGGCAGGTAGTGTTTTACCAGCAGCATTTATGGAATTACCAATAAGTGAATATTCACCCATTTATCCAGGAATTATAGGTTTCGTGATCGTAGTTGGGTTTGCATTTTTACTCGGATTTGGAGCTACACTTGCTGAGCCTGCCCTTAATGCATTGGGATTGACGGTCCAGGACCTTACAAATGGCGCATTCAAGAAATCAATGTTGATGTACAGTGTAGCTGGCGGCGTTGCTGTTGGCATAGCATTAGGTGTTGCAAAAGTGGTGTTTTCCCTGGATTTGATGACGATACTTCTTCCTCTGTATTTAATTGGTGTGATTATGACGGCTATGTCTACGGAAGAGTTTGTGAATGTCGCTTGGGACAGTGCAGGAGTGACAACGGGTCCGGTGACGGTTCCGCTTGTGTTAGCCATGGGTCTCGGATTGGGTAACGCTGTTTCGGCTACCGAAGGTTTTGGGATATTATCTCTTGCAAGCATTTGCCCTATAGTTGCTGTGCTGACAATGGGTCTTGTCATTCAGTTTACGCAACGGAACAAAACAGTTACCGCAACCTGAAAATAGATTGAAAATAGAGGGATTTGAGATGGCGGAAAGAAATATTACCTACCTATCGGAGGCAAATTTAATCACTTGCGTTTTGCAAACAGATTTAGCTGAAGGGGTATTAGACGCAGCCAAAAACTGTGGAGCACAAGGTGCTACCATTAGTTATGGGCGTGGAACGGGTATAAGAGAGCGAATGGGATTACTAGGCGTTACCATAGATGAGCAAAAAGAAGTAATCCGTATAATCGTCTCGGACGAGCAAGCAGATAGAGTTTTTGAGGCTATGTACCTGGCGGGAAAATTAGATACTCCTGGCAGAGGAATTATGTTTATGACGAAACTTGATCGAGTCGCAACGTATATTCCTGAAGACGTTTTGAAGCAACTTGCTTAAAGGATATGTCCAATGCTGGTTGAAATTGGTGCACTGCTTCACAAAGATTATGGCCAAAAAGTCCTTGAGACTTTGAATGACTTTAATGGCATTAAAAGTGTAGTAGTGGAAACAGGTCGATCCAGTGATCTATTTGAAGAAAAACAATTTGGAGAATTTGGAGAGGCGGCGATCGTAACCATTATTGCGGACAGCTCTGAAAAAGAAAAAATTTTTGATGCTGTATATTCGGTTTGTGAGTTAGGAGGCCATCAAAGTGGTCTGGTTTTTATGGGTTCGGACATTATTAAATCCAGCGGATTGGACTAACGTAACACCAAATTTGCACATCCTGTTATTGTTTTTACTCTGCTGCCTATTTGTCCGTCATCACCCATTCTCCTGTCCAATCGGGGGGTGGAGGGTTGGCCTTAAACGACTTGCAACGGTCGATATATAATTTGCTTGGGATGTCTAAGCCGTTTGCACTTAAAGCAAGCGAGAATGACTTGGTTGCATCATCGAAACGACGAGCTCGGTAGTGAGCAAGGCCTTCTGAAAAATACCCGACCACATCCATCCTATCGGGAAATGTTTCGTCGTCGTGAAAATCCAGTACTTCGTATATGGACACTGGTTCTGTTTTGCCTTTTACTATAATTCGATCGAGTTCTCTTAAAGCATAGATTCCCTTTAGTTTATTCTGAGTGAATTCAGAAATTAGAATCTGCGCACCATAGGTTTTGCAGCTTCCTTCAAGGCGAGCGGCTAGGTTTACACCATCTCCAATCATCGTGAAATCCATACGCTTTGAAGACCCAATATTCCCAGTGACTACATTGTCGGTATTTATTCCGACCCCCATATTGACTGCTGGTTTATTATCCTTAAGTCTATTCGCGTTCCAAATTCTGAGTTGAGTAATCATTGAAACAGCAGACCTGACAGCTGAGTCAGGTGCATCTTCACTGGGCAAAGGAATACCGAACCCTGCCATCATTGCATCGCCAATAAATTTGTCCAGCATACCTCCTGCTTCACTAATACATTCAACCATAATTTCGAAATACTCGTTTAGCATTGATACGGTATCTTGAGGACCGAGCGCTTCGGCAATGGTGGTGAAACTCCTAATATCAGTAAAAAGGATAGTTGCTTCTGCCGCTTGTCCCCCTAGCATTGCTTCTCCGTCCCCACCCTCCAGCAGTTGGTTGGCGAGTTGTGGATCCATATAGCGCGACATAGTAGACCGCACACGTTTTTCACTAGAAATGTCCTCAACTAGGATTAACGCCCCTATATTATCGCCTTCCCCCGATACCATAGGCTGTAGTGAGATATTAGCTGAGACTTTCTCCCCCTCTCCCGTGAATAAATCCGCATCCTCCAGATTTTGTTCTGCACCAGATTCTCGGACTTTTGTAATCTCTTCAATTAACCAAGCATTGCGTTCATCTAGAATTTCTGAAAACGGTTTATCTATTGAGATAGATGCTTGCATGCTCATGATGTTCTCCGCAGAGGAGTTGATGCTCTTCGTGAATCCTTCTTCATCAACGGTAATCACACCATTACTCATGCTATGAAGCATTGCCTCATTATAATTTTTGACAGCTTGCATGTCGTTAAATAACTTTGCGTTTTCTAGGCCTACTGAAATTTGAGCAGTAAACGCTTTGATCCTATTTTCATCCTCTTCGGTGAAGGGACCACCTATTTTGTTAAGGGCTTGTGTCACGCCAATTCGCTTCCCTATTTTATTTAAGATTGGAACGCACAAAACCGAACGGGTAAAAAAACCTGTTTGTTTATCAAAAGACGGGTTGAATCGTAAATCAGCATAGGCATGGGGTATATTGACATTTTCCCCAGTCTGGAAAACCGCGCCGGCAATGCCGGCGTGGTTAGGTAAACGGATTTCCATCGCTCCTAACCCGACCCCTACCATCGAAAACAATTCATCAGTTTTTTCATCGTTCAGAAAAACGGTTGCGCGTTCTGCACTCAACATTTCTGTAGCGGCATCTACAACGTGATTCAGCAGTTTTGAAAGATCAAGTTCGGTCGTTAACTTGGACACTAAATTCATAAATTCCAATTCACGTTGCTTTTGTGCTTCCATTCGTTCTGTCAGGGCAAAAGTATTTAGGGTCGATGCACATTGTGAGGCGACTATCCCTATCGCATCGATATCTTTTTTGTCGAAATCACCCTCAATTTTGTTCAACACTTGGAGAACGCCTATTGGGATTTCGCCAATAGTGAAAATAGGGACACATGCTATACTTTTTGTTTTGAATCCCGTCCGTTCATCTACGGTCGGATTGAATCTCTCATCTTCATAAGGATTATTAACCGCGAGTGGTTCAGCATTGGTGAAAACCCACCCAGCAATACCAGACTGTTCGTCGATTCGAATTTCTCGGGATAGATTGCCCAGAGCAACTCGGGTGTACAACTGATGGGTATCCGGGTCATGAAGAAACAGACTACCTCTTTCCGATTGGAGTTTGTCGGTTACGTGTTTAATTAAATATTCCAAGATTTCATCAAATGAGGCTAAGCGTGATAAATCGCTTGCTATATCTCGTCGCTTTCTCTTGGATTTAGAGCGTGATTTCGACGCTAACACTGTTTGGTTTGTTTCCCCGGTTGCCGGTTGCCTAACTGTTGGGGTTTTCATCGATTCACCTTCCCGCTTAGCTGGTCCTCGTAATCATTACGCATACGCTCCATCGTATCCCTCAGTGCCTGCACATTTGATTCAGAATCTCGGCGTGAGGCTTCGTGGGCTGCCTTCCCACTGTCCAATTTTTCCTCGTAATCATAAAGCATACGCTCCATCCTATCACACAGAGCTTGCACATTTGATACAGAATCTCGCCATGAGGCATCGTGGGCTGCCATCACAATGTCCAAAATTTGATATTAATCATAAATAAAACTCTCAAGAATATCACTAAGAGCATTAAAAATTTAATCAAAAAGACG
>CAZADS010000064.1:0-14330 GCA_964483985.1 uncultured Thalassobaculaceae bacterium
TGATTTCTAAGGGTGGCAAAAAACCGCCAAGCGTGAAATCTTTAATTTTCTCAAATCCTTCTTTCACGTCCGCGCCTGTTATATCGCCGCTACCTTTGGCTTTAACAGCATTTTCTATAGCCTTTAAATGAACAGCTGCAGTAAACACTCCTCGGTTATAATAAACCGTGGTAGCCATTTCCTTGGGGACGCTCTTACCTTTAGCTTTATACATGGCTTTAATCTCGTCCAGAACTGGGTAATCTGAACCTATGCCAGCAAATTGCATAACGTTAAAACCCTGTGCTTTAGCCCATCCACCGGCTCCCATGATGTTTGATTCTGCACCGGCCCAAACCAGACCAACCATCTTGCTCAATTTAAAACCGTTCCGGGTCATTTCATTGATTGAAACGGACGGGGCTTTGCCAAAAGTATGATTGATCACAAAGTCAGCTCGAAAACGTCGTGCGATATCTTGAACTTGCACTTTCATTTCCACGCCTGGTGGAGGAACTGCAAACTCTTTAAGTTGAAACCCTTCCATCTCGGCTAATTTATTAAGAACAGGTAACGGCTCTCGTCCAGCCGGATTATCGTAATACAGATAAGCTATTTTCTTACCTTTGATTGAGCCTCCTAGTTGATCTTTTGCGAATTGAACCGCAGCCGCTCCCTGTGACCAATAAGTGGCCGCAATTGGGAACAAATATGGAAATTTTTGGCCATTTGCAGCGGCAGCTGATCCAAATCCAGGACTTGTTCCCGGTTTTTTATCTGCATGCAATAATGGTGTTAACGCCTGCGTGTGGGGTGTACCGTATATCGCTACACTTACCGCACCTTCGGCTTTGAAGCGTTGGTAAGCTTCCATTCCTGGTGGCACTTTATATTCGTGGTCAATCTCCATGAGTTTAATCTTATTACCGCCAATCCCTCCTTTGGAATTAATGAGATTGACGTAGTCATGAACTCCTGGGCATAGAAAAGTGCCCACCGTCTGGGTTGGGCCTGTTCTATCACACTGCAATCCAACCACAATTTCTTTGGAAAGCGCGGCCCCTGATTGCAAGGTAGCAGCAGCTAGGACACTTGCCGCCAGAACGCTGGTTTTTATGTGTTTCATGCGTAACCTCCCTTTTTATTTTCTAGCACGCCTTATGGGTGCTTTATCGCTCCCTGACCGAGCTAATAGGAAAACGGCCATACACGGAAGTAATTTCTAATATTCTGCCAAAGCTTATTAAGTCCATCTGGTTCCACAACCAAGAAAAAGATGATCAAGGCCCCAAATAATACTAAACGCATCTGTGCTATCACTTGAGCAAGGTAGACTCCATCTACAAAATAAACGCCAACCGTTTCCATAAATACCCGCACCACAAAAGGTAATATCGTTATAAAAATAGCCCCAAATATGGATCCTAGAATAGAGCCTAGGCCGCCAATAATAATCATCGCAAGATAATCGATGGAAATCGGTAATTGGAACATCTCATAGTTCGCTATACCTAAATAATACGTGTACATTACGCCAGCTACACCTGCATAAAAAGACGAAATCCCAAATGCTAAAAGTTTATATCGGTAAACGTTTATGCCTATAATTTCAGCTGCAATATCTTGATCTCGGATAGCTATAAACGCTCGTCCAATGCGGCTACGCGTCAAATTTAAAGCCGCTATTATAGCAATCGTCATAATTATCATTAAGAAATAATACATTGAACTCTGTGTTGCCAATTTCTTACCAAAAATCGTTGGCGGGGGAACAGCTATGGACGCCTGCACACCGCCTGAGATCGCAGGGGTATGATTTATAACCCATTCAATTATAAATTGTGCAGCTAACGTAGCAATCGCCAAATATAGGCCTTTAACTCGGAGAGATGGCAACCCAACGAACAAACCAATAATTGCAGCCATCAAACCACCCGCTGGCAACGTCAACCAAAAAGGCCAATCTAACTTAGTCGCCAAATTCGCAGCAGTATAGGCGCCTACGGACATAAAAGCCGCATGGCCTATGGAAATTTGACCTGTATAACCAACGAGAATATTAAGGCCTAGTGCTCCAACGACAGCGATCGAAACCAGGTTGATGATGGAAATATAATAGTCCGTCATAACCATTGGGATGAGGCCAAAAAACAGAACACCAAGTACTATTACTGTGACTCTTGCGATAGGCAACGGGAAAAGCGCCATATCAGCGGCATAAGTCGTCTTATAATAACCGCTCTCGCGATGAAACATAACTTAACTCCAAGACCGTCTATACGCGCTCAATAATCGGTTTCCCGAAAATACCATAGGGTCTAATCATAAGAACTAAAATCATCAGCACATAAGGAGTAAAGTCCTTCGTGCCTCCGCCTACAAGAGGATCAACATATCCGGCGGCAATAGCTTCAACGACCCCAACAATAATCCCCCCCACAATAACACCTGGTATTGAGTCCAAACCACCAAGTATGACCACAGGAAAAACCTTCAGGCCAAGCTGCGCCAATTGTGTATCGACACCAATCGCGCTACCCCAGACCACCCCGCCAAGCAGTGCCACTACGCCAGCCAACATCCATGCAAGGGCAAAATAACGTTCAACATTTATACCCATTGCCATTGATACCTGATGGCTATCCGCCACAGCACGCATTGCCACCCCTTTTCGGCTTTTCATAAAAAACCATCCGAACAAAGCCAAGAAAAGAAGACTTATCCCCGCACCTAAAAGATCGATTGGAATAAAAAACCAAGGCCACCAAATGATTGGATCATCGGGAATGGGTAAATTAATCGGTTGCGTTTCGGCTACAAATAAAAGAGGCCCTACCCCCCTAAATAATAACGCCAAACCGATCGTTGCCATAATAATAGCTACAATTGGACGCCCAATCATGGGTCGTAAAACAACTCTTTCTAAACCCAGATTAAAAAGCAGCATAAATACCAAGCCACCTAAAATACTAAGCCACAACGGCCAGCCATAAAGGTTCAAAAATCCAGCAATAAATATAGCTGCGATCATGCAAAATTCACCCTGTGCAAAATTAATAGCATCGGTGGATTTAAAAATTAGAACAAAACCTACAGCGACAAGGGAATACATTAACCCTGTAAGGATGCCGTTCGTGAACAGCTCAAAGAAAAATTGCCATTCCATTCCAAGGTCTCCTAAACGGCTTCTACGATAATCATGTGTGAATCAACCTGAGTTCGGCTACCGTCTTCAAAAGTTACATCAAGCTTCAAATCTACGTCTTTAGCTCCGCCATAAAACGCATCGACTACTGGACCATATTTTTCAGCTATAAAAGATCGACGTAGTTTTCTCGTCCTGGTAACTTCATTATCATCGGCGTCTAAATCTTTAGTCAAAACTAAAAACCGTTTGATGTGCGAAACAGCTGGGAGGCCGATATTAATTTTGCGAACTTCATCGCTCAATAACTCTCTCACTTCATCCTTTCGGGTCAAGTCAACGTAATTGGTATAAGGCAGATTACGTTTATCTGCCCAATTACTGACCGCGTCAAAATCAATGGCTAACATTGCTGTAACAAATGGATGACCGTCCCCAAAAGCCACAGCTTCATTAATAAAGGGGCTAAATTTGAGTTTCAGCTCTACAAATTGAGGAGCAAATGGGGTGCCATCTGCCAATTTCCCCACGTCCTTGGCCCGATCAATCACCACTAGATGACCCCGCTCATCGATCAAACCAGCATCTCCAGTTTTCAGCCAACCGTCATCATTTAGTGCTTCGCGCGTCATTTCTTGTTCTTTGTAATAGCCCTTAAAAACCCCTTTTGAACGAACTAGAAGTTCACCACTTTCATCATCTACCTTTATATTTACGCCAGCACACGGAGGCCCAACCGTATCTGGATTCGCTTCTCCATTCGGCTGAATAGAAATCAAACCAGTGACTTCCGTTGATCCGTATACTTGTTTTAAATTAATTCCGAAGCCTCGAAAAAAACGGAAAGCATCTGGTCCCAATGGCGCTCCACCAGTGAGACACCAGCGGGCACGCCTAAGACCAAGCTGATCCCGCACGGGACCATACACGAAAAATTCACCTAACCCATGAAGTAGCGAAAGAGTTACTGGCACCGCTTTTCCCTCAACTTTTAGTACTTCAATTTGTTGAGCTACATTTTGAAAATATCCAAATATGCACCGCTTAAGAGAAGAGGCATCGGCGGCTTTCACCTGCAGGTTCGAGAGCATCCCTTCCCATACACGAGGAGAGCCCAAAATACCGGTTGGTCCAAGTTCTCGTAAATCCCTATGCAAAGTTTCCGGGCTTTCTGGGCAATTACAAGCGCACCCAGACAAGATACTTGCACTCACTCCATATAGTACTTCCCCAACCCATGCCATTGGAAGATAAGCTAAAAAATCGTCCGATTGACGGACATCTTCGGAAGCAAGAAACGTAAGCGTTGTCTCTACCAAATTTCCCTGGCTCAACATCACACCTTTGGGTTGTCCGGTAGTGCCCGAGGTATATGCTACCAATGCGACATCGTCAGCCTCAAGCTTTTCTACTTCTGCTTCAAAATAACCCGGGTTCTGAGCTTCAAAGTCACGGCCGAGCACTTCGACATCTTCAAAAGACTTTAAGATATCCACATCGTAACGGAGTAATCCTCTCGGATAATCATATATCAACCACCGGAGGTTAGGTAGTTGGTCCTGAATCAACAAAATTTTATCTACTTGTTCTTGATCCTCAGCAACGATAATGGAAGCTTCAGAGTGGGAAAGAACAAAGGCTAGTTCTGTAGCGATGGAATCTTGATAAACAGGGACAGCTTGCCCACCTAGAGACATGGCTGATAATTGAGCCCAGTATAAACGGGGACGATTATTGCCTAGCACTGAAAGTTTGTCGTCTCTTTTAAAACCTAAACTGGCAATACCAAGAGCAAAATCACGAACGTGACCGACATACTCTCTCCAATTGTAAGTTTTCCAGATACCAAGGTCTTTCTCTCTGATCGCGGGAGAATTGGAGAATGAATTATCCGCTTCATTGCGCAGAAGATAGGCTGGAATGGTGGCCAATTGCTCCATAGCAGGACGTTCCTCAGTGATTACCAGTGCCAAGATAGGCCTCGATTACATTTTGATCAGCTCGCACTTCATCCGGAGTTCCCTCCGCAATCTTCTGTCCTTGGTCCAATACAGCAACACGGTCTGAAATATCCATAACCACAGCCATGTCATGCTCTATTAAGACAATTGTCCGGTTCCATTCATCGTTAACATCAAGAACGTAGCGAACCATGTCTTCTTTTTCTTCCTGATTCATGCCTGCCATTGGCTCATCAAGAAGTAACAATTCTGGATCTACTGACAAAGCCCGTCCAAGCTCGACTCGCTTTTGGAGTCCATAGGGAAGAGAACCGGTCGGCCGCTTACGGAGATCGGTTAGTTTCAGAAAATCGATTATTTCTTCCACGCGTTCCCTGTGCTCCGCTTCTTCTCTTTGGGCTTTCCCCCAATATAGCATTGACGACAACACCCCAGCCTTCATATGCACGTGCCTGCCCAGCATTAAATTCTCTAAAACCGTTAAGCCTCTGAAGAGAGCAATATTTTGAAATGTACGGGCAATCCCTATCGATGCCCTGTTGGCAGGCGTCATGGTAGTTATATCCCGACCCTGAAAATTAACTGAACCTTCATCGGGATGATAAAACCCACTTATCATATTCAGCAATGATGTTTTGCCTGCACCGTTTGGTCCAATGATGGCAAAGATCAGTCCATCTGGAACTGAAATACTGACATCCCGAACCGCTTGAACTCCGCCAAAGCTTTTTGAAATACCATCAACAATAAGCTTCACAGCCGACGCTGTTCCACTTTGTTCTTCTAATGACACGTCAGAGCCTCCCTGCTCCTGCTGTCCAGTTTTTAAGGTTAAGCTCAATCTACCCACCCTTCTGGACTTAAAATTTTCGTGATTTAAAAGATTTTTATCGTATTCGGCAACCCTTCTATGACGAAATTATTTCATTTATCGCATTTTTTTAAAAACAAAGTACTTTTAAACGCGATTTTCGCGTAAAATATAGATTTTAAGATTGCCAACATTTTCTTCTTAAGATCAACTTTTGAGCACATTTATCAATGCCAAATAACAAAGAGCACGTGGTATGACCAAAATCAATCCCGAACGTCTTCTAAAAAATCTCCGACAATTGCGCACTTTTGGTGCCTCTGGTACTGGTGTTATAAGACCCGCATTTAGCGAAGAAGATATGAAGGCTAGATACTGGCTTAAAAATTGTTATCAAGAAGCTGGGTTACGAGCCGTGTTAGATGGGGTAGGAAATGTATTTGGATTTTCACCGAATAGCGGCGGTTCTCTACTTATTGGCTCTCATTCCGATACTCAGCCAGAAGGTGGATGGCTCGACGGGGCATTAGGCGTAATTTATGGCTTAGAGATAGCGCGTGCTTGCTTGGAAGACTCAGCAACCGCACATTTATCGGTAGACGCCGTTTCCTGGCAAGACGAAGAAAGTAATTTTATAGGTTGCCTCGGGAGCCGTTCTTGGTGTGGATTATTAGATTCCAACGAGGAAAAGGCCGCAACGGGATACAACGGAGAAAAGCTAGAATCGGCTCTTGAACGTGTGCAGTTAAACGATGTCAAACGACTTCAAATTGAGCCAAACAGATACGTTGGCTATTTAGAAGCTCATATAGAACAGGGCAGTTATTTGGAAGATTCTGGGAACCAAATAGGCGTGGTTACCAGCATCGTTGGAATTCGTGGTTTAACCATTTCATTCATAGGAGAACAAAATCACGCGGGAACAACAACAATGGCGAGGCGAAAAGATGCAGCAACAGCCATGTTTGAATTTGGTCACAGAATCAATACGGAGTTTCCAAAAATAGCCAACGAGAGGACTGTGTGGACAATTGGTCATGTCGCCGTTGAGCCTGGAGCCACATCTATAGTTCCAGGACGGGCAGAACTGAGCTTGCAATTCCGTGATCAAGACGAAGGATTGCTGAACGAGTTAGATAGTAAGGTTCGATCTATTAGCAAGGAAATTCAAGAACGAACTCCAATTCAAATCACTATGAAAAATGCTCGCAACCCTATTATACCCTCCAAAATGGACGATAACTTCCAGATTCACTTGGATAAAGCAGCCGAGAAAACTGCTCCAGGAAATTGGCAACGCATGCCAAGTGCAGCCGGTCATGATCCAATGGTACTTCACCAAAAGGTAGCCTGTGGCATGCTATTTATTCCCTCCATCAACGGGATCAGTCATGATTTTTCAGAGGATAGCCATGAAGCTGATATTGTTGCTGGTTGTCAGGTCCTAGCAGACGCTACTGTTTCCATACTTAACGAATATCGATAGGGTTGGTTGCAATATTCGGAAATAGCATGAACGATAACCTTATAGAAGCATCGGCGGAATTTCTCGCACAAAGTAGACTTGGAGGGAAACCCACACCAAGTCTTCCTTCAGATCTTGTGCCCTCGACGGAAGCTGAGGGTTATGCTGTACAAATGGTCCTTAATCAGATCCTACAGAGATCAGGGTACGGGACGGTAATCGGTCATAAAATTGGTTGCACAACACAAATTATGCAAAATTTTTTAAAAATAGACCATCCTTGTGCGGGCGAGGTATTTAGCTCTATGGTTTTTGATAAAAGAGTCGAATTGCCACTCTCCAAATTCCACTGCGTGGGAGTTGAGTGTGAAATAGCCGCCCGTCTTGGAAAAAATATGACAGGAGAACGGGGTCCATACACTCGCGAGAGCGCTGGCGAAGCAGTAGCAGCCTTAATGGGAGCTATCGAATTGGTAGATGATAGATATGAACAATACTCCCAACTTTCAACACCAACTTTAATTGCCGATGATTTTTTTAATGCAGGCGTCGTTCTGGGCTGCGAACAAACCGAATGGCAGCATCTAGATTTGACAATAATGAATGGTAAACTGACTATTAACGGGAAAGAACATGCATCAGGTATGGGGGCTGATATTCTCGGTCATCCATTTGAGGCGTTATCGTGGCTGGCCAACCACCGCGCAGGAATTGGTAAGCCGCTCCGTAGAGGGGATTTTGTTATGTTGGGAAGCGTAGTCCGGACGGAGTGGGTCACACAACCATCTTCCGTGAGGGTAAGCCTAGAAGGTCTCGGTACAGCTGAAGTAACATTTACATGAATTTTACCCGAGTAACGCTTTTCTGACGTTTAACCAACATCAATAGAATCGACTCTGCTCTCATAAAAAGCCATGTAATGTTTTATCTCTAACGCTTCATCATAAGGTGATTGATAAGACCAAATAGCCTGTTGGGACAAATCGCCTTTAATTTGTAAATTCCAATAAGATGCATACCCTTTAAACGGGCAGTAACTAGAATGATCCGTTTGGACAAGAAATTCCATATTCACGTCGCAGGGCGGAAAATAATAAACCACTGGGTAATCTGATTCCCACAGAGAAACGGTTTTTACACTGTCTGCTATGATTTCACCTTTAAACATGACTTTCACTCGTTTTTCAACCTGAGAGTATTTCATAAGCCTTTCCGGGTTTTTGATAAAACCTGGGGCCCGATTGAGGGCTATCATTTTGTTATTCCTTGTTGTAAATAACACGAAAAAAGTTAGTAGTAACGTTCTCGATCATCGAACCATAAATGTACACCACTCGCCTCGATGCTCCTGCACAGAAATAAATTTTAATGACATGGTCTATGAGTACCTTTTAAAGCTATCCTTAATAATTTTCGTTCATTAGGAAAATAATCTGACACAGGATAATGCAAGCAGTGTATGTTTTCCCAAACAACAAGCGTGTTTATCTCCCAAACCAGCCTAAAACTATATTCCGGTCTTTGAGCATGCTTATACAATTTGCTTAATAATGCATCCCCTTGCTCGTTTTCCATACCTACAATATTGTGACAAAAAATGGGTACATTCACAAAAAGATAATTTTTCCCGTTTTTCGGGTTTCTGCAAACGAGGGGATGAACTATAGGCGGTTGTTCACTCATCTTTCGTAATTCTTCTTCAGTCCACCTATTCCTCGCATTCTGGGTCGGTGCTTCCAATCTATGGTTAGTTTCCAATTTATCAATTTTCGACTTAGTGCGCTCATCCAAGCCCTCATAAGCGGCTTCTAAATTCGTGAAAAGAGTGTCACCTCCGCAGGGAGGTATAATTTTTGCGTGTAAAGATAAAATAGCTGCAGGCTTTTCTGTAAACGAATAATCCATATGCCAAAAGTTAATGACCTGTTTCTCATTGGGTTTAATCTTTATTACAGCAACTTCCGATGGGTTACCGTCTTGAGGCTCTAGATCTTCAGCGTAGGGTTCACCAAAAATTCTCATAAAGTCCAAATATTCTCTGGGGTTCAAGTCTTGATTCCTAAAAACTAATACCTTACGGTCGATCAATAATTGGCGCAGTTGCCGCGCAACGCTTGCAGACATTGTTTTACCCTTGGAATTTAGAATTTCCGCTCCAATAGCGGGAGTAATTAGCCGAAAATCAACCAGCTGCTGAGACATTTAAAGCTATCCTTTTCTTAACTACGCGAATTAAGTAAATAACTTCGCTATTTCGAATAGCGAGTCTTAGAGACCGTTGCTAAGCCGACATATCAACAAGCTGGACCAAAATGTCAAAGCAAAACGGCTAAGCTATCAAATAACTGATCTATATCGGACCGATCGTTAAACAAATATGGACTTACCCTAATTGCACCATCTCTGCGACTGACATAAACATTTTTACGCGCTAGATCATGGATCAAGCTATCAGGTATCGGTCGTCTATTCCAAAGACCCACAAAGTGACCAACTCGCATTGATGGCGGAGGAACGTCAAACCCCATATCTTGGGCACGATCAGCGATGTAATCGGTCAAAATACGCAATGTATTTTGTATTTCGTGTACACCCCAAGTTTCAATCTGTTTGAGAGCTGCTTCCGCCATCGGAAGGTGTATCATACTGCCTGCCGATCCCATGTCGAAACGCCTCGCACCTACCTGATATTGATCGGAATATCCTGGTGAAATTTCCATAGATGGTGCGTTCCTGCGACTCTGGTGGTTATCTTCCAGAGGAATCCCTGTTTGCCATTTTGGTGCAACGTACATAAAACCCATAGCGTCTGGGCACAAAAGCCATTTATACGCAGAGACTACTAAATAATCTGGCTTGATTTTTATGACATCGGTAGGCAGCGCTCCCGCTGACTGTGTCGCATCAATCACCAAAGGGATTTCGAGCTCGTTACATCTTTGCCCAATTTGTGAGAGATTTAACATGGATCCATCGGTCCAATGACAATTCGGCAGAGCAACGATCCCCGTTGCTTTATCAATTCTATCTAAAATCTCTGTTGTCCAATCAAAATTGGTTGGACGCGGAACCACCCGAAGTCGTCCAAGATTGCGTTTAGAAAAAATTTGCCATGCATAATAGTTAGAAGGAAACTGCCCCTCTAAAACCAATATTTCCTGATTTTCTTCTATATGTAGATTACGAGCCGCCACGGCAATCCCGTAGCTGGTCGAACATGTAATTGCTATGTCGTCTCCCGTCGCCCCAACCATTTTAGCGAATAAATTTCTACAATTTTCCATTTCAGCCGTGACATTTTGTCTATCCGGCTCCCAAGGATGCCATTTCCTTTCCACTCCTCTAAAGCCAGCAACCGCACTTTCTTTTAAACAGGGCGATTGAGCGGCACAATTTAGATAAGAAATGTTTCTTGGGATATCGAACAAATCTTTCTGATTTGGCAGAGTCATGGTATTTAATCCAAACAACTTTTTCAAAATAGAATTTTAAAATACCCGCTTTGTTATAGTGCTTCAGCCAAAGTATGACTGCCTTGGATCGCCGCTAATAAATTACGGGGTGATCTACAATCCCCAACTAAATGAACAGTGGCTCTATCTAATTCCTTTGCGAGCATATCTTGGGAAATGCGAGGTGATGCATAAACTATTAAATCAACATCTTCTATCACGCTATCCAACCTACTGTAGGCATTTCGTAGTTTCAGATTTCCGCCAATGAAACTCACCACCTCCTGCGCTGTCCGAATTTCGATTCCAGCAGAGTAGAGACGTCGGTAAACACCAATTGCACTGCAGTAATTGACACCTCCTGCAATTCTAGCCCTCGACGTGACCAATATCAACTGATCAAAATTTTCGCCTAAAGAATCAGCAACGCCATATGTTGCTGGTCCATGATCTTCGTCAATTAAAACAGCCAAACCACCAATTCGAACTCTTCCTTCTTGAACATATTCACGAGCTGAGATTACTCGGTTACCCGCGGTTAAATTCGGTGGAAGTCGTTGTCGGGACCCAGTTGCTAAAATCACAACGTCAGGGTCGAACGAATTAATATCTTCCACGGTCGCACACTTATTAAGAACGAATTCCACGCCGTAATATTTTCCCATATATTCTTGATAACTTATGATATTTTTCATTTCTGAACGACCAGGTAATTCGGCCTCCAAACGAAGCCCACCGCCGACACCGTCCGAAGAACTAAAAACAGTCACGCCATGACCTCGTGCAGCCGCTACCCAAGCAGCCTCCATCCCAGCCGGCCCAGCACCCACCACTAGTACACGACAAGCATTTTCGGCCGGTTTAGGCAATCTTTCTGCCTCTCCATCCTGACCGAGATAGGGATTGTGATGATCTGATAAGGGTTTTCCAAGATGCACTTCACCCCAAGGAAAGTTATCAAATACACTTGGCCGAATTTCTGACAGGCGGCCTTTTTTAGCCTTTTCCACCCACGCTGCATCGGCGATAAGTGAACGGGACATGCCAATTAAATCGCCATATCCTTCTTGAATAATTTGTTCAGCAAACTCGGGAGTATCAATGCGGCCAAGTGCCATCACGGGGATCCCACGAGATGCCGCTCGCATGCGCTTATGTAAATTGATAAAATGACCAGGTTGAAAATATAGATCTGGAACGTGTGTCTCCAAACTCAAACTAAAATTCCCCTGACCGTAAGCAAAATAATCAAAATTACCGGTATTGGCTAAATATGCGGTAATTTTTTCGGCTTCGTCCGGATTTATTCCAGATTCTACCCCTTCATCTGCTGGCATTTTTAACCCAATTATAAAATTATCACCGCATGCCGCTCTGATGCCAGCTGCAATATGTCGGACAAACCGGGTTCTACCATCTATGTTTCCCCCAAAAATATCTTCGCGATTATTTGATGCCGGTGAAAGAAATTGCATAATCAGGTACCCATGGGCACCATGAAGTTCAATTCCGTCAAAACCACAATGATAAAGTCGAATTCCTACTGAAATATAAGCCTCAACGACCCGTTCAACCTCCAACGTGTGCATAACATGAGGCACTGTCCAACTATACGGATCAGGAAGATTGGACACGCCAATGGGTGATTTAGTTGGATGCCACAATTGTTGACGTCCCGGATGCCAAAGTTGACCAATTAATATTGCACCTTCTTTGTGAATATCATCAGCAATCGCCTTAAATGCCATTTCGTTAGTGCTATCGAAACCAGTAACAGTAGAAGATTGAGCAATTGCCTCTGGGTCAACTGCTATAATCTCTGTTATCAACATCCCAACACCTCCCCGAGCCCGTTCGATGAGAAAACTTCTCCAAGCATCAGTGATTTGGTTATTGCGAGCAAAGTTGGTTACCGTGGCACAAAGACAAACACGATTACTAATTTGACGCCCAGCAATTTCAATGCCTGATAACAGGCTTGGATATGAGGGTTTATTCATAACTTTATACCTTTTAACAAATCAGCATTTAGACCTATGTAGATGTCAGATTAATCACGCAATAACCAGATCTTAAGTAAAACAAATTATTAATTACTTTTCATATTAGAACTCAATCGGGAATCTTACATTTTTAATCGGCTCAGACTATTTAGCGACCGCCCAGAAAAACTCATGCACGCTAACAAAGCGTAGAAAAAAAGTCCCAGTTGTAACTAGTGTCCCTTTTAGCCGTTTACCTGTGATTACCTTCCGGTTTAAATTCAGATAAAGGCTACCGGATAGCTTTCTTAACGAGCCCAAATTTTTATTTTCTAAGTAAAAATTCTCGACCTAACTTCACAAGACCAGAACCATCATAATCAATGATATCCGCAGTAGCATAAGTTTCGCTCCATTTCTCCGGAAGAAAAGATCCAGTACCTACCGCATCTAACGGAGCGTCCGCCAGAGCCATAATCCTACATTTTTCCGGAGAAAAACCACTCGACCCAACGATTTTCACTTTTGGAAAACCCGAATCGTTTAACGTCTCTCGCAAATGCCAAACCGACGCAGCCGAAACTCCTGTCCCAATCAAATGACGTAATTCTGCGTCCGACCTATAACCTCTGATGGCTTTCGTCGCATTTCTTTCTAAAACCGCATAAGAATTAGCCATGTCTAATCCTTGAACATAACGGCCTCCATGGGTATCAAGACGCAAAGCAAGGCCACCTAAATTGGCCAGGTCAGGGAACCTTTTACATACGGCAACAGCATCTGAAATTTCTTGACCAAAATAATCAATTAAAACGGTAAGGTTTTCTTGGGGATGCGTCTCATGAAACATCTCAGCTGCCCGGACTGTCGAACCCGCGTAACCAATCAGAGCATGGGGCATGGTCCCATATCCTTGGTTTTGTCCGAAAAAATGAGCTGTTTCATCAGTGGCATTTCCAATAAAGCCTATTGCACCTATTTTTTTTTGTGCTTTACGTGAACCGACACTTGCTCCATAAGCCATCAACTCTGCCATATCCGTTCCAGCGCAATGCCTAGCATCCATGGCTAGAAAAGCAGACCTAGGTAATTCTATACACATTACATAAGCATTGTAGGCTGCAACACAGGGCGCACCAAGTTTTTGCAGAAATTGGGTTTCCAAATCAACCAGATGAAATAATGATCCCGAAACATAGAGAATGGGCTCCCCCGCCCCTACCCAGGCTCCTTCCTTGTATCGAAGATCTATTTTTATTTTAGCCTGTCGCTCCTTGGCCATTCGCTTCAGCCAATGGACAGCCATATTCGGTGCACTGGTTACTGGTCGCCTCATAAAAACAGCGTAGGTAACCTGACAATCCCCAAAGCGTTCAACTATAGCCTTAGTTCTCAAAAAATATTTATCTGCAAATTGAGGTATGGAGTGGTTATCTGGATATCCCGCAATTTGCGATGCCGATTGAGAGTTATCTATCTGATTTGAATCTACTTTGGATTTAATTGAGCTCATGGGCCCAGCCTGAGGAGATTAT
>CAZADS010000065.1:0-63664 GCA_964483985.1 uncultured Thalassobaculaceae bacterium
CAAAAGTTGCTCGACGGGACGAAGAATATTGGGATGACGTGGAAGAATTGCCAAGCGATAATCAAACATGTGCATCCCCCAACAAACATGAGGTGAGCCATCGATCTCCCTAGCTACCTCCGGGCCCTCACGTTTAAGGACATCTGAGGCCGCTATTTCAAGAACGGATACCTCCTTTTTGGATAACATTTCCGGTACTAAAGCCCATCCCTTTTCTTTATAAACCCCTATTTGGTTTTTCGATAGATGCATCCCAACGTCCTATCGATTTAATCCATCCAACATGGATTTCGCGCCAATCTCCAGTAAAAGTAAATCGACTCCCATCAACAACACTTTATATCCTTTAGCAATTTTTTCATTACCTTCTTCTCCGGATAAGCATAGCGCCCCCATCGGACGGTCAGCTCCCAGAATCGCCTGCTCAGCCCGGGAAATCGCCATCTGAACATCTGGATGATCTCTATCTCCGACGTGCCCCAAGCTAGCAGCCAGATCCATAGGAGCAATCAAAAAAACATCAATTCCAGATACGGATAGAATTTCATGAATATTCTCAACGGCTTCAATATGTTCTATAAGGGCAATGACAACTACGTCATTTGATGCTTTATAATAATCAATCGCATCCCCGTTTCCCCAGCGCATGGGTGCATAAAATGGTCCCCAGCCACGTTCGCCCTCCGGCGGATACCGGACAGATTTAACAGCCGCCTCAGCCAACGCCTTTGTTTTAATCATTGGGAAAATTATACCCATAGCCCCAGAATCTAACACCGGCTTGGTATAACTTATCGTAGGCTCCATTACTCTCACTACTGGTGCACAATTTGTACCAGAACTTGCGGTAATCATATGATGACATGACGCAATATCGATCGATCCGTGTTCCATATCGATAAACATCCAATCAAAACCAAGATTGGCCAATGCTTGAGCCAAATTAACACTCGGCATACTAGTCAGTATACCTGCACAAACTTTTCCTTCATTCAATCGTTCACGAAATGGATTACGCATTTCAAAATCCTTAGAAATTGCACAAAGGAAAATGCCGACACATTATAACTCCAGTCCCATGCAGGTTTAGTGCTTGGCAAGGCATGAATATCCAATGCGTACTGTTAGCTACTTTTAAACTCAGTCCCAACTAAAGCCAGGTGTGCGTAAATAGAAATGCAGACCCTCATCTTGAATAACAAAACTACGCATGCGCCGGTTGCCCCTATTATGATGAGAATGTAATTCTGCTCCCGGGGTAATTTGGGCCGCACCAGTCACCCAAGGGACTTCCTGTTCTTCAATCATTGAGTGAATACCTTCACCTTCTATCGCTAAAGTGATAGCTGCCCCATTATGCCGGTGTGGTCTTTGGTCACCTCCAGATTCCAACGTGTTTATAGCTGTATTAATCATTGGTATTGTATTCCGGCTAGGAGCTGTAGCCGGCGTTGAAAATTGGATAGATACTCCGGACGTTTCTGCCGTTTTTGGCCTTGAGTAAACAGTTTGTAAATGCCTTTCAATTTCAGCATGTGGCCAATGAACGGTTTCACTTCGTGAATTGCCGGAAGTAGGGGCCCTAAGATTGTCAAATGCCAACAGAGGTTCATTAGTTACACAAAATAAAATGGCGTCTACCTCAGCTCGATGATTACTCTCATTACCACCAGGAAAGCAAAAAACATCTCCCATTCCCCAACCAACCTTATCATCAGCATTAGTACTCTCTCCGGAACCTTGCAAAACATAGTAAACTTCGCCTGAAGCGGCGAAAGAATGCGATAAAGACTCGCCAGCACGTAGCTTTATATAACGAGCTAATATTGCCGGAATCGTTGCCGGATAAGGTGTTTCTAATTGGTCAGAAATATCGAGTTCTATTAAAGCGGTTGGACCATTCGGATCGTAAGCCTGATCGCGCTCAGCTAAAAATTGATGACGAGGAACAGAAGGCCATGACCAACTGAAAAAATTTTCAGGACTATTATAAATAGCACGCTGCTTTTGCACTTCTTGGTTATTATTTTCCATGATTACATCAGTTGCCATCGGATTTCCTCCTTACTTCCGTTCTTGCTTCCCTAGTTTACATTGAAGCTCTATAGTATGCTACTATATCAATATTCCATCTGAGATAATGTAAATAAATCTATCATACACAGTTAGTGAAAATCTCTACTTTTAATTCGTAAATTAATCCGCATATTGCGAGGATGAGTGCGTAGCATCTTTGTCTTGGCTAATTCTAATGGTTTTTTACTAGATTTTTTTATTTCTGTTTTACTGCTTTTCGATAGTTGTCGATCAGGATGAATTACCTCATCAGCACTAGCGATAACGTCTTTTAAATAACTATCATCAAAAGAAACATTTGTTAATTTCAGAAGTTCACAAGATAGATCTTTCAATTTTTCTATGACAACATGAATTACTCGGCCTTCACGTTGTATCCGACCAGTAGCACCAATTAATTTAGCATTCATAATAATATGGCGAAATTTTTCAAACTTATCCGGCCAAACAACAAGATTGACTGTGCCTACCTCGTCTTCAATAGTGATAAAAATAATACCTTTGGCAGTACTAGGTCTTTGACGTACGAGAACTAAACCAGACAATTTGATCTTTTGATGATTATAGCTATTATCAAGATCTGAGGAAAGTTGATAACCATCTACCACTAGGCTACTACGCAGAAGAGAAAGCGGATGGGCTTTTAATGATAGCCGAAGGGAACTGTAATCATCGACCACTTCTTCTCCAATTTGAGCAAGCGGTAAAGAGACGATAGGTTCATGATTCATTAAAGATTCACCCAAGTGGTTTTCAGCGGAAAGAAAAAGAGGTAATTCTTTATAGGAAGATTTGATTGATCCTGAAAAAGTATTCATTAGACCACGTATTGCCCAAAACGCTTGGCGCCTAGAAAGACCCATTGAACCAAAAGCATCTCCGTGCGCCAACACCTGCATCGCAGTTAGCGAAATACCAGTTCGCCGCATCAATTCCTGTGGGTTGAGATAATCTCCACTCCGGTAAAAATCTATTCTAATCGCATCTTCCTTTCTTAAACCTTTTATCTGACGAAGCCCTAACCGTAGTTTTAAATTGTTCCGAGAGTCTCCTTCCAAATCACAATCCCAACCAATTCGATTAACATCTGGGGGTAATATTTCCACACCATGTTCTCTTGCATCACGGACGATTTGTGCTGGAGCATAAAATCCCATAGGTTGAGAATTTAGTAATGCACCAGCAAATGCAGCTGGCATATGACATTTCATCCAGCTTGACACATAAACTAAAAGTGCAAAACTAGCAGCATGGCTTTCAGGGAATCCATAATTTCCAAAGCCTTCAATCTGCTTAAAACAACGTTCAGCGAAACTACGTTCATAACCGCGAT
The DNA here is from genome assembly GCA_964483985.1 of uncultured Thalassobaculaceae bacterium. GTDB lineage: Bacteria > Pseudomonadota > Alphaproteobacteria > Thalassobaculales > Thalassobaculaceae > CAZADS01. Next base: position 3,410 of record CAZADS010000065.1, read on the forward strand.
CCACCATTCCCTCAATCATTTTATATTCAAATAATCTAATCTTATCCGTCTTTCGGAATGTCGCCATTGCTCGACGCAGTTGATCTGCTTCAGACGGGGTAAAACCAGCAGCAATGATTGCAATTTTCATCGCTTGTTCTTGAAAAAGAGGAATTCCCAAAGTTTTTTCAAGTACACCGCGCAATTCTTTTGATGGAAAATTGACTACTTCGTCACCATTCCTTCTCCTTAAATAAGGATGGACCATATTTCCTTGAATCGGCCCAGGCCGAACAATCGCTACCTCTATAACCAAATCATAGAAACTACGAGGACGTATCCGCGGTAACATAGCCATTTGGGCACGACTCTCCACTTGAAATACACCAAGAGAATCCCCTTTACAAAGCATGTCATAAACTGCTGAATCTTCACTCGGTACACTAGCAAGATCAAAAGCAACACCATAATGACGTTTTATAAGATCAAACCCTTTGCGCAAGCAACTCAGCATACCCAGTGCCAATATATCAACTTTGAGAATGCCAAGTGAGTCGAGATCATCTTTATCCCATTCAATCACTGTTCGCCCCGCCATTGTTGCATTTTCAATCGGCACTAATTCATCAAGACGACCACGCGTAATAACAAAACCTCCTACATGTTGCGAAAGATGTCGTGGGAAGCCAATAAGTTGCCGTGCAAGATTAATTACCAATCGAAGAGTTCGATCATTAGGATCAAGACCAATCTGCCGCATCTGCTCTTCTATAATACCGTTTTCACACCAACTCCATATTTGGCTAGCTAATACCCCAATCACATCTGCAGAGAGGCCCATCACTTTCCCAACTTCACGCACGGCACTACGAGCACGAAAAGTAACAACAGTCGCAGCTAATCCAGCATGCGAACGACCATATCTTTGATATATATGCTGTATAATTTCTTCACGGCGTTCATGTTCGAAGTCGATATCGATATCAGGTGGTTCACCGCGCTCTTCACTAATAAAACGTTCAAACAAAAGATCTGAGCAACTTGGATCAACCGCAGTTATTCCAAGACAATAACAAACAGCAGAATTGGCTGCTGATCCACGACCCTGACAGAGAATACCACGATTACGGGCAAAGCAAACCAAATCAAAAACCGTCAAAAAATAGGGCGCATAATTTAGTTTTTCAATCAAGCTTAATTCGTGCCTCAATTGAACCTGCACCTTATCCGGCACTCCCTTTGGATAATCTTTTAGCGGATATCGATTTTCTGCTCCTTGCCAAGTCTTAAGTTCTAATTCTTGCTGTACTGTACGGTTTGGTACAACTACGATTTCTGGATATTCATAACAAAGGTCATCAAGCGAAAATTGGCACCGTTCTGCTATTTCGAGTGTTTTTGCAATCGCACTAGGATAATTACGAAATAATCGGGCCATATCTGAAGGCGACTTTAGATATCGCTCAGCATTAACTTGAAGTTTAAAACCGGCTTCAGCAATCGTGCATCGGTTATAGATGCAGGTCAAAATATCCTGCAATGGCCTACGTTCTGGAATATTATAAAGGACATCATTAGTCGCAATCAATGGAATGCCAACTTCTCTCCCTAAATTATCTAAAACAGCAAGTCTACTTTCGTCATTACCATGATAGAACATCGAAGCTGACAAATAAACGCAACCGGGGAAAACTTCCGCCCACTTTAACAGATCCGTGCGAAATTCACGATTAGCATTTTGATCTAATTGTAATGAAAGAGTAATATCCAATGAAAAAGGAGGGAGTACAATTAGTATCTGATCTAAACCCAAGCTTTCAATATCTGCACGCCAAAGTTGGCATCCCGCTTTACCAGCCCGTCGCTTGCCAACAGTAAGCAATCGAACCAATCTACCATAAGCGCTGCGATTAGTAGGCAAGCAAATTATACTAGCGCCATCTTCAAGATCAATTCTAGAACCAATAATAGCTTGGATCCCAAAAGATTTCGCTGCCACATGAAAACGGACTATACCAGCAACCGTATTTCGATCACTTATTGCTATCGCTTGGTATCCTAATTTAGCAGCAGTCTCCACCAATTCTTCTGGATGAGATGCTCCCTGGAGAAAACTAAAATTACTAGTCACCCCTAATTCAACATATCGCGTGATCGCTTTTTGTTTACGCAAATAAACCATGCACAAACCAAATCAATGCCTCACCGCGTTCTGCTAAACCTTCACGAAACAACCAATACCGACGTCCATCAAGGTCTTCAACTCGAAAGTAATCACGTGTTCGGTATTGATCTTGTCTACGCCACCATTCTGGTCCAATACGTTCTGGTCCAATAGCATTGCCAATCTGGACTTCCGCGCCACGCCACCAAAATCGCTTGGGTGGATGATCAGGAACTAAAGCGATAGCATGTACACGTTCAGGTTGTCGTAAAAGACGTAGGGGTCTAGTAATGATTGGATCTGATAATTGAGTAAACCATTGGTCTTGATCCTCCAATTCAAAAGATTCCGAAATCACGGGCACTCGTATTTCCGCTTTTTCTGGAATATAACTTTTACGTCGAGACACTCGGATAACAGCATCAGATCCAAATCTATTAACTAACCGATCTAAAAGATCTGGATTTTCAAGTTTTTTGCGTTTTTCCGTGATATCCAGAACCGTTTGATGAGCCACCAAGGGATTAGTGACTAAAGCCTCCAGACTTATGACATCAACACCAAATCCCAAATCAATCTGGTTAAATCTCTCAGAAAAAGACTGCAATATAACGTTACTGTTACAATTAATCCGGCTGGTGCCAATTGTTAATTTTCGCACTTCGCCATCAACTCTATAAAAAATTAATCGCAATCGCCTTGCACATCGATCTTCACTCATCAACCGTTGAATAAGCCGAACAATCAACTGCTGAGTTATCCGCGTTATATCCTCTTTTAATAAAATTGGCTCAGGCAATACAAAGCGAACACAATATGGGAAATGAGGAATGCGTGGTGAAATTGGCTCGGGTTTTATACCAAGGGCTTGATCAAGTCGGTTCATAAGAGTTGAGCCAAAACGTGCTGTCAGTGGCGAACGGGCAATAGAAATCAATTGGCTAATTCTGCGCAATCCAACTCTCTCCAATCCCTCAACTACTGATGAAGATAAACGCAAAGCCGTTAATGGAAAATCGGAAATAGCAGCTAACTGTTCACCTGTTTCAATGACTTTAACGACAGAACCATTAAAGCGTGCTACAGCCCAAGCAGTCCCAGGAGTATCAGATATTGCTGCTCGGGCCGTCCAACCAAACGCCCCAAATCGAAAAATTATTTCATTTAAAAGTGCAGTTTCGCCTCCAAAAAGATGCGCACACCCTGTAATATCAAGCCATATTCCGCTGCCACCAGTTTCCCCACTATTCGTATCTAAAGCAACAAACGGTGTGTATCTTAAACACCAATCAGCTAAACCAGTAATAACAATCCGATCTACTGAAGGATTAGTTTCAGCTACCATAAGGTTTGAATCAAGAGCCAAGGCATCGTTTAGAGAACAACCAATTACAATACCTAACTTTGCTGCTAACGGGCACACTGCGGTAACCATTCGCCGACTATGGACAGCCCGAGTTAAAACTAACCCACGATTATTCAAATTCTCATTTGGTTTTTTATTAAGATTCAAAAGAAATCGCTCAATCGAAAAATTTGGTAGCCAGAGATATAGAATTCGGCGCGAGGTGTATTTATGTTCTTGTTTTGTTCTCATTCAAACAAAATAACAATATCGTGCTCCAACGCAACCCTATCTTTGATTAATCGAAAAAAATTTTCCTGCAATGGAATTAGTTGATACCACGCATCTTTGATATTTCATCGTAAGCTGAATTAATAGCTGCCATCTTTTCCGTACCCTGACGCACAAATTCTTCTGGCATACCGTTAGCAACTAAACCATCTGGATGATGTTCACGAATAAGTTTCCGATATACCGCCTTAATATCTGCATTGCTTGCCGATGCCTCAATACCCAGTACACTGTAGGGGTCATTTCGATGCCCTCCACCATAAACGGATAGCAAACGCTGGAAGGCGGATTGATCAAACCCAAAAATTTCTGCTACGCTCCGAAGGTAAGCAACTTCGTTTGCATGCACTACGCCATCAGCTCTAGCAATATGAAACAAACTTCCAAGCAATTCCTCTAGCACAGGAGACCCAGGATTAAAAAGTCGGGCGATCTGTTGAGCATAAATTTCAAATCCAGCAACATCTTTGCGGGCTAAATCCCAAACTCTACCAACATTACGGGTTTCTTCATGAGGCACGCTGAACATTTCGCGAAACGCGGCAATTTCATCTCTAGTAACAATGCCATCAGCCTTTGCCATTTTTGCGGATAAAATAATCACGCCTATGGTAAAGGCAACCTTGCGGGTTGCCCCCTCCTCATCAATATTGGAATCAATCGCAGTTTCGGCAATTTTATCAACTGCGTGACCAGCTGCCGCGCCTATTAAAACTCCCAATGGCCCGCCCAAAGCTAGCCCAGCCGCACCACCAATTATTTTTCCCCAAATGCTCACTGGTTTGTCCCAAACACAATTTTCATTATCAAAACATATAGAGAGTTCAAATCATCAGTGATGAATAAATCAGTTCAAGAAATTATCGATGTTCAATCCCTTATTTTAGGGTACCTTAATTGGTCCACAAACTATTTGTAAGCTTATTCAGCAAAATAAATGACAAAATCTTTCGTCACATTAAGTTTTATTATTCGCATTTTAAAGGATAAAGAAAATCTTGGAATAGACGCAGATTAACTCAAATCCAAAAAATTTGATAAGGAGTTGCCTAAACCATTCCACGCTAACATCATGCACGCAAGTGTGCTAATGAAGTACTGCCTCAAATTTTGACCGAGACATTCGGAAGGCCGATCATGAAAGTAGAAACATTGCAATCTGATCCAACCACAAGAGAAACTGTGCTTGGGATTCTAAAACAGCGATTTGGAGATAAGCTTACGACTTCGGCAGCCATCCGCGAACGACACGGCAAGGATGAGAGCTATCATCCAGCCGTTTCCCCCGACGCCGTATTTTTTGCAGAATCCACGGACCAAGTTGCTGAAGCTGTCAAAATTTGTGCAAAGCATAAGTTCCCAGTCATACCATTTGGCGTAGGTACTTCCCTCGAAGGGCACGTAGCGGCTTTAAAAGGTGGCCTTTGTATTGATTTGTCAACTATGAATGCTGTAATCGATGTAAATGTAGAAGATTTAGACGTAAAGGTCCAAGCTGGTGTAACTCGCAAACAACTAAATGAATATCTTAGAGATACTGGTTTATTTTTTCCGATTGACCCTGGTGCCGATGCGTCAATTGGAGGTATGGCAGCTACCCGTGCTTCTGGTACTAATGCCGTTCGCTACGGAACGATGCGCGATAATGTATTGTCGCTTACCGTAGTAACTGCTGATGGCCGGACCGTTACCACAGCCCAAAGAGCACGAAAATCGTCTGCGGGTTATGATTTGACTAGAATTTTTGTAGGCTCAGAAGGAACACTTGGCGTTATTACCGAAATTTCCTTAAAAGTATACGGCGTCCCCGAAGCAATTACTTCGGCAGTTTGTCAATTTGATGATCTAGATAACGCAATTAACACTTCAATTTTAACAGTTCAATCAGGAATTCCAGTTGCCCGCATGGAATTGTTGGATGATATTCAGATGGGAGCCTGCATTTCATACTCTAAATTAGACGGTTACGAAGCCAAACCCACCCTATTTTTTGAGTTTCATGGCACTCACGCCAGCGCAGCTGAGCAAGCCGAGACTGTACAGGGGATAGCGGAAGAATTTGGTGGCTCGGATTTTAAGTGGACGGCGAATGTGGAAGACCGAAATAAGTTATGGCAGGCTCGGCACGATGCTTATTATGCAGCACTAGCATTAAAATCTGGCAGTCAAGGTTGGGCAACGGATGTCTGCGTTCCGGTTTCCCGATTGGCCGAATGCATTAACGAGACGAAAAAGGATTTAGAAAATACAGGACTTTCCGCTCCATTGGTCGGTCACGTGGGCGACGGTAATTTTCACTTAGTCTACATTCTGGACCCCAAAAATCCAAAAGACATTGAATCTGCAAAAGCCCATTCAGACCGGATGGTGATGAGAGCCCTGGCGATGGGTGGCACTTGCACGGGTGAACATGGCGTCGGTTATGGAAAAATGGGTTTTCTTCAAGCAGAACACGGGGATGCATTGACTTTAATGCGATCTCTTAAAAAAGCATTTGATCCTGATAATATTATGAATCCAGGTAAAATCATTAGCCTTTGATTAGTGGATCAGTCCGACCAATAACTAACAATGTATTTTATGCAATCGCCTATCAATTTAGCTGTTTGAGATTCATTTTCACCCATCCTAACTGCATGCACAGCATAGGATAAGCCAATATCCAAAAGAAGAACTGATCCTGCTCACACTAAGTTTACGGTGTGAAGCAAATAGTTGTGCTAGACTGATCGTACAATTTAACAACTCGGCCGACCACTTAAGCACTTTTAAAATTGTTCTGTATCCTTTTCGGCACGTCCCCAAACGGTTAACAGCTAAGTTATTTATTTAATTTATTATAAAAATCAAATCCTGCTACTTGCGCCCGACTTTAACTAATTTTTTCTTTGGTTTAATATTAAAAGATATCTTGATATTTGGATTCGGTCATGAAAATTGCTCGTATTAAAGTAAACAGTCAAACTCGTTACGGAGTTGTCGAAGGTAAACACATTACCCTGATGAAAGGCGGATTATTTGACCCTTTAGATCTAACTAAAGAAAAACTTCCAATCGAAGATGCTAAATTCCTAATCCCCCTGGAACCTAAAACATTTTATGCTGCAGGCCTTAACTATGCCCAACACGCAATTGAACATGCAAAAGCGAATGACCAAGCCCCCAATATTCCCAGCGAGCCACATATCGGTTACCGAGCAAATAATGCCCTAGTGGCTCATGGCGAACCCATTATAAAGCCTAAAGATTCGTCAGAAGAATTTCAATATGAGGGTGAACTCGTGGCCATTATTGGTAGAAGAACGAAAAATGTGTCGGTAGAAAATGCTCTTGATTACGTCTTTGGATATACCATTGGGAACGATGTTAGTGAAAGGACATGGCAGCGTAAAGATCGAACGTTATGGCGCGCAAAAAATACTGATACCTTTAAGCCTATAGGTCCTTGGATAGAAACCAAACTCAATCTGGAAAACCTCAAGACTACTATCCGACTAAATAATGTCGACATCATTTCCTTCCCTACCAACAATATGATTTTTAGCGTTGCCAAATTTATTAGTGCAATGTCGCGTTATCTTACTTTAATCCCTGGGGACATGATTTGGATGGGCACAGAGGGCCATTCTAAAAACATGAAGGCAGGAGATATATGTGAAATCGAGATAACTGGAATAGGGACTTTAAGAAACCCCATTATAGACCAAAAATAACTTGATGAATACAGTGATGAAATTTGGGATTTTCGGCGGCATCGGAGCTATACAGAGCAACCCTGAATATAGGTGCACCTATAATTCGTACATAGATTCAATAATTAAGGCTGAGAATCTTGGTTTCCATAGTAATTTCCTTGTGGAACATCATTTTACCGGTATGGGCCAAGTTTCGGCCTCGCTTAACCTTCTCACTTTCCTCGCAGCAAAGACCAATAAAATTAGACTTGGCACGGCTGTGATCGTGTTGCCTTGGCACAACCCTATTTTAATTGCCGAACAGGTATCAACATTAGATCTATTATCAGAAGGTCGTTTCGACTTCGGAATAGGTAAGGGATACCGCTATTCAGAGTTTGATGGTTTTTGTATACCCATGGAAGAAGCAGACGAACTATTTCAGGAATCCTTATCCGTTCTAAGAAAAGCCTGGGCTAGTCCGGAGAGATTCTCACATTCTGGGAAAAGATGGAAATTTAAGAATATAATTGTTGAACCTACACCCATACAAAAACCCCATCCACCATTTTGGATCGCAGCAGGCCAAACACAATCAATTCAATATGCAGCCGAAGAGAATTTCAATTTACTTCTGGACCAATTCCAAACATTTGATGTTATTTCAAACCGATTCAACATTTATAAGGATATGGTAAGTGAAGCTGGAGGGTCATGGTCGGCTAACAAGGTTGCAGTAGCTCGAGCACTATACATAACCAACAATCGAAATGAGCGAGATGCCGCAATAACGGCTCGAATAACCCAACTTAAAGAAATGAATGCACGGGGCATATCGCCCAACGGACAAAAACGCTCAAGCATGGTATCTGATGATGATTTATTAAAAGCTACTGAACACGGAGTTCTCATTGGAAGCCCAGACGAGATTATAGATAAAATTAACCTGCTCCGTTCTTTCGGTATTAGCTACATCCTACTCTCACCGCAGACTAAAAACGCCATAGAAATTTTTTCAGATCAAATAATGCCGTCGTTCAATGAAACAACCGAATCAACGAAATAAATTCACCAGTCCACGCTGAGTATTATTCGATATATTGAAAATTTGGTTAGCCAATTGCGCTCGCACATTTTGCGCTGAACCCCGAGCAGACTCTCTACCAAGGTTAGCATCAACAATACTGCCCAAGCCCTCTTCGGTCGCATCCGAAATCGCTTGAAGCGCTATGTTCTGCTGCTTAATTTGCATTTGGTCCGCTCCAAATGATCTCAAGGCACTGTCCAATGAAGTTTCTAAATTTAAAAATTCATTCTGCAGGATATTGCCTGACCCTCTGGAAATTGATTGTTTGAGCGCCGCTATGGCATCCCCAACTGAGCCTTGAGCCGAGACGGTAACTGTATCGCCTTTAACACTTGAAATCGTCTCAAGATTTTGCGCGCCCGACCCAATTAAATTCGATCCATTAAATGAACTGTTTGCAACAATATTCTGAGCCTGATCTAGCAAGCTGTTTAGATCCTTTACTAAACTATCTCCTTGTTCCGTAGTAGTGCTCGAGCTAGAAAGTTGAATCAAACTGTCCTTTATTTCGGAGGCGAGGTTAGACAAACCTTTCGCCCCCGCAGTAGCTACTGTCAACGTGCTCAATACATTATTTAAACCTTGTGTTAATGCAGTAACGCTTTTTAAATTTGCACGTAATCCTTGGCCGATAGAAAAACTGGAGGAATTAGAAATGGAATTCGAAACTCGAAGGCCCGAAGAAATACGACTTCCTGTTCCCAACGAGCTACGGTTAGTCGAATCTACTTTGCGTGAAGGGCTAAAAGCATTGGCATTTATTGAGTTCACTGCCATTAAGATCTTCCTGTATTCAACAAAAGTCTGATAATTCGATATCTAACCTCTCGATAACAGTCAAACTTTTTCTTTCTGCCTTTATAAATTCAAAATTAGTCTACGTATTTTATCTACATAAAATGGAATAACTTTTTTTGGAGAAACAGATTTACGCAAATGAAAACTTATTATCAAGAAAATATATATACACGTTAAAATATGAGTTTTAGTAGTACACCAGTCTAACAGTTTAGTTATGATAACTTTTGCATCAAAATCGAGGTAATAAATGTTAAGCTTAAAAACCTTAGACCAAAGCTTTGCTAGAGAGGTCAATGGTATCAACTTAACTCGGCCTACAAAGAAAAAACTTTTTGGTTATATAGAAAAGTTATTAAACGAGCATCCTGTCCTGATCTTCCGCAATCAAAATTTTGATGCCAATGCTTTGGATGCTTTTGCCAGGGAATTTGGAAAACCCAAAAAGCACGTTTTGCTAAAATATCGTCACCCCATTGTGAACACTGTATCCTATGTCCGAAATATTGATGGCAAAGGTAAAATAGATCCTTTTGGCAACGTTCGGGCGACTAGTTGGCACACAGATGCAACTTATGAAAAAAATTTACCTCGGTTAGCGATGTTACACGCTTTGGAGGTACCATCATCAGGTGGAGGAACAATCTTTGCCGATATGCGGGCCGCCTACGATGATCTAAGTCCATCCATGAAAAAAAAAGTAGAGCACCTAACGGGAATCCATAAATTCAATGTTGGCCCTGGAGCTGAAAAAGAATATTTAAACCAACCCCTAGCCAACGAATACGAGGATCAGTTTCATCCAGTGGTTGCGATACATCCTTATTCATTTCGTCAAATTCTTTTTATTAATCCGAGTCACACCTATTCTATAAAAGAGATGAAGGGCACTGAAGCATGTCAACTTATTAAAGAACTGTGGGCCCACTCAGTTCAATCAAAATTCTTGTACCACCATGTATGGATGAAAGGGGATCTTTTGATTTGGGATGAGATGGCAACGATGCACCGGAATGCGGGGGATGTTATCTCAAACGAACGCCGAGTTCTTTTACGAAGTATCGTTTATCCACCCGATAACGATACAATAAAATCTAACAAAAGGCTTTAAATCCATATTTAATTCTTGGAGCTTAGAATGAAAATCGGAGCTGCTATTTTTTTTACTGACTACTCTATCGAGCCAACCACCCTTGGTCGCGCTTTAGAAGAACGGGGCTTTGAATCTTTGTGGACGCCAGAGCATTCCCATATTCCTGCTTCACGGGTTTCAGCGTTTCCAGCAGGTGGTGATCTACCAAACAAATATCATGATACCATGGATCCATTCGTCACATTATCTGCCGCGGCGGCAGCTACATCTAATTTGAAAATTGGAACCGCTATTTGTCTTATTATACAAAGAGATCCAATACAAACAGCTAAAGCTGTAGCATCGCTCGATCAAATTTCATCCGGTCGATTTCTTTTTGGAGTGGGTGCAGGTTGGAATGCCGAAGAGATGGAAAATCATGGAACCGCTTATAAAACCCGCTTAACTTTAATGAAGGAAAGGATCGAATCTATGCGTGCGATCTGGACCCAACCTAAAGCCTCATATTCAGGTCGGTTTGTAAATTTTAGTGAGATTATGGCATGGCCTAAACCCATTCAAAAACCTAATCCGCCTATAATCATGGGTGGGGCTTTCCCGTATGGTGCCAATCGTGCCATCCAATATGCGGATGGATGGTTTCCTCACGCTAGACGGCCGGCCTATGGGAATGTAATTGATATGTTTCCAAAATTTCGCCAAATGGCTTCCGAAGCAGGCCGTGACCCAGATACAATACCTATCACGGTTTATGGAATCACCGATGACCTTGACCTACTTAAACGGTATAGAGATGCTGGTACGGAACGCGTAATGTTTGAGTTGCCTTCCGCCAAATCAAACGACCTATTTCCACTATTAGATCGTTATGCCAAATTAATTTCGCATATTTAATAAAGTTGTTTGAATAGGAGGCTTATCTTTGAAATTCGCATTGCATTTTGGGAATATCACTTTTCCAAATCCAAATGAAGCTAAACAGTTAGTGCTCATAGCAGAAGCAGCTGGTTTTGATTCTGTAATTGCAGTTGAACATGTTGTGATCCCCACTAATTACCAAACAAAGTACCCGTACAATGATACTGGACGTTTGCCTGGTGGTATTGACATGCCTTGGCCTGATCCACTCGCTTGGCTTACCTACGTAGGAGCGATCACAGAAAAGCTGAAGCTTGTGACCGGAGTTTTAATTTTACCTCAACGTAATCCACTGGTTCTTGCCAAACATATAGCTACTGTTGACTGTTTGACTAACGGACGAATGGAACTTGGTGTCGGCGTTGGTTGGTTGCGTGAAGAGTTCGATGCGTTAAATATTCCATTCAGTCGTCGGGGAGCAAGGGTTGACGAATATATTCGCGTGATGCGTGCATTGTGGAATGATGATGATGTCAGTTTTCAAGGTGATTTTATTTCATTCGAGGGGATGAGTTGTAATCCAAAACCCAAAAATGGTCGCGTTCCGATAATAATTGGAGGTCATTCTCGCGCTGCCGCACTTCGGGCGGCTCGAATAGGCGATGGTTTTTTCCCGGCCACTGGAGCGCAAACTGATATGATACCAGCCATTGAATTAGTAAAAAAAGAAGCATATCTGGCCGGCCGCGATCCCAGCTCGATAGAGATTACTACCGGTTGCCCAGATGCCTTACCAAGTTCACAAGAAGACCCCCTAATAGCCATAGCTAAATGCAAATCTGCTGGGATTCACCGTATTGCACTTCCGGTCACAGCTTTTTTGGGAGACATTGAAAGTCAATTACATAAATTTGGGGAACAAGTAATTAAAAAATTTAATTAATAAAACTCTTTATCAATTGATCTCAAATTAAAAGCTATAATTAAACGAACAACATTTAAAACAAAGACAACAACATTCCGAGGCTATGGAAAGTTAAAGGTTCTTATCTTAAATCAGTTATTCAGCAACTAACTTTCAAAAGAGACGCTTGAATAGTCAAACTCCGTAAGATAATTTCCACCAATGATATTAACCGCCAAGGTATCAAGTAGACGGCTTTTCTAAATGGCAACAGCAATAACTTACATCGTGTTTATTTTTAGAAAAATATGTAGGATCGAACTACGACATTCTTTCGACAGCGTGCATCGTCAGGAGCTGTTGGATCTATGCAAGCAGAATGAAAGGACCAACGCGAGACAGATCCGTCTGTTATTGAGTCATAGCACTTCAACATAGATACTTCGGTTGGCCGCTGATGAGGGAACCAATACCATTCGTGATCGGGACGATAGGTGAAGCGAGTTGTCTCACCAACTCGATCATCATAGATTCGGTAGTTAGTGATGTATGGCTGATCCGCAAAAGACGGCCAAGCACAGAGTACAAACGGGAATTGTCCTACAGTTTCCATTGGCTTCGCCAGATTAATCGATACAAACCTTCGAGACATCTTTGCATCAGCCTCTGCCTCTGTATAATTCTGCTTTCTTCCAAAATTCCGGAGGTTTTTCGTAAGCAACTCACGGCAACGCACGCGGCCACTGTTATCATTAAGGTCGTTATGCACCAAATTAGCATAGTTAGCATTTATGCCAGGGTTCTTGTTATCTTGATCCTCTGTACGATCTCCATCATAGTCCTTATCAAATACATCATGATTATACACGAGTGCATCTGTGGCATTCGGGAAGAACGTCAATAGCAGTTTCTCAATTTCAGGATAAAATATCCCCCGTACTTCTGCGGCGTCATAAAAATTTTTGCACTTAGATTCTAGGTGAGCAAGAGAAACACCAAGTTTATCCATGCACTCTGGACTCGTTGGAGAGAGACCCGGATAATATTCCTCTATGCGACGCGCGTCACGCATAACTTGCGGAAAATAAAGACTCCTCTGCCCAATATTTTCCTCATCCTCTCGGAACACTTTCGCCTCATTTGCCCGACCGGGGTCTCGCCAAAGCGCATTCGAGGAAACGACAGAGTATGACGGTTGCTCGTTGATAGTGTAACGTAAAGGCAACGCCAGACCACCTTCTGGCGCTTCAATTTTATTTGCCTGGATATATTCGAGGCACTCTGAATACTCACGAAAACCAATGCCCCATTTAGTCTCTATTGGCCCTGGGGGAGCATTATTTACCATATCTACGATGGTTTGGTTCTCATTTCCTGATATTAGGTCTAAGGCCGCTTCCATTGCGGCCGCAGTCCCTGCATCTCCATTCCTATCGAAAGACATATAGGATAATCCACCGTTAGCTGCTACAGGGGGTGGTTGGCCTTCTGTGGTCTGCAAGGACGGGACATAGGCCGATACAGTTGTGCTCGAATCTTTTGAAATTTCCGTCTCCACAATTTTGCCGTCCATAGCTTTTCCCCTATTTATTAGTACTCTACCGGAGCATAAAATGCCTTCATTGACTACAAAAGGTGCATTACGATCACACGAACCTTTGGTACATTATCTCCCGCTTCTTCTAAGTCTATAGTGAAAGAATAATTACCATTTTTAAAACCAACTCAAACTTTCCAGTAAAATAATACTTAATTTACAATTTTCTTTATCAAAAAACTAACTATAAATTAGCAAATCTAGCTTTCTCATGGAAGATAATCATTGTATCTATTGCAGTTGTGTTTTCGATTTTTTTAAAAATTTTAAAAATCCAATTCAAATCTGGTGGAGCGGAGGAGGATCGAACTCCCGACCTCGGCATTGCGAACGCCGCGCTCTCCCATCTGAGCTACCGCCCCAACTCTGAAGGAACCATAAAGTTAGGAGCATTTTCCTTCAAGTGTTATATATACCATGCAATACTATTCACCTGACGTAGTTCTTGCTGGAACAGACGCCCAACGCAGGGTATTCTAGCGTCTTTCCTAGGAGTGAGATGACCGATGTATGCCGTCGCTAATTTGCTCGACACAGTGATAAGTCTCTATATCTGGTGTCTATTTATTTATGTAATCCTGACCTGGTTAATTAATTTTGGTATTATGAATACTCACAATCGCTTTGTGTATTTAGTTATGGACTTTCTATACAAAATCACGGAGCCAATTCTACGACCAATTCGGAACCTTTTACCTAATTTTGGTGGAATGGATATTTCTCCAATAATTTTGGTATTAGCATTAGTATTTTTCCGTAATTTAGTGGTTGTTGACCTCATAAGGCTTAGTTTGGAATAGAAATCCCACAAAATAAAATCAATGTTGCTACCTGAAAACCAAATACCATGCTCATTAATCAGACTGTAAGTGCTAAGCGCTCAGGCCTAAGGAAATAGGCAACAAATTCATAATATATCTTGCTAACAGTTGTTCCCATTATCACTACTAAAAGCCGGCGCAAATCCGCAAGTAATGCAATTTTTCTTCTAACACAGACTTAAATTCTCAAATGAATAATCAATACGTTGAAGTGTTTTCTAAATGGGCAGGAGATAATGAGAACTTTTAGCTGTTTCTAAGTATAAGTTTTATCTTAAAATGATAAATACCAATTCCAAATATATAATGCGCTCTTTTAAGTGGAACTCGGAAATGGCTGACGCAAAAAAAATAGATGGCAAGATATTTTCTAAAAATTTAAGAGACAAAATTCGCCAAAACGTAGCCATACTCTCCAGCGCCTATCACACAACGCCGAGCTTAGCCGTTGTTTTAATTGGCGAAGATCCCGCCAGCGAAGTGTACGTCCGTAACAAAACGAAGCAAACTCTTGAATGTGGCATGAGATCGATTGAATACAAACTTCCCTCTGAAACTACGGAGGATGAACTTCTCGACCTCATATCAACACTCAACGATGACTATGACGTAGATGGAATTCTAGTCCAATTGCCGTTACCGGAACACATTAATACAGCATGTATTCTGGAAGCTATAGATCCAAACAAGGATGTTGATGGATTTCATATTACAAATGTGGGTCGACTAGCGACTGGGACTTCTGGACTTGTACCATGTACACCCCTTGGCTGCCTTCTTATTTTGAAAGAATTACTTGGAGATCTTTCCGGTAAAAATGCTGTGATCGTCGGTCGGTCAAATATTGTTGGAAAGCCGATGGCAGCTCTTTTAATAAAAGAAAATTGCACGGTGACCATTGCTCATTCTAGAACTAAAGATTTACCTCGTATCTGTCGAAGTGCTGAAATATTAATTGCCGCAGTAGGGCGTCCCGAAATGATACGTGGAGATTGGGTTGGTAAAGGTGCAGTAGTTATAGATGTTGGTATCAATAGAATTCCGGCCCCTGAGCGTGGAAGTGGTAAAACACGATTAGTTGGTGACGTCGCATTCGAAGAAGCTAAAAAGATCGCCGGTGCAATTACCCCAGTGCCAGGAGGTGTGGGACCAATGACAATAGCTATCTTGTTACGAAACACTGTTCAAGCCGCTTGCAAAAGGCGTGGTTGGACAGCTCCTCAAACTTAACCATCGATAATAATTACTGTTAAATTTTATTTTTTCGGCGTTTTATAGGCCATACAAATTAGTTGGCAAAAAAATCGCTTGCTACCCCAAACGTTCATTTCAGTGGAAAATCCAATATCGTTTGATAGCTCCGACCTTGACGTACCGACTTACTTTCGAAAAGTGTAAAGGAATCAATTTGAATCGAGTTAATCTTAAATAAGTTATTCTCCATTTCAAAACCAGCAACCGCCTCAGACGGTGGATTTTTCAATCTAGCAAGGGTTACGTGGGGCACAAACTTTCCACCGCCACCTTTTAAGTCTGTTTTAGTTACAATGCTTTCTATCCTGCGCTTCAAAGCAAATAATTCGCAGCAGGGCTGTACTCCCACCCAGATAGAGCGAATATAACCTTTTGAACTGAAATGGTTTATACCCTTTAAATTAACATTGAATCTATTTGCATAGAGACCAGAAAACGAATCCACTAAATCTTGCTCTCGTTGGCCATCCACCTCTCCTATAAAATGAATGGTCAAATGAAACTGACTTACATCGACCCATCGAGCGCCAGGAATACCACCCTGTAAATTCGCCAATTTAAAGCCAACCTGCTCCGGCATTTTTATTGCGATGAATAAGCGTCTCATTGAATATTTATCATTCCTTTTTTGATCTCACATTTTCCAATACGATCTGCACCGATAAAAGAATTTGATCTATGATAATTGCCACGCCGTCTCTATTAGGATGTATACCATCAGGCTGATTAAGCTCTACTTTCCCAGCTACTCCCTTTAAAAAAAATGGATAAAAAACTACACTATATTGTTTCGATAGAGTAACAAAAACCTCCCTAAATTCTTTACTATATTCCTCACCCATATTTGGAGGCGCAAGCATTCCAATGAACAACACTGGAATTTTCATTTTCGTAAGGCGTGCTAAAATTACATCAAGATTTTTATAAATCACCTTTGGATTTATGCCACGCAGCCCATCATTAGCGCCCAATTCCAACATCACTGCATCTGGCCGAATTGCCAGAGTCCAGTCAAGTCTCGCTAATCCACCCGCCGTTGTATCGCCGGACACTCCTGCATTAATGACCTTAACTCTCTGTCCAGTGGCACGCAATCTAGCTTCTAATTGTTCCGTAAAACTATCCGACTTATTTAGTCCGTAACCTGAAACCAGACTGTTACCAAAAGCCAAAAGCCTAATTTCCTTAGCCTGAACGGAAATTGGCCCAAACATCAGCACCATTAATATGGGAAAAATTACGGGCGTATTTTTTACTTCATTGATTCTTTTCGTAAAAATAGCATATAGCAGACACCGTTTTGTTTTTCCAGCACCGCTTTGTTTGGTCATTAATCATCACAATCTGTTGAAAGTTGACATATAGATGAACAGAGGCTTAATCCCAAGAAATAATCCAGAAGAAAAAAATTTTATAATTAATTTGGTCGACGTTCATCTGACGTTAAATAGCGGCGCTGGCCAGATCAATATTTTGCGCGGTATTAATTTACAAATATTAGCTGGGCAAAAGATAAGTCTAGTAGGGCCTTCGGGTGCTGGAAAATCTACCTTATTGATGATTGTGAGCGGATTAGAGTCAGCAACATCGGGTTTAGTTGAGGTTGTTGGTCAGAACCTATCAACCATGACAGAAGACGAACTAGCCCTATTTAGGCGCCATAATATAGGAATAGTATTTCAATCTTTTCATCTAATCCCAACCATGACAGCGTTGGAAAACGTTTCAATTCCTCTCGAATTAGCTGGCATCTCCAATTCGTTCAATTTAGCACGAGATTGCCTTAATTTAGTTGGGTTACATCATAGGGCGCACCATTACCCAAGCCAGCTTTCCGGCGGGGAACAACAGAGAGTAGCTATCGCACGAGCTTTTGTTGGCAAACCCAAATTACTTCTTGCCGATGAGCCTACTGGTAATCTTGATCAAGAAACGGGAGAAGTAGTTATGCAATCGCTTTTTCAGCTTCAACGCCTTCACAACACAACGTTATTGTTAATCACCCACGATGAAATGCTGGCCGACAAATGTGACCAGATAATCAAAATGACAGATGGTTATATTCGAAATTAATCCCGATCTAAACAGTCTAGGCGCATAGATTAAAAAATGATGCAAAGAATGATTATTGCGATTCATATTGCCCGGCGAGAATTAAGAGGTGGTTTCGCCAGTTTTAAAATTTTTTTAGCATGCCTTGTTCTAGGTGTCGCAGCCATTACGGGCGTTGGTTCGGTATCTAACGCCGTCAAAAACGGAATCAAAATTGACGCACAGAAATTATTAGGTGGCGATTTATCAGTTCGCCAACCTCATCAGCCTATTTCCAATGCGGCTAAAGCTTTCATATTAAAAACAGCCCAATTATCTCAAGTCATGACTTTGCGTGCTATGACACGTCGAGAGTCGGGCGGAAAACGGCGCAGCCTGATTGAACTAAAAGCAGTAGATAGACATTATCCTCTTTATGGAGAAATTGTATTTGAACCAAAAATGCCAGTGACCGATGCTCTGGGTAAAAAAAACGGGACGATGGGTGTTGCAATCGATAAAGCTCTTGCACAACGCTTTGATTTATCACTTGGAGACAAATTAAAAATTGGAAATTCGAGTTTCGAATTTCGAGCCATTATTATAAAAGAACCAGATCGTAGCGTCCGATTTGCAACGTTTGGTCCGCGTGTAATAATTTCAGCAGAAGGCCTTCGATCCACCGGCCTGATATCAGTCGGGAGTTTAATCACTTATCATTACCGTATTAGTTTGCCTGCTAAAGTCGACGCAAATGATTGGGTTGACCAACTCAACAGCCGTTTCCCACAGTCTGCTTGGCGAATAATTAGCTCCGAAAATTCCTTACCAGGCTTTGATCGATTTTTAAAACGAGTTACTCAATTCTTAATATTTGTAGGATTGACTGCGTTGCTCGTTGGTGGCGTTGGAATAGCGAATGCTGTACATAACTTCCTAGAAAGACGCGTCGGTGTTATAGCAATACTCAAGTGCCTTGGCGCCTCAGGTGATTTTCTCTTTTTAGTTTACCTAATCCAAGTTTTATTTTTAACTACATTAGGAATATTAATTGGCATAATTTTAGGAGCTGCAGCACCGATTGTCACTGCGTTCCTTCTACCAGAATTTATCCCTATAACTTTACCTCTAAAGATATATTGGGAACCAATAATTATTGCTGCTATTTACGGGTATGCGACTTCATTAATATTTACGATCTGGCCACTAGGCCAAGCTCAGCAAACCAAGCCTGCGCGCTTATTCCGATCGCTGATTATACCGCTTAGGGAATATCCCAGTAAAAAATATGTGCTTTTAGCAGTTATATGCGTCTTAATTTATCTCGCTATATTAATCATATCTAGTAATGACACAAAATTGGCAATTTGGTTCGTTTTAGGCTGTATTGGTACCGTTTTTATATTTTATGCAAGTGCTCAAGGTTTAATCACTGTTCTAAGGAAATTGCCCAAATTAAGACCCGTAATATTGCGAATTGGTATAGAAAACCTGGGCCGGGCCGGCAATTCAACGTCTAGCGTTATTGTTTCTCTGGGACTAGGGTTAACGATCTTGGTAGCTATTGCTCAAATCGAAGCAAATTTCACGCGGCAAATTAATGAACAAATTCCTAGCACAGCTCCATCTTATTATTTCATCGATATTCAACCCCATCAATCAGAGGAATTTGTTAAAATTGTAAGAAACACCCCAGAAATTACCAAATTTGAGTTCACACCGATGGTCAGAGGCAGAATCGTCCGCGTGGCCGGTCAACCTATAGAAAAGGTCAAGTATACCCAAGATGTTGCATGGGCAATAAATGGAGATCGAGGTCTAACTTATGCCCGTCATCCTCCGGTGGGTACAAAACTAGTTTCCGGAAAATGGTGGCCAGAAAACTACATTGGCTCGCCGCTTATCTCCCTTGATGCTAACATCGCCCGCGGTATTGGCGTCCAAATTGGCGATACTATTAGTTTAAATGTATTAGGTAAGGAGATTACTGCTACCGTTGCCAATCTTAGAAATATAGATTGGAAAACTCTCGGGATGAATTTCGTGTTCATATTTGCACCAGGAACTTTAGAAAAAGCCCCACATAGCATAATATCGACTGTTTACTCAGATAACGTAGACCACGAGGAAAAGATTCAACAAATTGTTACAGATGCATTCCCCAATATTTCTGCTATTCGCGTAAAAGACGCCCTAGACAATGCCAACCGCATTCTCAACGTGGTAGCAAATGCAATCCGGATCATAGCTTCTGTCACTTTGCTTGCCGGAATCCTCGTTCTAGCTGGTACATTGGGAAGCCAACATCAAAGAAGGTTGAACGAAGCTGTCATTCTAAAAATAATGGGCGCTACTCGGATTCAAATCCTGAAAACGTATATCATCGAACACCTGATTCTTGGAATTTTGACATTGTTGGTATCATCGATAATCGGTTTCCTAGTTAGTTGGTTAGTAGTAACGCAGTTGATGCACGCAGATTTTGAGATTAATTTTATAACTCTTATTTTCACCGTATCTGTGACCTTATTGTCTACCTCCACTCTTGGCTTAATTTCAACCTGGAGAGTACTAAGTTTGAAATCGGTTGACGCTTTTAAAGTAAAATAAGAAATTACGTGTTATCAGAGTTGGTCAGATTTATCCTAAAAACATCATGCACTTTTTATCAGTTATTCCTTTTAAGCACTGGATTATCTCATCAGTTTCCCTTGCGGTAATGCTAGTATTGCATATACTCGCCCGCTTGCAGTTTTAATTACGAAACCACAATATTTTAGTTATGAGGATCTAATGCCCAACCGAATAGAAAAGGTTGTACTCGCCTATTCCGGAGGACTAGACACTTCGATTATCTTGAAATGGTTGCAAGATACCTACGATTGTGAAGTAGTGACCTTTACAGCTGATCTTGGCCAAGGAGAAAATTTAGAGCCGGCACGAGAAAAGGCGCGGATGCTCGACATTAAAGAGATATATATCGAAGATTTAAGAGAAGAATTTGTACGTGATTTTGTATTCCCTATGTTCAGAGCTAATACAGTCTATGAAGGAACGTATTTACTAGGGACTTCTATAGCACGACCCCTTATTGCAAAAAGGCAAATCGAGATTGCAAAATTAACTGGGGCTGATGCGGTGGCACACGGAGCTACTGGAAAGGGTAATGATCAAGTGCGCTTTGAACTTAGTTATTACGCACTTAACCCGGATATAAAGATAATTGCTCCTTGGCGAGAATGGGAATTCAAATCAAGAACTGATCTAATAGAATATGCGGAATCCCGGCAAATACCCATTGAAAAAGATAAACGTGGAGAGGCCCCGTTTTCTGTTGACTCAAACTTATTACATGCCTCAAGTGAAGGTAAAATAATTGAAGACCCTTGGATCGAGGGCGCAGAATTTATTTATTCTCGCACTATATCGCCTGAAGCCGCTCCCGATGAACCCACATATATTGAGATTAGTTTTAAACAGGGTGATCCCACTGCTATAGATGGACAGGCTATGAGTCCTGCTTCGCTATTAAGTACCTTAAATGAATTAGGTCATCAAAACGGTATTGGCAGATTAGACTTAGTAGAAAATCGTTACGTGGGCATGAAAAACCGAGGCCTATATGAAACACCTGGGGGAACAATACTCCATTCAGCACATCGGGCAATGGAAAGCCTAACTTTAGATCGTGGGATGGCCCATCTAAAAGATGAACTAATGCCCAAATACGCAGAATTAATTTATAACGGTTTTTGGTTTTCACCGGAGCGAAAAATGCTGCAAACTGCTATCGATTATAGTCAAAGTCACGTGACGGGTATTGTTCGCATGAAACTATACAAGGGAAATTCAATTGTGGTTGGTCGAAAAGCTGAGAAAAGTTTGTACTCAGCGGATTATGTCACCTTTGAAGATGGTACAGCAGATTATGATCATGCAGATGCCCACGGTTTTATTCGTCTAAATGCTTTAAGATTGAGACTCAATAAAATTATGTTAGGTTAATAAAGAAAATGTCGCGGCGATTATTCATGAACATCTACATGGAATGTCTTGGAAATAATGCGCCAACCTTTTCCAGTCTTAAGTAAGGTTAGGTAGTCTGTGAAATACCGAGGGGGGATGGCACAATTGACTGTAGCCAAAGCAGTATTTTTCCCTGCCTTATGAATAGAAACAATGCGATCATATCTTGGAAGCGATTGGGAGGCTGGCGATGGCCTTTGCCTTATTATTTCAAAATATTTAAAGCGAGGCCAATCTGTAATTGAGTCCCCGTCTGTGAAATACAAGTGCGAATCTTCATGAAACACCCTGCTAAATTTTTCTAAATCAGCTTCGTACAGACCATCAAAATAGCATTTTAAAAGCTCTGTTATCTCTATGATATCAGAGTTTAATTGACTACTATTACTCATTTTTGAGTTTCTCCGTTAAAATTCTAGGCTTAATTTTGGATCTGTCGTTTTCTATCCCATTCCGACCAATGGCTCTTTATAAAGGCAAGGACAGACCAAATTTCTGTATCATCTAATTGTAATTCAAATCCTGGCATATCATTCTTATATCCAAGGGGTGAAAATGGTTGGCCTCCAAATTTTGTTATATCAAACAAATCACGATCTGATAGTCGAGAAATAGGCCCCTGGCCGTTTAGGGGTAGAGGAGGTCGATTTCCAGTTGGATAGTCCCCCTCCCAACCTTTTTTACCCTCTAAATTATCTCCATGGCAGAAAGCGCAGTTAGCAGTGTAAATACCTCGTCCAAAAGATACCTGGCTGGCGTTTTCATAGTCAGCTATATGATTTCCCTTTGATTCGTATCGCTCTAAATACATAGATACTGCAGTAATCGAAAACGCTATCAAAACAGCAAAAACAAGAAACCTAGCTTTAGTTCCACTTTTAGTTATTACTCCTAAGAAAGGTAAGGCTGAACTTATATTTAAATTATCCTCTTCCGCCGCCGCCTCTAGTGAAATTCTTCGATCGGAGGGATTTTTTCCCTCCATACGTTGTCTCGCTCGACGTCTAAAGCGCGAAGACTTATAGGGTTTCGAGCGGACTCTTAATTTAAACATTTATATCTTAGCTGATAGTTCATATCCGCCACGTTTGTAACGTTAACCGCGTAGTTTTAATTTTCTAATCAGATAATTTCATCTTCCTTCTAGGGTTATATCCCTTGGGTGGGCCCCACTTTTGAATAAAATGCTTTAGCCCATCATCAACAGAATCCGGTAATGTCACTAGCAACGTTACATATTGATCACCTTCGGCGTTACTAATTGATTTCGCCAGGCCTTTTCCCTTTAAACGTAACGTAGTTCCTGTATTTGAGTTTGGCGGAATTTTAAGCGTTACATCACCATAAATAGTCGGCACGGTAATAGACAATCCCAAAATTGCTTCATGCAACGTTACGGGAATATCAATTCGAATGTCTTGATCATGCCGGGTAAAACACTCGTGCGGATCGATATTTAATTCTATAACTGCATCACCTTTAGTAACACCATCCGAAGCCAGACGCCCCTGTCCTTTAAGGCGCAATTTAGTTCCGGAAATGCTACCGGAGGGAATCGTCATTTCAACTATTTTTCCATCCGAAAGCGTCACTCTTTTCCTCACGCCAAGGACCGCTTCTAGGAAAGGTACTTTTAATTTATATTTCGTATTATTTGCAGCATGACGATTTCTATTTTGGTTTGGGCCAGTGGACTTTTGGTTCTGACGACCTGCTTTAGAATAGGCTGATCTAAAAATGTCCCCAAAAAGCCCCTCTTCGCCGTTCACAAAATCTTTGATGTCATAAGGCTGTTGAAACCCATTATCTTGTCCAGCACCTCCTCGCCTGTTCCACGACCGCCAAAAACCCGATCCCGGTTTGTCATGGCCAGAACTTGGATCCAGTTCACCCCTATCATATTTTCCGCGTTTAACCGAATCAGACAAAATATCATAAGCACCACTTAGTTGCTTAAATTTTTCAGCATTACCCGCGTTTAAATCCGGATGGTATTGCTTAGCTAACTTGCGATATGCTGATTTAATTTCTGCATCGCTGGCTGTTTGAACAACACCTAGAGTCTTATATAAATCATCCATGGTTTAATATGAAAATATCATCACAAATATCCAAAAGGTGTATATGAAAATATGACCGCAAATAAACTTGCGTTGGATATATTACCGCAAAATTTTCCACGCACCATCAGGTTGTCTACACGCCGTTCCAAATCCTTCAGCAGTTTTACCGCCAACAGTTATAGTTTGCCTAAATTCTCTACAATATTGGCCATTTTGGTTTTTAAACGCTGGTCTGGGAACAATTGTTCCACGATTTCCACTATCTGGGTTTTGCCAGGCCACTTTTTTTCCTGACCTGGTTTTTTCCAAAGCATTATTAGTCGACTTTTCCATCGCCAGTCGATCTGCACGGTCAAGCGATAGACCTATCTGATTACCTAGAAATGCACCAAGCACAGCCCCCGCAGCACCACTGGCTACACGTCCGTGGCCTTTACCGAATTGCGCACCCGCAACCGCACCAGCCACACTACCTAATATTGTGCCAACACCTTGTTTTGGTCCCGCCGTATCAGTTGTCTGACAACCTGTAAAACTCAATACCACCAGAGGGACAATAGCAATCATCTTCCACATACTCTTCGTCCTTTCCCTAAAATGACTGCCACATTTAGCATTCACTGACTTTACCAAACTTTTTATAATAGCAAAACATAGTTAAAACGTACTGAATCAAATTCTAACAAAATATATCTATATACGATAGAAAACCAATCTGTTAACAAAACAGGTGGATTACTATATTTGGTGACAAATGTGGCAGTTCCAAGGCCTAAAACTGATTTGTTCTGTCAACTTGAGATGAAAATTGTTTGAATGTCGGATTTAGAGACCGATAACCCGTTTGTATTGTTTGATTCGTGGTTTAGCGACGCGTCCACCAGCGAAGGCTCCGACCCCAATGCAATGGCAGTAGCAACAGCTGATCTTCGAGGAAGACCATCTGTCAGAATTCTATTACTCAAAAATTTCGACGAACGCGGTTTTGTCTTTTACACAAATTTCGAAAGCCGCAAAGGAATTGAACTTAGTGCAAATCCATATGCATCACTTTGTTTTCACTGGAAAACATTAAAAAGACAAGTACGTATCGAAGGGCCCATAAACATTGTTTCCAACAAAGAAGCAGATGCATATTTCGAGAGCAGAGCTCGGATTAGCCAACTTGGGGCATTAGCTTCTAAGCAGTCTAGGCCTTTAGACTGTAAAAAAAGTCTAATTGATCTGGTTGAAAAATTAAAAATAAAATACGCCAACCAAGGAATTCCTCGTCCACCTTATTGGACTGGAGCTAGAGTTAGTCCTCTAAGGATGGAATTTTGGTTAGATGCTGAATTCCGCCTTCACGATCGTTTTGTGTTTGTAAGAGAATCAGAAAAGGAATGTTGGAATTTGACGCGCTTGAACCCATAACCAAGACGAAAATTTATAATTTTCTTATCAGCATCAAAAATTGGGCGAAGAATAGTGATAATCTGTAATCCTAATATTGACGCGATTACTGGATATAATAAACTACCGTTTATGCAATCAAGCCATCCTATTCTTCTCTTAACCGGTGCAAGCCGAGGAATCGGACATGAAACTGTAAGTTTTTTTAGTGCAAAAAATTGGGAAATCATTACTTGTTCTCGTGAAAGTCCACCGAAGGAATGCCTGCGCGATCCGAACTGGTCACATCACATTACAGCAGACCTTAGTAATCAAGAAAGTATAGAACGACTTATCAACGAGGCAAATTCTATTTTAGACGGGCGCCCCTTAAACGCTTTGGTAAATAACGCTGGATGGTCACCCAAATCACCCTTGCAAGAACGCTTAGGTTGCCTCAACGGTAATATTGACGCTTGGCGGAAAGTTTTTGAATTAAATTTTTTTGCACCGCTACTT
The DNA here is from genome assembly GCA_964483985.1 of uncultured Thalassobaculaceae bacterium. Taxonomy (GTDB): domain Bacteria; phylum Pseudomonadota; class Alphaproteobacteria; order Thalassobaculales; family Thalassobaculaceae; genus CAZADS01. The sequence goes on from CAZADS010000065.1 coordinate 29,285, forward strand.
TTAGCTAGAGGCCTTGCCTCGTCCCTTGCACTTGGAAAGGGAGCGATAGTTAATATCACTTCCATTGCTGGTCACACAATTCATCCCTTTGCCGGTTCAGCTTACAGCACATCTAAGGCTGCACTGTCGACCCTTACAAAAGAAATGGCAAATGAATTTGCCGAACTCGGAGTAAGAGTAAATGCCGTGGCACCGGGAGAAATCGAGACATCTATGATATCACCGGAAACAGAAGTTTTAATTCCACGTATTCCTCTCCATAGGTTAGGGCAACCTATCGATGTGGCTTCCGCCATCTTTTTTCTATGTTGCAAAGAAAACAATTATGTTACGGGAACTGAGATTTTTGTCACTGGAGGACAACACCTATAACAAATCAATTGCAGGCAGATAATCAAGAATTATATTTTTTAATTAGCTTCCTAATTATTGATTTAACTACAATTATGATGACATTCAACAGTCAAAAGTCATCAAGTACTGTTCACACCAATCAATACGTTTTTCAACTAGGTCTATTTCAGAGTTTACGAAGGGTATCAATAAGCCATCAGACCATTCATTTCGATTAACAAGGTCTTTCAATCTGGCTCTTTCAGCTTTATACATTCGCACAAGAATCTCGATTTGAGTTAATTTTTCCTCATTTTCGAGTAAATCTATAAACCTCAATTTGAGTGCTATCACTAGTTTGTTTAAATCCGATCCGCCCATCCTAATTGACGCTTGCAAATACTCGAGCAAAGCTCTTTTGCCATTCGGAGTTAGTGTCAGAATATCGTCCCCTGTATCGCCGCAAGAGGCAACAGTCGCTATTAGCCCCTCCAACTTTAACATTTCTATAGAGGTACCCAATAATTCCAATGATGGCCCTAAAAACCGCGATGTAAACTCACTTACATCGCCGGCAATATCCCGATACCTCTTGTCCCCACTAACCAAGGTCCCAAGAGCAGCCATTCTGATCGCTTCTTTTGGAATTAAAGAATTATCGCGGTACACTAAAAAACCTCATCAACAAACAAACGTTCGAGGATAATGACTCATCTGCCATCAAAAATCTACCGTAGTCTATTTTGCCGCAATACCTCGGAGTCGTTCGCTTCGTCGGCGCAACAATTCCACAGTGGTTAAAAGAGCAATGGATAAAAGAACAAGAATTGTGGCTACCGCAAGTATTGTCGGACTAATTTGTTCACGAATACCAGCCCACATCTGTCGCGGGATGGTGCGTTGTTCAAAACCAGCTAGAAAAAAAACAACCACAACCTCATCGAAAGAAGTAATAAAAGCAAATAAAGCCCCAGATATTACTCCTGGGAGAATCAGTGGCATTTGTATCTTAAAAAACGTGCGAGTAGGCCCTGAGCCAAGACTTTGGGCCGCCCTTGTTAAGGAATGATCAAAACCAATCAGAGTTGCAGTTACGGTTATAACGACGAAAGGTGTTCCCAGAACGGAATGAGCCAAAATTAGGCCGGGCATGGTTTGTGCCAATCCTATTTTTGAGTAGAAAAAAAACATTCCCGCAGCGGATATTATTAACGGCACTATCATTGGTGAGATTAAAATACCCATTACGAGTGCTCTACAAGGCATATGTGATCGGCTTAAACCCAGCGCCGCCAACGTGCCAAACGCCGTAGCAATAATAGTCGCAAAAGACGCAACAAACACGCTATTACCTGCGGAAAATATCCACTGGGGATTATTTATTATATCTTCATACCAACGTGTGGAATAAGCAGATGCCTCTAAAGACATCATTCCTTCGGTAAAAGTGAAATATGGTTCGGCATTAAATGATAAAGGAATTATTACTATTATAGGAGCTATAAGAAAGACGAAAACAGAAGCACAAAAAACCAAAAAAGCGTAGTGCCAAGCCTTACCCGCTGGTCCGACATAAGGTGGAAACGCCATGCTTTTATCCAAGTTTCATGTTATCGACACCAACTAATTTGTTATATAACCAATAAAGTATTAAAACGGCTACCAATAAGATTGCACCCAAGGCAGCAGCTAATCCCCAGTTCAGCGAAGATTTCATATGGTACGCTATGAAATTACTAATCAGCTGACCTTTTTGTCCGCCTACTAAGGCCGGAGTGATGTAATACCCAATCGATAAGATGAATACTAGTAAACAACCTGCACCGATGCCCGGAACAGTTTGCGGCATATAAATTTTGAGAAATGATGTCGCAGGAGTGGCTCCCAAAGAGCGCGCAGCTTGCATATAAGATGGAGAAATAGTTTTCATCACGCTGTAAAGAGGGAGAATCATAAAGGGTAGTAAAATTTGCGTCATAGCGATTAACGTACCAGTTTGATTATATATCATCTGAATTCGACCGTTATCACTCAACAACCCGAGTGTCACCAGCAGATCATTGACAACGCCGTTGCGTTGCAAAAGGACAATCCATGACGTCGTACGAACCAGTAGGGAAGTCCAAAAAGGCAGCAGTACCATTATCATTAACATATTACTGTATCGTAAAGGCAATGTCGCCAACAAGTAAGATACAGGATAGCCAAGGATTAGACAGAATGAGGTAACTAATAAACTAATCCACAAAGTTCGGAAGAAAATTTTAACATAAATCCTGCGTTCTTCCGGTTGCTTAACTATATTACCTTCCGTGTTAAACTTGAGGTCAAGTGCTGCCAGATATTGAACGCTTGTAAATGGTTTTCCTATCCGTTTAATTGTAGTCCACGTCTCACGCTTACCCCACCGTTTATCGAATGAAATAAGTTTTTCTTTATACGGGCCGTCTTTAACTTTTCTAAGTTTACGGACCGTTTTATTTATCATACTCCGCATGCCGCTGGTCTCAAAATTAAGACGCGTGGCAACTTTGCCAACCGTGCGTCGCTCACGGGCGACCTTCAGTTCTATTGCTATAGCAGCAAATGCTTCCTCACTCGGTAAATTTTTCCCTTCCCATCCATTTAGAATGGCAATGGTTTTTGGAATGTTTTCGTAAACAACTGGGTTATCTACACTCCTAAAAAGCATATCAAAGATGGGAAAAACAAAGGAAATCATGACGAATAAAAGAAGAGGGGATACTAACACCAAAGCTCGTATTCGCTTTACGCGCTGCGTCTTCAGCATACTCAGCCGAAGAGGCGTTCCGTCGGCGGCTAAAATGGGCTGCTCTTTTACAGTAGCCTCATCTAAACTCATTGAGGTAGGACTTTCAATTCAGATAACGAGCGGGAAATTTTCATTCCCGCTTGTATACAAATCTATTTTGCCAACCAAGCGTTAAACCTTTCATTCAATTCATCTTGGTTATCAGCCCAAAACCCCGAATTGTTCAATACGGCTGTCTTAAAATTATTAGGAGCCGTAGGCATATGAGGTTTCATATCCACACCTGTTTTCGCGTGCGTAGAGACCATTGGAACCGATGATTTTCGCACTGGGCCATAGGAAATCCAACTTGCTTGATTTGCCAATTGTTGTGTTTCGCTGGCAAATTTTACATACCTCATCGCTTCTTCCAACCGAGGCGTCCCTTTAACAACAGCATAATAATCGAAAGCAAAAAGCTGATTATCCCAAACTATGCTAAAATTCTTCTTCTCTTCTACTTGAGCATTGAATATCCGACCATTATAAGCGGACGTCATAACCACTTCACCGTCTGCAAGCATTTGAGGAGGTTGTGCACCTGCCTCCCACCATAATATATGCTCTTTTATTGTGTCCAATTTAGCGAATGCGCGGTCCTGACCGGCTTTAGTAGCCAAAACTTTGTAGACGTCTTTTCGCGACACACCGTCTGCCAATAAAGCCCATTCTAAGTTAACACCTGGGGATTTTCTTAAGCCTCGTTTTCCAGGAAATTTATTCACATCGAAAAAATCAGCAAGGGAGGTTGGCTTAGCTCCCGGGTATTTATCCTCATCAAAAGCAAAGACAGTCGACCAAACGATCAAACCAACTGCACATTCCAAAACGCTGCCGGGTAAAAAGTCGTCTTTTGGAGATGATCCATCAGCCCCATTTGAAAGTTTGGAATAACCTACCGGCTCAAGCAAACCTTCATCACAACCTCTAATGCCTTCGGAAACTTCTAAGTCCACAACGTCCCACGTCACTTTGCCAGTTTCCACTTGAGCCCGAACTTCTGCTAACCCTCCGTTATAGTCTTCTGATTGAATTTTTGTACCATATTTGGCGGTATATGGTTTGTGATAGGCTTCTATTTGGCTTTTGGTATAGGCCCCTCCCCACGAAACGACCGTCAAAGCATCAGCGGCAATGGCTGAACTAGTTCCGAATGCTACGATACCTATTAACGCAGCACTAGTAATTATTGGAAGCTTCATTTTTTTCTCCCTGTTTTACTCCAGCAATACCGGAGATCGATCAACTATATATCTGACCAGTATGGTCATCATTTTGTAAAATAGCCACTCTAAATCTGACGAAGCGCGCGGGCATTAAATGAAAATAAGAATACCAGACTGTATCTTAATCAAGCGCATGACAATCCTCAATACGCCATCCAACCCAAATGTCGTCCCCCATTTGTACAAGCTCATTTTTACGCGAATTTGGTATTTTCAAAATAAAGTTCTCATTGCCACAGACACAAATCCTACAACGCAGATGGTCACCGAGATAAATTATTTCGAGAATTTTGGCCGCAAATTTGTTGCCAACGAAACTTTCGTTTGGATTGAGGAGAACACGCTCTGGGCGAAGCGACAATGTTGACTTAGAGCCTATTCCATTATGATTAACACTTAAAGCAGTGATCAAATAGCCATTCACATTGACCTCACAATTACGCTGATCGACCGATAAAATTGTTCCCATTAACCGATTGTTTTCTCCAATAAACTCTGCCACAAATGCATTTTTCGGTTGTTCATAAAGATCTGATGGAGTGTCCAACTGCTGTATAACTCCGTCATCCAATACTGCAATACGATCCGACATAGTTAGTGCTTCCGCCTGATCATGCGTGACATAAACTACTGTCATTCCTAGATTTTCGTGAATATGTTTGATTTCATATTGCATTTGTTCGCGCAAATTTTTATCAAGGGCTCCAAGGGGTTCATCCATAAGGACTAAATCGGGCTCGAAAACCAATGCCCGAGCTAACGCTACTCTTTGCTGCTGTCCTCCCGATAACTGGGAAGGCATACGAGAGCCTAAAAGATCTAGTTCTACCATGGAGAGAGCCCGTTTAACCTTTAACTCTGCATCAATTTTTGAAAATTTACGAACTTGCAAAGGAAAGGATAGGTTTTCTGCGACCGTCATGTGGGGGAATAAAGCATAATTCTGAAATACCATGCCAATACCACGCTTGTGAGGCGGTACATTATTTAACTCAGTACCGTCTAGCATCACTTTCCCGTAGGTTGGTGATTCAAAACCCGCTAACATCATCAGACAAGTTGTTATACCAGAACCTGACGGGCCCAGCATCGTGATAAACTCCCCCGCATGAATAGCTAGATTAAGGTTTTTAACTACTAACTCTTCCCCATCGTAAGTTTTTTGCACATTGATGAATTCAACAAAAGAACGCGCTTCAATTGTCATATTTCGCGTTCCATATCGACTATTTCCCGACAATATCCAACGAATACTGAACTTATATCAGTGAGTTTCAATAGTGAATCCTAAGCAAATGATATCGAAGTGTAAAGCTCAGCGTAAATCCGATAAATCTAACGGTAACGTTGAGCCGCTTTTTTCTATATCATGTTAATTTCAACACAGCTATACCGGAATAAGAGCATACTAAAAAAAGGACCCCTACCCGATTTATTGGAAAGTAATTAATGCGGAACCATTTGCTTAACTTGATTTCTAAAATATTGTCACTCGGGAGCTATATATGAAAAGCCATGCGCGGGTGGTAGTCATCGGTGGCGGTGTCGTGGGAGCGAGCGCGCTCTATCATCTGGCCACCAAAGGTTGGACGGATGTAGTATTAGTTGAGCGTACGGACCTTACTGCTGGCTCTACATGGCATGCTGCGGGTTTATTGCCGCTATTTAATATGAGTTACTCTGTCGGCCAACTACACCAATATTCTGTAGAGCTATACAAGAATTTGGAATCAGAGACAGGTCAAGCGATTAGCCTCCACATTAACGGAAACTTACGTCTTGCTAATAGCCAAGATCGAATGGACGAATACCGTAATTATCAATGCACTGCTGAAACCATTGGAGTTGAATGTGAACTGATTGGCGTCGCTAAAATCAAAGAGCTCTGGCCGATTGCTAATATGGAAGGCCTAGTAGGAGCCCTTTGGCATCCAACAGATGGGCACATAGCGCCGGTGGACGTTACAATGGCTCTTGCTCGAGGAGCTCGAAAAAATGGCGCTGAAATATACCTAAACACCGAAGTTACCAAAATTGAGCGAAATGCGAGCAGCGAATGGCTGGTACAAACTAATAAAGGAATTATTACATGCGAGCATATCATAAGCTGTACTGGGAATTACGCTCGAACTACGGCACGTCTGGTAGGATTAGAAATTCCTGCTATTCCAATAGAACATCAATATATAGTGACAGATGAAGATCCCATTTTAAAAGCGTATCGGGAAAATGGCAATAAAGAGTTACCCGTCTTAAGAGAATCCGATAATTCATATTATTTTCGAGAGGAAAGGATGGGTTGGATTCTTGGACCTTACGAAGTTGGAGCACCGGCGTGTTTTGTAGACGGCGTGCCCGATACTTTTGAAAAAGATTTATTCCCAGGGAATTTAGATAGAATAACGCCACATGTAGAAGCCGCCATGCATCGCGTTCCATCGTTCAAACATGTCGGTATAAAAGACATAATAAATGGCCCAATTTCTTATACTCCCGATGGAAACCCCATGGTTGGTCCAGCGTTTGGTCTTCCAAATTTTTGGATTTCCGAAGGCCATAGTTTCGGCATCACGGCTGCCGGGGGAGCAGGTTGGCAGATTGCCGAATGGATAATAGACGGAGAACCAACAGTCGATATGTTGGGGGTCGATCCTAGAAGATTTGGAGTAGTTGCTAAAAAATTTGCCAAAATTAAAAATGAAGAAGCTTACGCTAATGTTTTCGTAAACCACTACCCAATGGAAGAAAGAAAAGAAGGAAGGCCGGCCAAAACCACACCAATATTTGATCGCCTGGATAAAGCGGGCGCCGTTTGGGGTGCACATTTCGGATGGGAAAGACCGAATTGGTTTGCACCCAGGGGGGTCCCTCGTGAAGATATTTATTCCTTTAGACGCTCGAATTGGTTCCAACATGTAAATAATGAAGTAAATGCAATGCGGGAAAACGTAGGGATCATGGAACTTTCGTCTTTTTCCAAATTTGAAGTATGTGGACCGGACGCGAGAAACTGGTTAGATGGTTTAGTTGCAAACACTTTACCCAATACTGTAGGACAAATAAAACTATGCCACGCTCTTAATCATTCAGGTTCTATTCATTCGGAGTTCACCGTTACTAAAATGGCCAGTGACATTTATGGGGAACGATTTTTTCTAGTAGGACCCGGTGCAGCTCATGATCTAGATTTCGATTTTTTACAAAAATGCCTCCCCGCAAATAGGACGGTTTGGTTAAACGACGTCACTACCCAATATGGGGTATTCGTACTTGCCGGTCCTCATTCTCGGACAGTGCTCGAAAAAATTGCGGATACAGATTTGGCAAATAAAGCATTTCCATGGTTAACTATGAAGGAAATACCAATTGGTTTTTGTCCCAACGTACGAGCATTACGAGTAAACTTTATCGGCTCCCTCGGCTGGGAATTACACCATCCCATAGAATATCAAATCCATTTGTTTGAAGCAATTCAGACAGCTGGCGCTGAGTTTGATATTCAAAATATAGGAATTCGCGCAATGGAATCCATGAGGATTGAAAAATCATATCGCCTATGGGGAACTGATCTGAATGCAGAAAATTCTGCATTTGAAGCCGGTTTAAGCCGATTCATCAAATTGAATAAACCCGATTTCACTGGACGAGACGCATTAATTAAGCAACAGGCCGAAGGTATACCCACTAGATTTTGTACTTTAGAGATAGATGCTGAGGACGCAGATTCATTTGGTAACGAGCCAATATTAATCGATGGAGAGGTCGTAGGCCGAGGCACTGCTGGGGGCTATGGACATTATGTTAAAAAATCCCTGATGTTAGGGTATATAAAATCTGACCGGCTTAAAATAGGTCAAAATTGCCACGTCCGGATTCTAGATCAACTCCGACCGGCGCAAGTTATTGCGGAAAGTCCTTATGACCCAACGAATAAAGCATTACAATCATGAGGCAATTTTTGATGCTATTACATAAGTAAAACCAGCCGAAAATTCTTTTTATACATACATTTGCCCATAATGCGGTTTAGTGTAGGATACATTTGGATTTTACGTTTCTTATAACTCTCATGGCATATCAAGAAGAGCGAAGAGTATATGAGCAAAACCGCAGGCATTATGTCCGGAAAAAAAGGACTGATAATGGGTGTCGCTAACGAAAGGTCTATTGCTTGGGGAATTGCCAAAACGGCAGCTGAGCATGGCGCAGAGCTAGCCTTCACTTACCAAGGAGACGCTTTTTTAAAACGCATTAAACCGTTAGCCAAATCTGTGGGTTCAGATAAAGTAATTCAATGTGATGTAACCGACGATGATAGTATTGAAAACGTGTTCAGTTTGGTAAAACAATATTGGGGACGTCTAGATTTTTTAGTTCACGCCATTGCTTATTCAGATAAAGAAGAATTAAAAGGTGAATACGTAAATACCACACGAGAAAATTTCCTCCAGACGCTAGATATTTCATGCTTTTCATTCACAAGTGTTGCAAAACAAGCGGCTGCAATAATGCCTGATGGTGGAAGTTTACTAACTTTGACTTACTATGGAGCAGAAAGAGTAATGCCTCACTACAATGTAATGGGCGTTGCAAAAGCAGCATTAGAAGCAAGTGTGCGGTATTTAGCTGTCGACCTAGGGAATCAGGCCATTAGAGTAAATGGTTTATCTGCGGGCCCAATGAAAACATTGGCCGCATCTGGGATTGGAGATTTCCGCTATATACTTAAATGGAATCAGTATAACTCCCCACTAAAACGGAATGTTACGCTTGAGGACGTTGGAGGAGCAGCTATGTACCTTCTAAGTAATCTATCCAGCGGTGTTTCGGGGGAAATCCACCATGTCGATTGTGGATACAATATCGTTGGTATGAAAGCGGTTGATGCTCCGGATATTACTGTAGTTTAAAAGGAAGATTAGAGCCTAATATGGCTAGTAACAGTTTTGGTACAATTTTCAGATTTACTACCTGGGGAGAGAGTCACGGCTCAGCAATTGGCTGCGTAGTGGATGGCGTGCCTTCTCTAATACCATTAAATGAAACTGATATTCAGTTTTATCTAAATCGTCGCAGACCAGGACAGTCTCGTTTTACGACACAACGTAGAGAACCTGATCTGATAAAAATTCTTTCCGGAATCTTTGATGGACAGACGACCGGAGCGCCCATTGGACTCGTAATAGAAAATGCAGATCAACGACCGCGGGATTATGGTAATATAAAGGAACAGTTCCGCCCCGGCCACGCAGATTATACTTATGACGCCAAATATGGCATCCGCGACTATCGTGGAGGAGGAAGGGCTTCTGCACGGGAAACTGCAATGCGAGTTGCGGCTGGAGCAATCGCCCGGAAAATTATAGATCAATATGTGGATAACGAAATTTCAATAAGAGGAGCACTCGTCCAAATAGGAAAACATAAGATAAATCGAGAAAATTGGGATTGGGAAGAAGTTGAACGAAACCCCTTCTGGTCGCCGGATTCGCAGGCAGTACAAATTTGGACAGACCTCCTCGATGATGTTCGAAGATCAGGATCCTCCGCCGGCGCCGTAATTGAAATTGTTGCAGATGGTTTACCCGTGGGGTTAGGTGAACCTATTTATGGAAAGTTAGATGGAGATATAGCCGCAGCTATAATGTCTATTAATGCGGTAAAAGGCGTGGAAATAGGAGATGGCTTTGGCCTAGCCGAAATAGCAGGCGAAGATGCTGCCGATGAGATGAGAATAGTCGACGGAGCACCTAGTTTTTTAAGCAATCGATGTGGTGGTGTCCTAGGCGGCATATCTACGGGACAACCGTTAATTGTGAGATTCGCCGTCAAACCAACAAGCTCCATAAGGATACCACGGCGTTCGATCAACCGTTCTGGTTTGGAAATAGATATCCTAACTAAAGGACGTCACGATCCTTGCGTTGGGATTAGAGCAGTACCCGTAGGCGAAGCCATGGTAGCTTGTGTTATAGCGGACCATCTTTTGCGGCATGTGGCACAATGCGGCAACAAATAATCGTAATAGAAATTCGGGAAATGGTATGTTTAATGTCCTGTAGTTTAAACCGGCACGAATGAAAATAAAAAATGCGTTAGGAGGCGATGTTTAATTTGAATGCGTTAAAAAAAATTTCACTCTCGTTAATTTTAGTATTTTGGCTGGTTCCATTTTCTGCCTTCCCATTATTCGCAGAAGAGGACGAAGACCTTGATCAGTCTACTAAGGACCGGAAACAGCAAGAAAAAGAACAAAAAAAGAAGGATAAGAAATTCAACGAAGAAAAGGTCTACCGATTTATGGTAGATCGATCTGTACTAACTCTACCTTTATTCATGATTTCATTATACGTTCAAGGTCAACTCGTAGAAGGGAAATTAAGAGTAGCTATTCAAACGAAAAATTCTGCTGCTAGGAAACTATTAGATAACGAAAAACTCACTATAAAAGGTATTGTGTATCCTCTTGCACTTAGAATGTGGGAAGACGGCCGTCCAACGAATGAAGATATAAGGAACTTTAAAATAGATTGTAAATCTCAACTTCAACAACGGTACGATGAACTTATCCAAGACGTTTTCATTGAATCAATACTCTAATTTAATTGTATGTTCAAACATTTAGGCGCACAAAAATAACCCGAAAATTTTGCTATAGACTTATTCTCTCACATTTAACAAAGAACTCAACATTTCCACTCTTTCCTTTGATGGGGGAAACCATACTTTCACGACATGTCCAGCCGATCGATTTATTAAACCAATCCATTCTTTCTCGAACTACAGAATTTATCAATTTTGAATCCTTAACTATGCCACCCTTTCCGACAAACTCAGGACCCACTTCAAATTGAGGTTTGATTAAACAAATAAAACATCCTCCGGGCTTGATCAATCGCATTATTGGCTTAGCCACTTTCAGAACGGATATAAAACTTACATCACAAACTGCGATATCTATTTCTTTAGTTATTAATGTTTTTGATAACGATCTCGCATCAGTTTTCTCAAAATTCACAACTCTCACATCGTTTATTAAACGTTTCAAAAGTTGGTCATGCCCAACATCAATTGAATACACGCTGGACGCACCACGTTGAAGCAATACATCAGTAAAGCCCCCAGTAGATGCGCCAACATCAATACAGGTTCTCTCAACTGGGTTAACCGAAAAATAATCCAGCGCGGCATCCAATTTAATGCCTCCACGAGACGCCCAAGGATGAAGTTGTCCTTTTATTTCAATGCATTTACTTGGATCTATCAAAACCGCAGGTTTTAAAGTTAATTTTCTATCATAGTGAACATGTCCAGTGGAGATTAAATTTCGTGCTACCGTTCTGGACCTAACCAAACCACGATATACTAATGCTTGATCTAACCTCATTCGAAGTGGATCTTTCATTTCGCTAAAAATCGCAAATCAAAAGGAAAACAGACAATCCATTAAATAATTTTACTAGGCTATGATGAGTCGGCTATCCTCAATTTGGTCCAAAGCCAAAAGGGCAGTATTTACTATACTTAATGTGTCCAAACCCGCCTCTTGGTATTGGATTTCAGGAGAATTGTGATCTATAAATCGATCCGGCAGCGTCATTGAGCGAATTTTGAGTTCCGTATCTAGCATTCCCGAATTGGCCAATGCATGTAGAACGTGAGATGAAAATCCACCGATTGACCCTTCCTCTATTGTTATTAAGACCTGATGAGATTGCGCTAAGGTCATTAGCAAATCCCGATCGAGGGGTTTGGCAAATCTGGCGTCAGCAACAGTGGTAGAAAGACCCCGAGCAGAAAGGTCTTCCGCAGCAATTAAACAATCTCTCAGTCGTCCACCGAGTGATAAAATCGCCACTGTATTTCCCTCCCTTAGCAATCGCCCTTTGCCAATATCCAACGGAATTCCAATCTCAGGCATATCTATGCCAATCCCTTCACCCCTAGGGTATCGAACAGCTGAAGGGCAATCATCGATAGCGGCACAGGTAGCGACCATATGCATCAGATCCGCTTCATCCGCCGCAGCCATAATAACGAAATTAGGAAGGCAACACAAATAAGCCAAATCAAACGCACCAGCGTGAGTAGCTCCGTCTGCGCCAACTAACCCAGCTCTATCTATTCCAAATCTGACCGGAAGACACTGTATGGATACATCGTGTACTACTTGATCGTACGCTCTTTGTAAAAAAGTCGAATAAATCGTGGCAAAAGGTTTGAGTCCCTCAGACGCCAGCCCTGCAGCAAAAGTTACCGCGTGTTGTTCCGCTATACCTACATCGAAACTACGCGTTGGAAAACGCTTTGAAAATTTTCCAATACCTGTCCCGGATGGCATCGCAGCCGTAATACCAACTATTCGGTCATCTCTTTCAGCTTCCATTATTAAAGCATCAGCATAAACATCGGTATAAGTTGGCGCGTTGGCTTTCGGTTTAGACTGTGTACCTGTGACTAAGTCGAACTTCGGCACTGCGTGATATTTTTCAGCCGAATGATCGTTAAATGGATGCCCCCTTCCTTTTTCGGTTACTACATGCAACAAAACTGGGCGATCCTGACGAGCATTTCTTATATTCTGCAATACTGGAAGCAAATGATCCACATTATGGCCGTCTACCGGTCCAACATAATAAAACCCAAGTTCTTCGAAAAGTGTTCCACCAGTTACCATACCGCGCGCATATTCCTCCGCTCTCCGCGCTGTTCTCTCTATTGTTTTCGGGAAACGTTGCGCTACCTGTTTTGCTAACTCCCGTAAATTTCGGTAGGGTTTTGAACTTATCAACTGAGAAAGATATGCACTCATCGCCCCAACGGCCGGAGCGATTGACATATCGTTATCATTCAATATGACTAATAAACGGCAATCCATCGAACCAGCATTATTCATAGCTTCAAAAGCCATACCAGCGCTCATAGCTCCATCGCCAATTACAGCTACAACGTGATGGTCGTGACCTTTTAGGTCTCTAGCTACTGCCATCCCCAAACCTGCAGAAATCGATGTCGAACTATGGGCTGCTCCAAAGGGGTCATATTCGCTTTCAGATCGTTTCGTGAAACCAGAAAGTCCGTGACCTTGCCGAAGCGTGCGAATTCTAGCCCTTCTACCAGTGATTATCTTGTGTGGATAACTCTGGTGACCCACATCCCAAATCAGTCGATCATGAGGAGTATTGTAAACATAATGCAGTGCGACAGTTAATTCCACGACGCCAAGACCAGCTCCTAAATGGCCACCTGTAACTGAAACTGCATCTATTACTTCGCGCCGTAGTTCATTAGACACCTGCTTCAATTCCCCTGACGGCAGTCTACGTAAATCCTCCGGCGTATGGATAAGATCGAGCAACGGGGTTTTCATGTCAGTCATATTTTTTCCTCTTATCGATCTCGTTCCACTATATATGTAGCAATTTTTCTTAGTAAATTTGCCGACTCTCCCCACAAATCCAAGGCCCTTATTGCTCGATCACTAAGCAATTTAGCTTTAGCATGTGACCGCTCAATACCTAAAATCGATATAAAGGTCTCCTTACCCGCAGCCAGGTCTTGGTTGACAGGTTTTCCTGTCTTTTCTGGATCCCCTTTAACGTCCAGAAGATCATCAGCTATCTGAAATGCGAGACCAAATTGCTGAGCAAAATTATGCAATGCTTTGAATTGACAATTGGATGCTTGTCCCATTATCGCCCCCGCTGTTGCACAAAATGAAAAAACTTCTCCTGTCTTTAAACGCTGCATCCTTGTGACGGCATCAACGCTTAAATTTTGTTTTTCGGCACGAATATCTATCATTTGTCCACCAGCCATACCCTGAGTTCCAACTGCTTTAGCCAAAGATCGTACTAGTTTGCACCGTACATTAGGATCCGAATGCGTTTCTTCGGCGGTAAGCACTTCAAACGCTAAAGATTGCAATGCATCTCCAGCTAAAATAGCAGTCGCGTAATCAAATTTCTTATGACAGCTAAGTTTACCCCTACGGAAATCACTATCATCCATAGCAGGCAAATCGTCATGAATTAGAGAATAACAATGCATAAATTCAACAGCAGCACCTACTCTCATAGCATATCTCTCATCTACGCCGAATAGTTTTGCCGACTGTTGGATAATAAATGGACGGATACGCTTTCCACCACCAAGAGAACAATACCGCATTGCTTCTAATAAAGGGGCCTCTATATTCTCGGGTTTAGGCAGTAGACATGCCATTTTATTGTCCACTTTGAACGCACAGTTTTGCATTGCGCTTTCCAGTGTCATCATAATTTCAGAATTCCAAAAGCAAATGAAATCAATTTTCAAACTCAGCGGCTTCCGCCGATCCAGTTCCATCAGGCATTTGTATTTTTTCGACCTTCATTCGAGCTTCATCTAATTTCTTTTGGCAATGCTGTTTAAGTTTTGATCCTCTTTCATATGCTTTGATGGCGTCTTCAAGGGAACCTTCCCCGCCTTCCAAATTATCGACAATTTCCTCCAGCTCCTTTAATGACTCTTCAAAGCTAAGCTGGTCAACCGCTATATTTTTATCAGCCAATATAATCTCCCAAAAGGATATCACTAGTTTTTAGCCTACAGGAAAATGTAAACAACGTAGTACTAAAAAGCTAGAAACTGTTCACCTATTTATTTGCCATCAACGCCGATAAATGTGCCGATGCCGATGCTGCTAAAGCATCCAAATCATACCCCCCTTCCAAAACTGATATTATTCGACCTTCACAATGGGCATCAGCTATCTCCATGAGTTGATTGGTAACCCACCAAAAATCATCTTCCACTAGTCTCATTCCCGCTAATGGATCATTTACATGGGCGTCAAAGCCGGCAGAGATAAATAAAATTTCAGGCTCAAATTCGTTTAGCGCAGGTAATATACCCTCTTTAATAGCAGTCCTAAACTCTATTCCACCGTCACCATAAGACAACGGCACGTTAACGATTTTCCCCAATTCCCCACGCTCCTCGCGACGACCAGTCCCAGGGTAGAGTGGCATTTGATGCGTGGATGCATATAGAAAATTCGGTTCATTCCAAAACATTGCTTGAGTTCCATTTCCATGATGAACATCAAAATCTACCACAGCAAGTCTGTTAATTTGATGGACAGTCTTTGCATGAGCAGCTCCAATCGCAACATGATTAAAAATGCAAAAACCCATAGCTTTTTCGGGCTCTGCATGATGCCCCGGTGGACGTCCAACGCAGAAAGCATTCAAATCTTCTTTCTCAACGACAGCATCTACGGCAGCACAAACTGCTCCAGCGGCACGCAATATGGCTTCAACAGACCCAGGACAAATCGCGGTATCCCCGTCAAGCTGCACTAGACCATTAGTGGGCTCAGCGTTGAAAATACTTTCAACATATCTCATCGGATGCATTCGCATAACCTGCTCAATAGTCGCCGCAGGAGACTCTCGACGCTCTACACAATCAAAACGTTTACTTGAAAACGCCTCCCTTAATGCCTCTAGTCGTGCGGGTTTTTCCGGATGCATGCGACCCAAATCATGTTTGGCAAAAGCCTTATGAGTGTATAGGATTGTCATTTCTTTCGCCCATCTACTTAAGTCCCAATTAGCGGATTTAACTATTATCGTCCAGGGTTCTGGCTACTTTTCCCTATTTAATATTTCTAGCTATCATTTAAGAAAAACCGAATAAAATGTTCCCCACATGGAATCTGAGAGTATCGTTTAAGTATACACCGCTTCGGAAAAGCGTGATAATTTTGCATTATGCTCATACAAATCCACTCAACTTCATCTAGGAAGAATTATTGGTTTGTTATAATAGTCTAAGCGTATTATGGATACCTCCTATAGTTGTATAAAACAATTCAACTCCTTAAATCATATCGTCTTTAAATTAAAATTTTCTACTATGTGATTCCAAAATGGCTGATAAATTTTTGAGTGACAAAATCATTTTAAAGTTCTGCGTCATAGCCATAAGTTGTTATTTCTCGTGCTTTCCTAGCGTTGCCCAAAACCGGGCTAGCCCTGTAGAAGTCAATATAGTTATTTCCGAACCACTTATCCAAACCATGCCAGTAATCGGTAGATTCGTTGCTCGAGAATCTGGGATCGTTGCGACACGAATTGCAGAAACTGTTTCCGAAATGTTTGCGCCAATAGGAAAACGGGTAAAAAAAGGGGAAGTTCTAGCTAAGCTTTCTGCGGACCGTTTGAGAAACGAACGAAAACTCCGCTTATCAGACCTTGAAATGGCGAACGCCCAAATTGCTCAAGAAATAGCCAGAATTGAAAAAATTAAACAGAGCTACAAGAGAATACTTGCTCTCCGTGGTTCAAGTGCTTTTCGAAAAGACCGAAAAGAAGATATTGAGCACGATCTACAAATTGGGAAAAGTCTTCTCCGTCAGGCTAAAGCCGACATGATGAGGGCGAAAGCAAAATTGTCCGTAACAGATATAGCTTTAAAAGACTCTGAAATTAAAGCTCCTTATCATGGCGTAGTAATCAACCGGCATACAGTAGTTGGAAATTATGCCCGCGTTGGAGACCCCATTATTACTTTATTAAACGACGAAGATTTGGAAATAGAAGCTGATGTCCCTTCAATTAGAGCTATTGATCTCAACCCTGGGACATTAGTCACTGGGCTCCTTCAACACGGCCGCACCATCCAAGCTAAGGTCCGAGTAGTTGTTCCTCAAGAAAACGTAAAAACAAGAACTCGAGCTGTTCGATTGTTGCCAACGATGAATGGAAATCTTATTGGACTAGCTGGCAACCAAACAATAACTCTTCAAATACCAATAGCAAAAATGCGCGACATAATCACTGTGCATAAAGATGCAATTATAACTAAACAAAATAAAACTATCGTCTATGTCGTACAAGATGGAAAAGTAATGCCGCGCGTCGTGAAAACGGGAGATGCCGTTGGAAGTCGTTTAGAGGTTATAAATGGACTCATAGCTGGCGAGTTAGTAGTCGTTCGTGGTAACGAGCGCCTGCGTCCGGGAGAACTTGTCAAACCCATTAATGCTGGCTAATCGATTATGGATCGATTAATATCAATATCCATTGTCCGCCCAATTGCCGTAATTGCAGCTGTTTTAATGATAATCATGTTCGGCGGGGTGGCGCTTCATAGTATTCCCATTCAACTAACGCCAGATGTAAATCGACCTGTTGTATCTATTACTACAAAATGGGCAGGCGCTGCACCTATAGAAATTGAAAGAGAAATAATTAACCGGCAAGAACGGGAACTTCAAGGTATAGAAGGCCTACAATCTATCGTTAGCCGGTCGGAAACTGGCCGCGCCCGTATAACTCTTGAGTTTGGAGTCGGTCAAGATATGAATAAAGCCCTCCTTCTCGTTGCCAATCGGCTAGATCGCGTTAATAACTACCCATTTGAAGTCACTCAACCTACATTAAAAACATCAGGATCAGAAGATAACGCAATAGCTTGGTTAATTCTTCTCCGCAAACCCCAAAATGAAACCCCGATCCATACTTATTTTAACCTCGCTGAAGATTTCATAAAGAACAAGCTCGAACGAATAACCGGAGTCGCAGAGGTCCGAGTTTTTGGTGGAGCGAAAAAAGAAATGCAAATTCTCGTCAAACCAGAGAGATTAGCACAATTTCAACTTACTATCCCACATCTTGTAACAGCCTTACGGGCAGCAAACTCATCCGTTTCGGCTGGTGCCGTTGATGAAGGCAAACGGCGTTATATCGTCCGTACCGAAGGCGCATTCAACTCGTTAGACTCCGTGCGCTCTGTTGTACTTCGTTCACTCGTGGATAGCATATCAGGCCGCCTAACGCGGGTCACCATAGCCGACGTAGCCGAAGTTAAGTTTGAATATAAAAAGCCAGTTTCCCGAATTCGAATGATGGGTGAACCAGCACTGGCACTACCCGTCTATAGAGAAACTGGGGCAAACGTAATTGAAATTATGGAAGCATTGCGGGAAAATTTAGACGAGATTAATCGAAACTTTCTTGCTGAAAAACAATTAACACTAACCCAGGTTTACGACGAAACGACATATATTGATTCAGCAATTAATCTTGTTCAACAAAATATATACATTGGTGGCACCTTAGCCGCCATAGTATTATTACTATTTCTGAGAAGCGGTTCTGCCACACTACTCGTATCGGTAGCAATTCCAGTTTCAGTAATTGGTTCGTTTGTCGCCATGGCCTTTCTTGGAAGGTCAATAAACGTGATTTCTTTAGCTGGTTTAGCATTCGCTGTTGGAATGGTGGTAGATGCGGCTATAGTCGTATCTGAAAATATTTTTAGACTGCGTCAACGAGGCATGCCTGCTAATGAAGCATCGTTTATTGGTGCCAACCAAGTTTGGGGAGCCGTATTAGTTTCCGCGCTGACGACAATAATGGTTTTCATACCTATTCTGGTGATGCAACTTGAGGTAGGACAACTTTTCCGAGATATTGCGGTAGCCATATCCGTTTCTGTATCACTGTCTTTAATTGTTTCGATTACTTTAATTCCTGCCTTAGCCAACAGGCTCTTTAAAGGCGATATACAAGAACTAACAGCAAAACGGCGGATACCTATTTTAGACGATTGTGCGAGAAGATTTTTACAGTTCATTATGCAGTTCACGAAAACGGTCTCTGCCAGCCGTATTAAAGCTTCTGGAGTTGTTTTAATTATCGTATTATTTTCGGGAATCATAACATATCAGCTCCTTCCAAAGCTAGACTACCTACCTAACGGAAACCGAAACCTGGTCATCGGATACGTTCTACCACCGCCGGGATACAATCTAGCAACCATGACAAAAATAGCGGGAAAGCTAGAATCATCTACAGAGCATCTATGGAACCAAAATCAAAAAAGGGAACAAAAGCAACTTAATCTACCAATGATCGAACGGTTCTTTTTCGCTGCTTTTCGGGCAAACGCCATAATCGGAGCAGTGGCATTAAATCCGCAACGGATTGAGGAACTAATTCCTGTAATGGAACAAGCGCTTTCATCGGAGCCGAAGACATTCGGAGTTATTAAAAAACGATCTATATTCGGTCGAGGTATAGGCGGCACTCGTTCTATAGACCTTGATATATCTGGGGGTTCATTAATAGAGATCGTAGACGTTGCGCAAAGAGCCGCTAATAAAGTTAGCCAAGCCCTGCCTCGGGCTGCTGGGACTCGTATGCGGCCTATGCCATCTCTGAGCTTAGGTGCACCTGAGGTTCGTGTGATCCCAGATCGAATTCGATTAGCGGATAATCAAATAACAACACGTGATCTTGGCATGACTTTAGACGCATTTAATGATGGGCTCCGAATCGCTGAAATCACCGTGCTTGGAAAACGTATGGACCTTACATTAGGTAGCCCTCAAAATCACATTAACGCTACACAGGGCATTGATGATTTACCCGTGGTGACAAGTACTGGAATGATACTCCCTGCCAGCTCATTAGCCTCTGTTTCTATAACTGCAGGGCCTACCGAAATCAGACACCGAGAACTGCAAAGAACGATCACTTTGCAAATAACACCGCCTCCTGATCTCCCATTAGAATCAGCAATGGATATTATTAATGAGAAGGTAATTACTTCGCTAAAAAAAGAAATCCTTTCCAAGGATATCAAACTCCAATTATCTGGAACAGCGAACAAATTGAACCAAACTTGGGATGTAATGGTACTCGATCTATTAATGGCATTAGCAATTGTTTATCTCGTTATGGCTGTCTTATTTGAAAGCTTTCTATATCCTATCATCATAATACTGTCAGTTCCTTTAGCTACCGCGGGTGGAGTAATCGGATTAACGATTTTAAACTGCTTCCAACAACAAAATTTGGATATGCTAACTGTACTTGGATTCGTAATTTTAATTGGTATTGTCGTAAATAACGCTATTCTTTTAGTTCACCAAACCATCCATCATTTTCGTAACGAGGGAATGGCCGCTGGTGATGCGATAATTGAAGCTACACGCAACAGAGTCCGGCCCATTTTCATGTCAACTTTTACCAGCGTGCTCGGAATGCTTCCTTTGGTGATATTTCCGGGCGCTGGATCAGAATTATATAAAGGACTTGGATCAGTTGTAATTGGCGGCCTAACGCTGTCAGCCCTGCTCACGCTACTTATCATCCCATCACTTTTATCGCTTTTTTTAGATCAAATTGAGCGACGTTCAGCTAAGTCAGTTAATGCTTGAGGAATAATTTACTTGTTCCAGAATTTAGTGCTTATATTCGACTTCCCTTTGCAATGTTAAACGAACGCAACGTAGTAGACAAAAATAAAGAACAAAAGAAGACAAGTGATCCCGTAATATATCCTAGCACATAAGATCCACTCATATCATAAATCACTCCACTAACCAATGGCCCTCCCGCTCCAACTAAACCAATGAACGCTAACACTATACCCATCAAGGTGCCAATCGACTTAAGGCCGAATAAACTGGCGGTTATTGTGGTGAGTTGCGTCGAAGCCCCTCCGTGGCCGAATCCGACCGAAACCGCAAAAATCAGAAAAACAACTTTATCATTACATATGGTTATACCCAACATGGACACAGCAGCCACAAGAATCGAGATCTGATACGCTGGCCTTTCACCAAGCAAATCACCTAATAACCCCATAACCACTTTACCGATCCCTGTTCCTAATCCAAACAAAGTCACAGTCAAAGCGGCAAACCTGAGATCAAATCCTTTCTCGAGAACAAATGGAGCAAGATGCACAAATATAATAGCGCCACCAAACCACCAAAGCCCAAATGTTGCTGCCATACGCCAAAACAAAAAAGAGAACATAATTGATCGCAACCCATCTAATTTCGGGAGACTATAATCTTCAGACATACTTAGGAAATTTTGGGGATTTGTATTGCCATCTTTAGACCCATAAGGCTTCAAACCCTTTGTCGCTGGATCCCGGGCTAGCAAGAGTGAAAATCCAACCATTAAGGATCCAGATATTACTCCCAATGACAAGTACGCAAGCCGCCATCCTAATTCCAATATTAAATAATCAACCAGAGGAGCAAAGACAAACATTCCTGTGCCACCACCCAATGATCCAATTCCGACAGCCAGTCCACGATTCGTCTCAAACCAACGGGATATGGTTGACACCAAGGGAGCCCAAGCAGTCCCCATTCCAACGGCGGTTAATCCACCATATAATACATAAAGATGCCAGACTTCACTTATGTAAGCGCCAAGAGCTGTACCAACGCCAAAAACGGCTCCACCAATAACTGTAGTTTTCAGTGGCCCTAGTCGGTCGGCGCACCACCCCATTGGAAACGCAAAAAGTCCGTATGAAATTAAGCCAATAGACATGGCTCCAGAAATAACAGTCCGACTCCAACCGAACTCTTGGACCAAATGGGGATAGAATAACGTGAAAGAAAAATAAGTCCCATACGCAGTCATGCCTATGATCAAGCACGCACTTACAATAATCCATCCGTAATGCATAAAAAGCCAGTATAACTTGCAAAAATTGCACTTTAATTTTCAATTATTAAATGTTCCATTCTTAACTATCATTAATTAAATCTAGCCATTCGTCTTCCTTTAGAACTTTAACACCTAGTGATTCGGCCTTTACAGCCTTGGCACCAGAATTTGCACCAACTATAATATAATCGGTATTGGTTGATATTGCCCCAGTTACTTTAGCACCTAGTTTTTCTGCTCGCGACTTAGCCTCGGATCGGCCCATAGACTCAAGAGTACCAGTGAATACTATAGTTTTTCCTGTAAATATGCTTTCCCCTATTTGAGACAATTCATATGGTCTGATATTCAACTGGGAAAGCAGATCTTCTATAACAGCCACATTGTTTTTATCCTCAAAAAACCCAATGAGATCATTTGCTACCGAGGGACCAATTTGGTCGATATTTAGAAGATCCGAATATTCTTTAGAATTAATGCTCCCAGCCGCAATCATTTCCCCGCACCATCTCGATATTTCACCATAATTTGCTGCCAATAATCTTGCTGTTGATAGACCTACCTGACGTATACCCAAACTATATATAAACCTATCCAACGTCACAGACTTACAGTCTTGTATTGATTTAAGTAAGTTACTTACTGATTTCTCACCCCAGCCCTCTCTCCGTTTAAGTAATTCCTTATACTTTGATAATCGAAAGATATCCCCTGGCTGCTCAACGAATCCTTCCTCCCAGAATGAACGAATTTGTTTTTCTCCTAAACCTTCAATATCTATAGCATCTCTTGAGACAAAATGCTTCAATCGCTCCACAGTTTGAAATGGACAAACCATACCCCCAGAACAACGGCGGACTACTTCATCCTTTAATCGAAGCGTTTTGGTGCGCAATGGGCAAGGGCATAAGGTTGGAAATTTATAGGGTATAGTGTGATTCAGACGTTTTTGTTCAAGAACCTGAACCACTTGCGGAATCACATCACCCGCTCGTCGGATGACAACCGAATCTCCTATTCGTATATCTTTTCTAGATATTTCGTCTTCATTGTGCAAACTGGCATTCGATACAAATACGCCACCGATCAAAACTGGATCCAATCGGGCTACAGGCGTCAAAGCTCCCGTCCTACCTACTTGTATATCTATCGACCGTAGGACGGTTTCTGCCTGCGGAGCCGGAAATTTATGTGCAATTGCCCAACGTGGAGCCCTGCTAACCATCCCCAATCTTTTTTGCCAATCGAGACGGTTAACTTTATATACCACTCCATCAATATCATATGGCAAACTAGTCCTTTGATCCGTAATATTTTCAAATTTCACAAACGCTTGTTCCAGCGAAGTGCACAATTCGGTAAAGGGATTAATTTGAAATTTCCATTTACGCAGCCAATTTAAAAAATCGCTTTGGGTTTTTATATCCAAACTAGAAATTTCTCCCCAGCTATATGCAAAAAATTTCAGTTTCCTTGAGGCTGTTACCGAGGGGTCCAATTGGCGCAACGATCCGGCAGCTGCATTTCTCGGATTTGCAAATATTTTCGCTCCTGAAAATTGTTGGCTCTTATTAAGGTCTTCGAAATCCTCTTTTGTCATGTAAACTTCACCTCTTACCTCTAAGACAGGCGGAGGCTTATCTATCAAGACAGGTGGAATATCACTGATAGTTTTTAGATTTTTGGTTATATCTTCCCCAACCGATCCATCACCTCGAGTAGCACCTTGCATAAATACCCCATTCTCATATCGCAATGCGGCAGACAAACCATCGATTTTAGGTTCCACCATAAGGTCTATGCTTTGTGTATTATTGAGCGATAAAAATCGTCGAATTCTCGCGATAAACTCAATAACTTCCTCTCTGTCAAAAGCGTTTAATAGGGATAGCATTGGTTGGCTGTGACGAACCTTTCCAAAACCGGGAGACGCAGTCGCACCAATGGTTGAATGTTGCGATAGCGTTTGAGCTATTTGTGGAAAATGTTTAGCCATTCTTTCAAAAGAACGACGTAATTTATCGTATTGAACATCACTTATTATGGGGTCGTCCTTCCCGTGATAAAGTTTGTCGTGCAATCCAATTTGTTCCCCAATCTTCAACATTTCTTGCTTGGCTTCTAGCTCAGTTAAAGATTGAATAAATTGATCGCTATAATTATCAGGGTCCATCCTAATAATCTTTCAGCCTTTTAAAAGGCTTGCTGCAGCAGCACGAGCTGCATTCGTTATATTTTCTCCTGATAGCATCCGAGCAATTTCCTCCCTCTGTTCTGAGGGTCCTAACTTTTGTGCAAATGTGTAAACATCCGGACCCTGTTCACGTTTGATTACACGCCAATGACTGTTAGCCTTTGCCGCCACCTGTGGCGAGTGGGTAACCACAAGCACCTGGAGTTGATCGCTTAATTTTTTCAATCTCACGCCAACGGCATCCGCGACAGCACCACCGATTCCGGCATCTACTTCATCAAAGATCAGAGTCGGAATAGGGTTGGTATCCACCAAAACGACTCGAAGAGCAAGAAGAAGGCGAGAAAGCTCCCCTCCCGAAGCTACCCGCGCAAGCGGTCCCTTTGTACTACCAGGATTCATGGTTGCTTCAAACGAAACGCTATCAAAACCGTTGGATCCCCAAAGTTTTTCATCTAATTTTTTAATTGAGGTCAACAATTCCGCTTTATCCAGTTTTAACTCAGGGAATTCAGTCATAACTGCATCTTCCAGTATTGACCCGGCGATATTACGACTCACCGACAACTCTTTCGCCGCTGACAAAAATTCATCCCGCGCAAACACCACGTCCTGTTCTAGCACTCCCAGTTCCTTGTTCCCTGCTTGAAAAAAATAGAATTTTTGTTCAAAAGCTTGTTGTAACTCTGTCAAGTCCTCTATATCTACAGAATGTTTTCGGGCGATTCCTCTTAGAGCATGCAACCGATCGTCCAATTCTTGAAGCCGTCCACCTTCCATTTCTATTTGATCCGCCAATTTCATCAGGGATGCCTCTGTATCAAATAGTTCTGAAGCAGCTCGTTCTAGAGGATCCATCACCTGCTCTAACCCGTTACCAGCACGGCTTTGGATACGATTCAAGATATTTTGCGTCTTGGCGATTAAATTGCCCGCTCCTCTTTCGCCCGACAACAATTGACTAACCTCGCCCAAAGCTCCCAAGATCTGCTCTGCATTAGCCAAAACTGAGCGGGTTTCCAAAAGCTGTGCTTCTTCTCCCTTCTGTGGCATTAATGCTTCTAATTCCTTCAATGAAACCCTCAAAAATTCCTCTTCCTGCTCCGCTTCTCTAAAACTCTTACTAGCTTGTTTAAATTCTGTTCGAGCTTTCATCCAACTGCCAAATGCTTTTTGGGTTTTTGACAAAAGATCTTGATTACCGGCAAACTCATCTAAAAATTTACAATGGGATTTTGAGTCTAACAGCCCGTGGGACTCAAATTGACCCTGTATTTCAATCAGATTGCTTCCCAAACGATTGAGTAAAGAAACGCTCACCGGCGTTTCATTTACAAATGCCCTGCTACGACCATCGGCATTCAATACTCTTCTTAAAATAAGGGATGTATTTTGATCTCCTTTGATATTTAAACCAATCTCTTCAAGCAGATCAAAAAGCAGAGGCCTGTTCAGATGTTCAAATGCCACAGTTACGCTAGCTTGACTTGAGCCATTCCGAATTAAACTAGTGTCTGCGCGAGCACCTAAAGCCAAACCAAGTGCATCAAGCAAAATTGATTTTCCGGCTCCCGTTTCACCCGTCAAAACCGAAAGGCCAGTTGAAAAGCTTAAATCCAGACTGCTTATGAGAACAAAATCTCTAATGGATAGGTTCGTTAGCATCGACGTATCAGAATATCCAAAACCCTAGACCAAGCCATCCCTTGCTTTTGTCTTTGACTAAGCTTGTAGGTTGCGTTCCGTGCTTCAAAAGAGAGTAACTGTATTGATACCATTCACTACCAGGATAATTATGACCTAACACTGCTCCTGTTTTTTTTGCCTCTTCAAATAAACCAAGTGCCATATATGATTCAGTGAGTCTATGAAGTGCCTCAGGAACTTGCTCAGTCGTATCGTAATTTTGGACGACTGTACGGAATCGATTAATAGCCGCTAAATGCTGTCCACGTCGGAGATAAAACCGGCCAATATTCATTTCCTTACCGGCTAGATGGTTGCGCGCCAAATCCGTTTTTAACCTTGCATCCCGAGTAAATTTGCTGTTCGGAAAACGCTTTATTAACTGAGTGAAAGATTGGAGCGCGTTTTTCGTTAATTGCTGCTCTCTACCTACATCAACAATTTGCTCGTAGAAGCTAAGGCCTTTGAGATAATAGGCATAATCAACATTCGGGTTACCCGGATTTAATTGAATGAAACGATCCAATGCATTAATGGCCTCATTATATTGATTACTCTGATAAAGCGAATATGCTGCCATAAGTTGTGCTTGAGTCGCCCAAATTGAATAAGGATGCTGGCGCTCTACTTCGTCAAATAATGGAGCTGCATTACGAAAATTACCTTTAAGCGCTTCATCTACAGCGTTGTTATAAAGTTTTTCCACAGGCCGTTCTATATACAATTCGTCTTCTTTTGTGGCGCTGCAACCACAAAGGTAAAATAAAGTTATCAAGCTTATCACAAGCATACGAGATAATGATAAAAGTTCGCACATAACCCTAGTCACAAGTCAATTTTACTAAATTAGAATACGCTTTTTAACTAGTTTTGGCCAAGTCAAATACGTTGATATAGGTCCAGTTATTTTTCGACCTTTAATGTAAAGATATTTACTTAAAATACTCCTAAATCCTACAAAGCAAATTTAAGCAAAAAGCCACCTTCCCAACGCCATTTAGCACAATTTTCAACCAATTGCCCCCTTGCTTTTTAATTTATTTACTTCCTTTTTTCCAAGATCAAGCCAATCAGACAGCACCTGAACAGTATGAAAACCAATCCTTGGTTCTAGGCTAATATTCGGGGCTGGACTCCCATGAAAACGTAATGGGCTAGTGGGAAGAACTACATCGCCCATTTCTGGATGTTTTATATTATGCAACATCCCTCGCGCGTGCATGTGCGGATCATTCGTGACTTCAACTAAATCACGCACGGGAGCAGCTGGAACCCTATTTGCTTGCAAAATTTGCACTGCTTCTTTTTTTTTCATAGAGCGAGCCCATTTTTCTACTATGCGGTCTACGATTTCTTCATTCTCAGCTCTAAGAGACTGAGAGGCAAATCTAGGATCATTTTCAAGATCAGACCGACCAATAACTTTGAGTAAGTTTTTCCAGTGAAGTTCTTGTACGCAAATGATTGCTATATAACCATCAGTTACGCCATAAACGTTATATGGTGCCGATCCCCGAGTAGGATGTCGATTACCCCTTCGAGGCGGCTGGCGCCAGCCATTCCGATGTAAGCTTGCAACATTGGACGTTAAAACTGGATAAATCGCTTCTTGCATTGCCACCTCTACAACTCTTCCTCGTTGAGTAATGGAGCGCTCATATAATGCAGTGACAATACCCGCATACAAATGCGTTCCACCAACGAAATCACAAATTGCCGGTCCGGCCTTCAGAGGGGGGCCCTCTTCGGGACCATTTACGCTCATAACGCCGCCAACGGCTTGTACTGTTAAATCCATAGCCAAATTATCTCGATCCGGCCCGGATAGACCATATCCCGTCCCGGAGGCATAAATTAATTTTGGATTGATTTTCATTAAAACTTCCGCATCTAACCCTAACCTTTTCATCGCTCCGGGAGCAAAATTTTCTAGAAGTACATCCGCCTTTTGCACCAATTTTTTTAACAACCTTTTTCCTTCTAGGTTTTTAAGATCGATTGCCACGCCTCGTTTGTTAGTGTTCAGCATCGAAAATGATAAAGGGATAGTATCCCCGCCGCGCTGCCGGAGGACTTCCCCTTTTAACGGCTCTATTTTAACGACATCTGCTCCTGCATGAGCCAATAGAAATCCTGCGTATGGGCCGTTATAAATTTGACCCAAGTCAAGTACTTTAATTTCCTCTAGAGGCCAGCGTCGTTCCATTTTTTTCAATCCAAATTATATTATCTGAGTGATGCACCAATGATATCTCGCGCAATAACATGTTTTTGCACTTCGCTAGGTCCCTCACCTATGCGCCTTATCCGCATCTCGCGGAACCAACGCTCAAGGGGTAAATCTTTTGCAACCCCTAGCCCCCCGTGAATTTGCATCGACCTATCAACCACTTTAAAGCCATTTTCGGCACAAACAAGTTTCGCAATCGCTGATTCTGTTCTAAAAGCCTCACCTCGGTCCGATTTTGCCGCTGCTTCGAGCACTAACAGCCGCGCAGCCCTAATATCAATTTCATTCTCTACTAACATCCATTGAATTCCCTGCCGCGAAGCGAGCGTCGCACCAAACGTTTCCCGGAGCTTAGAGTATTCTATAGCCATTTCATGAGCTCTGATTGCCACTCCCAAACACTCTGCAGCATATGGAACTCGTTGCCGCGCCAAACGGTCGTTGGCTATCGCGAAACCTCCGCCTTCTTCTCCCAAAATATTATCTTGTGGAACTCGGAGATTTTCCAACTGAATTTCGGTTGCATACTTAGCCGATCGCAATGTATGCACAACTCTAGCGACTTTGAAACCAGGCCAATCGGTTTCCACTATAAAAGCCGTTACCCCAGAACGCCCTGGCCCACCAGTACGAGCAAATATTAGTCCATAATCAGCCCGATCGGCACCACTAATCCAGAGTTTTGTTCCATTCAGAACCCAATGATCATTGCCGTCACGGACTGCACGAGTTTGAATTGCGCGGGCAGGGTCACTACCACCAGAAGGTTCTGACAAGCCAAAGAATACTCGTTTTTCCCCTCGCAGCATTGGGTAAAGGTATTTTTCTTTTTGTGCGGCTGTCGCCTCAAAAAGTTGCGCTTGGCGCGCGCCCCCAAAAGCGTAATAACAGGGCGCGTATAGTCCCGCCCGATGCTGACTGCATTCTATTGCGATTAGCACTCTAGTCACCATATCTATTTCAGGCCCCCCATATTCAGGGGGTGTATCAAGCCCAAATAATCCCATGGCTTTTGTTTTATCTTCAAGTGTCCTTAGGATATCTGGGGCAACTTCGTCTGCGTCGGGATCAAGGGCTTGTTCTAACGGCACTATTTCTTGACGAACAAACCGTCTAACAGTGTCCACGATCAACGTTTGTTCTTGGGTAAGGTCGAAGTCCATAAAGATATCCTTTTGATAGAGTGAGTTCTATTTCTCCCCATAACACTGCTAGCATAGGTTCAGCCATACAAGAATTTAGTTCAAATAAAAGTATGTCACCCATCCGAAAGTTGAATTAAACAATTCTGAAAAATTAATCTATTCAGCTTTAAATTTCTTCCGATTAATAAATTATCGAGACTTTGAACTCTCTGGATTTCCCCCAGGACTAATTTTACTTATGCGACTGATATCCGATTCTAGATTTCCAATCGGCAACCGCCCATTGTCATAGAAAAAAGCACCCAAGAGTTCAAGATAACGCGAGTGATATGACATGGTAACTTCCACTCTGAATTTTGCTGCACATTGCAGGCGTTGTTCTAGAGCAAAAATAAGCTCTCCCTTTAATCCAAATCTAGAGCGAGCATTAGCTACACCTATAAACAGAATTTCCCCTGATTCAGTTCCTAATTGATAAACACCCAAATGGGCAGCAATTGTTTTTACGTTTTGCTCTGTAAGATCTACCCACGGTTTGATCAATCGAACCACCACTTTTACCCTCTAATTTCCTCTGAAAACGGGCTTTCGTTTTTCAAGCTTAGCTTTAATACCTTCTTTAGCATCGTTACTACTTCTTGCAGCACTTACCATAGTATCAATATCGTCATTAGGTATATTATCACGGAACGTGAGTTGTCTAATAATTAGGGCTTTCATCGCCTTGAGTGACATTGGTGCATTAGCGCTCAATTGACCAACGATCTTATTTGTCTCTTCTTCTAAAAAATCGTCTGGCACCACACGACTAACAATTCCTCGGTCATACATCCATCTAGCTGGCATTGGATTACCCAACAACAGTATTTCTTTAGTCGCTACCGGTCCAGCTAGTTCCAATAATTTTTTCGAAAGAAACCACGTTGGAGCCAAACCTATTTGAGCAAGTGACATGCCAAACTTCGCTGTTTCGCCTGCTATAACAAGATCGCAGTGAAGCGCTAGCTCACACCCACCCGCTATAGCCGAACCTTGCACAACAGCGACAACGGGCAACGGGTTGATCTCTATGGAGTGAAAAACCCGTTCAACAGGACTTTCATTTCCAGTCGAAGGCTTTAGTTGCCGCTCCACCAAATCTATTCCAGCACAAAAAGACGGACCTTCGCCCCGCACGACGATGACACGGTCATCATTCTTTGGTTTCTCAGAAAAAAAATCATATAATGCATCCAACATCTCAGTATCCATTGCATTACGCTTTTCTGGCCTATTCAGGGTTACTGTAGTAATCGCTCCATCTTTCACTATTTTAACTCTGCCCATTGTTTTATCCCATGAAAATTGTTTAAACCCATACAGCTTAAAAATGTCTATAAAGCCAACTCCCTGTCTGTCATGCATAAAAATTCAGGGCGACTGCCGTAAATTCTCAAAAAGATAGATACCACTGAGAACAAGAATCAATGCAGTTGCATGGAACCATTCGAAAATTTCCCCTAGTATTAACACACTAAAAATTGCGGCAAAAATAGGGACGAGATTTATAAACAGCCCAGCCCGGCCCGGCCCAACTAATTCAACCCCCCGAAGAAAAAAAAGTTGCGCAATGAATGAAGGAAACATTATTACAAACAAGACTACGCTCCAGCCTACTAATGTTGGCCAGATCGTATCGTCTGAGACCCATTCCCAAATAACAAATGGGACTGATGCCAAAGTAGCTGCGGCCGCCATTATTGCAAACATAGAAAGTCCAGAGATTTTCGGGCGTCCCCTAAGAAAAACGGCGTAGGCAGCATACATTCCACAAGCTCCCAGCATTAAGATGTCACCTCCGTTGAAATTCATACTCCTTAGGGCAACCAAATCGCCACCTGCGGTAACTAAAATCACTCCTATTACTGCCAGGCTAACTCCGACTAACTGAACAAGTGTTATTGAATTTTGGTATACAAAATACGAACCGATCAACACAAAGACCGGCATGCCTCCCTGCAATATTCCTATATTTAATGCCGTGGTAAAATGTGCCGCCAAAAATAACAAAACATTAAATAGAGTAAAACCCAAGGTTCCCATGAGGAAGAAATAAACAAAATATTGCCTGATTATTGGTAGTTCTTTACTAATCCTTGCATTCGTAAAACCAAATAGTAGAATCGATATTCCTAACCATCGCAAAAAGGTAAGCAACATCGGCGAAATTTCACCTACGGCAAAACGAGCGGCCACGCAATTTGCTCCCCAACAAATTGCACATATAGGCAACAAAAAATATGCATTAGCGTAAGCTCTAAAGAGAAAATGTTTAATCCACTGCATAATCAGGGTTTAACCGCTTCTACCCATGACGCCTAATATGTCAGATACCAATCACTACGTCATCATGCTGAAGTTAAGATTTTCTGCTTAATTTGCAACTCTTCAGACTGACTCTCGCTCAACTTCACCCATTCCCAAGCATCGTCCAAGGCAAAAAGAGCGCGTAGAACCCGGTTGTTAAACGAGTGTCCCGTCTTTGACGCGTTAACTCGAGCTAGCTTAGGACCGCCCACTAAATAAAAATCTCCCACACAATCAAGAATTTTGTGGCGAACAAATTCGTCCTTGAAGCGCAATCCTCCTTCATTAAGAATATTAGCACCATCAACTACTACAACGTTTTCCAAAGACCCGCCAAGGCCCAATCCAACTGCACGCATCTGGTCAACATCTTCAAGAAAGCCAAACGTTCGAGCGCCACTAATAGATTTGTTAAATGTTCCATTAACCAATTGAATATCAAGGGAACACTCAGTAATAGCCTCCGATTTGAAATCAATCTTAAAATCAATTGAAAAATCAAATGCTGGTATTAATTCCAAGCGACACTCGCCATCGCTTACACTTATTGGACGCAAAATTTTTAGCCCCCAACGCGGTGCACTCTGTTCCTGAACTCCCACTTCCTCAATTAATGAAACAAATGGCTGCGAGCTCCCATCCATAATAGGGACCTCCGAGCTATCTATCTCAATCAACGCATTATCAATTTCACACCCTGCGAGAGCAGCTATGAGGTGTTCTATAGTGCTTACTTCAACGCCATAATCATTTGAAACCGTGGTTGAAAACGCCGTTCGAACTACCTTATCCCAACGCGCTTTAACGACAGATCTATAATCCTCAACATCTGATCGTTTAAAAATGATACCATGATCAATTTCCGCCGGCTTAATTGTTAATGAACATTGAACCCCCTTATGCAATGTAATTCCATCACAGTGCACCGAACTCCGTAATGTTTTTTGACGTACCGCCGATACTGGGGAACCAGACTTGGAAAAAGCCATACTTTACTTGCCCTGCAATTCTTTATTAAAAATAATAGTCGATTATACTAAGAATTCCTTAT
Source organism: uncultured Thalassobaculaceae bacterium (assembly GCA_964483985.1). GTDB lineage: Bacteria > Pseudomonadota > Alphaproteobacteria > Thalassobaculales > Thalassobaculaceae > CAZADS01. The sequence goes on from CAZADS010000065.1 coordinate 61,776, forward strand.
GGAGCCTCTTAATCTTACCAGTAGAAAAGAGGCTCCATCAAATCACCTTTTATTACACTTTATTACGTCCTATCTATTTGTTTTTACGTTATATTTTACATCTTCTAGTTAACTTGACGACGCAAAAATGCAGGGATATCCAACAAATCATCTTCTGGGTTTCGTGAAGTCGACTTTTCTGATGTTTTATCACCGGACTCTCTGGTGTCAGATGATGATGAGGCAGAACTAATAACAGATTGATTCGAAGATAATGACGTGCCCAACAATAAGTTGGGGTGTTCCGTTTCGACCCGCTGCGTATCCATTTTTATTTTACGTCCCATTCCTGTAACTCGCTGAAACAAATTGGGGCCCTTCGATCTCCCAACCTCACTTTTTGTATTTACCACGGCTGCAGCATTAAAAGGATCGACAGCATTTTCTGCGTTTTGAACTTTTCCCTGCTTATTAGGTAAAACAGGAGGTGCAGCAATAAATGTATTATTTATCATCGCATTTATTTTAGGTGGGACCGACTTCGGTTTTTCGACCCCTACCGAATCAGTATTGACCAATAGCGATTGATTTGGCACTTCAGATGCACCCTTCGCAAATTCTGTAGCCTTATCCAACGGGGAGGTCATTTTTTCCTGATTGTCTAAAGGTCCAACTAAATTAACATCATCCGTCCCTGTTTTGGGCATCGATTCCTTCTCAAGCTCAAATTCATTTTTGAGATCAGGTTGCTCTAACAAATTTGGAAGCGCCTTTTTTTCGGTTTCAGAGTGGGACTTGTTGTCCGTATTTAGGTTTTCATCTGATGTGTTTGAAACAAGTGTCATTTGTGGGCGAGGTTTGGCTTCAATTCCTTCAGCGGAAATTCCAGTAGCAACTACCGAGACCCTCATCATACCGTCTAGTTTTTCATCAAAAGTCGATCCAAATATTATATTCGCATCATGATCAACTTCTTCCCGAATCCGGTTTGCTGCCTCATCAACCTCAAATAAAGTCATATCCATGCCGCCAGTGATATTAATCAAAACACCTCGGGCGCCTTGCATAGACATATCGTCAAGAAGTGGATTTTTTATAGCAGATTCAGCCGCATCGACCGCGCGCCTCTCCCCACTGGCTTCCCCAGTCCCCATCATGGCTTTGCCCATTTCGCTCATAACTGTACGAATATCGGCAAAATCGAGATTGATAAGTCCTGGCATAACTATTAAATCAGTGACTCCCCTAACGCCCTGATGCAAAACATTATCGGCCATATGGAAGGCATCCGCGAATGTTGTTTTCTCATTCGCTATTCGGAATAAATTTTGATTCGGAATTATTATCAACGTATCAACATATTGGGTCAATTCTTCGATTCCTCGATCGGCTATTCGCATCCTATGCGCACCTTCGAAATGGAATGGTTTGGTAACGACCCCAACCGTTAAAATTCCGCGTTCTCTTGCCGCTTGCGCAATAACTGGAGCAGCCCCAGTACCGGTTCCACCTCCCATGCCTGCGGTTATGAACACCATATTGCTATCGCCAAGCTCTTTGATCAGATCATCAATTGCCTCTTCGGCGGCAGCACAGCCAACATCTGGGCGAGATCCTGCCCCTAGTCCCTGGGTCACTGTATTTCCTAATTGCAATCGCCGATCAGCCAATGATTGACTTAACGCCTGACTATCGGTGTTTGTAGCAATAAAATCCACGCCTTCTAGATTCGCGCGAATCATATTATTGACGGCGTTTCCGCCAGCTCCGCCTACGCCTACTACAGTAATTCTAGGTCTCATTTCGATTTGATCGTGGGGTGTAGAGAAATTAATGGTCATGCAAGCCTCCGAGTCTTAGGATTACGGGTAATTTTTATTTCACGAACTAATTTGATTGGACGTTTTTTT
>CAZADS010000066.1:0-8332 GCA_964483985.1 uncultured Thalassobaculaceae bacterium
AGGTAGTGTTGATTTAATTGCCGCCTGGGGAATAATCTTCCATCGCCTTATGTTCTCTTCCATTTTCTTCATTAGTCTTATATGGCTGGTTTGCTACTTGATCGGCTCCTGCTCTATAATGGGCTTCTTTTCAATCTCGAATTTGTTTTACTCCACCCCAAACCACCATTGCGTCGAGAAATCTTGGATCACCCTCCCCCGATACTTCATCTTCGCTAAAACCAAGCCGAAACCAGTTATTTCGATAATTATCCAATGTCATATAGCGGGCCATTTGTTGACGTGCCACAGATCGGGCCGCGCTTTTATCCGACGTCAAGCAGATCTTTTGCTCAACACACAGCCAAGAATTTGGTCCCTGTATCTCACGAGCCTGCGCAGTGTGTTCCGGTGTAACACAGTATGGCAGTGACCCCTTGGCAGCGTTACTCGAAAGAGCAAGCATCTTCGGGCCTAAAGCCGCCAATACGATAGACCTGTCTTTTATTCGGATAGTAGAGTCAATATTCGCTGCTGCCATATTTTCCAGATAGGTGCGCATTGCCGATATTGGCTTACCATATTGATGTCCCCTCGCCCCTTCGACTAATGGCACGTGGCTCACCCCTAACCCTAAGATAAAACGATCTTCAAATAAATTATTAAGACTGTCATGTCCTTGCGCCGAAGCAATAGGATCACGCGCATAAATGTTTGCTATGCCGCTCGCTAGTTTTAACTTACTGGTTTTTGAAAGCAGAAAACTACCTAATGCAAAACATTCATACGAAAGAGACTCTGGATACCACATAGTATCATAGCCGTGTCGTTCAATTTCTTCCGCTAATTTCGTCAGGGCAGTAGGACTTAATACGTTAGTGGCACACCATACCCCCAAGCCTGCTGGTTTTAACATTTTTAACATCCCCCTTACTCCTGCCAAACAAACAATGTACAATATGAACGCTTTCAGAATAGAAAAGGTTTATCGTCCTCTAAAGGACGGTTGTCGTTTTTGATGAAAGGCCTTACCTCCTTCAACTTGGTCTTCGCTATGACGTATTGTTAAAAGCTCTCGTCGAGCTAATGCATGCTGCTCAGAAGGACCTTTGGGCGTAACATTATCCCGCACAAATCGCTTTATCATACCAACCACCAATGGAGCGCTGTTTGACAAGATATTTGCGTACTCCATAGCAGCGTCAATTTCTTGGCCAACTGGCACTACCTTATTCACCATTCCTACTTCATAAGCGCGCTGGGCATTAAAATGCTTACCTGTCAACATGAACTCCATAGCGATTTTATGTGGCAAGCGTGCGGCAGTACTTGCTATTAATCCCCCACAAAAACCCATTTGTGCCTCCGGGTAAAAAAAATCCACATTTTCAGCCGCGATGGCTATGTCGCAAAATTGAACGAGACAATAGGCGCCACCAACACAATAGCCGGAAACAGCTGCAATAACCGGTTTATCGAGGATCACACCTACACCTGGCATACACTCCCACAGATCAGGATCTGTTGGTGGATCCTTAATATCCGCTCCAACTGAAAAGGCCTTATCACCCGCACCAGCCAGGATTGCACATTCGTCCTCAGAATTCTTAAATTTAATAAAAGCATCTCGCAAGCCAGCTACGACCGCATTAGAAAGAGCATTCATTTTTTCCGGCCTGTTTAAGGTAATCAATGCAATTTGATTTTGCGATTTATAAGTAACAAGTTGTTTAGTCATATATTCCCTCGTATCAAAATAGCAATTATATAACAATTCAGTGTGGCCACGATGCTGAGCTAACACGGGACAAAAGATCCTATTTACCAAATATTTGCGCTACAAACGACAAAAGTTTGCATTATCATAAAATCAAAAACCCCAAAAACGCCCATGGCATGAGGTGACAAACACTATACTAAAGATTTTTTTAAAATTAGTTTGCAATTCAGCAGCCATTCGAAGGTCTAATTGTTTTTCGATCAATCCAATCTATTATTCCCCGTTTAATCAAACTCGGTTGCTGTAATCAATTGGCGTCATCATCCATCCCTCGTCGTGACGTTGCCAATAAAGATGTTTTAATTTCAAAGCTAATGGCCCTGGACGATCATTTGATAAAATTCGATTGTCAACACGTGTAACCGGCATTATCCCACCCGCCGTGGTAGTGAGAAATATTTCATCAGCATCATACATATCTTCGGAAACAATCCGAGTTATCTTTGTATCTATTCCTATTTGCTTGCAGAGTTCCAAGGTAGCTTTTCGAGTTATGCCCTCTAGCGCTCCTCTATCTGGGGTAAATACAGAATTGTCACGCACGATAAAAACATTAAATCCCGGACCCTCGGTAACGTAACCTTCATGGTCCAATAATATAGCCGTGTCTGCACCCACATCTTCTGCCTCAAACATCGCACGTACCATATCCCCTCGATTATAGTTCTTGATAGTTGGGTCTATTGAATCCGCGGGAATTCTAGGCGTTTTTGCTATTATTACATGTCCACCACGCTCCTGTATTTCATCAGACAAAACATCAATCCACGGGAGTGCATAACTAATAAATTGGTTTGTATAATTGCTAACATGTCCGCGCGGTCCAGTGGGCGGTAGACCGCGAGTGCAAACCATTGCCACATAGGAGTCTCGTTGCCCCGTTAAACGCACGCATTCCGTCAAGATAGCCTTAATTTCGTTCGAATTATGTTGGATTGACATCCTTAGTCCGGCCATGGACGCCTTAAACCTGGTGACGTGATCGTCCAATCGAAAGAAAGCCCCTTTTTTAACATGGACTACATCATAACAAACGTCAGATCGCGTGAAACCCCAATCTAAAACAGAAATTTTTGCTTCCTCTATGGGTACAAACTGGTCCCTTACAAATGCGGCGCCTTCCGGCCATTGCCCGACCGTATGTTTGGTCGATTGGACTGTATCAAATTTGTTCATGTTTCAACTCCTGCAATTGGCCGTATTTCTATGTCTATTTCTTTTTCTATTGCTTAATTTATTGGTAGTACATCACTATACGGTGATTACACTCACTAATAACCGATCAAACAACTTCAGCCTAAAGATTTCACTTCCTCCTAACAAAGGTATTTGGCGATGAGGTTCATATCGGTTTAATCTATTAGAACGTTATTCTCATGTAATGTTAAAGCTCATGAGAATTCAAAGAAAATTTTTGGAGGTTTTAGTCATGGCCGAAATGCAAAGGGCAGAAATTGAAAAAGCTTTAATTGAACGGGCCCAAATTGTCTTACCGGCTGGAAACTTTGGCAATATGGCAAGCGACATAATCATTAGTAAAGGTCAAGCGGGACGCGTTTGGGATTTAAGCGGCAATGAATATGTTGATTACCTGCTCGGATCAGGGCCGATGTTTGTTGGACATGCGCATCCCCAAGTGACAAAAGCAGTCCAAACACAGATCCCCAAAGGCACCACTTTTTTTGCTAACAACGAACACGGCATATCGCTGGCCGAAGAAATTTGCAATGCCATGGCATGCGCATCTCAACTTAGATTCGTGAGTTCCGGGTCTGAAGCTACACTTTATGCCATGCGAACCGCTAGGGCCCATCGGCAACGTGATAAAATCCTTAAATTCGAAGGCGGTTACCATGGAATGAGCGATTATTCTCTTATGAGTCTCGCTCCCAAACGGCTCTCAAACTTCCCCCAGGCAACTCCTGACTCCGCTGGTATTCCGAAAAAAATTAGTGAAGAAGTTATAGTCGCTCCCTTTAACGATGCTGAAACCGTCAAGAGTCTGATTGAAGAATACCATGACCAACTTGGTGGCGTAATTGTGGAGCCATTTCAAAGATTGATCCCACCCCAACCAGGGTTTTTAGAAAGTTTGAGAGAAATTACTTTGAAATATGGTATTCCTCTTATTTTTGACGAAATCGTAACTGGATTCCGATTCGCTTACGGCGGCGCCCAAGAATATTACGGCGTAACACCAGACCTTTGTACACTCGGGAAGATAATCGGTGGTGGTTTTCCTTTAGCCGCTATTTGCGGAAATAAAGAGCTAATGGCCCACTTTGATCAAGAATCAGTTTCAGACGATAGATTTCTGCCACAAATTGGAACCCTAAGTGGTAATCCTATAGCTGCGGTGGCTGGCCTCGAGACTTTAAAAATACTCAAAAATCCTGGAAACTACGATCAGGTTTTCGCAACTGGCAGACGACTTATGTCTGGTCTTCATGAGTCCCTTCAAGAGTACGGGCACGACGCAAAGGTCGTAGGAGAGCCTCCTCTCTTTGATGTATTTTTTACTGATTCAGATGTTGAGAATTACAGGCATGTCTTGCGGGCAGATACCTCGAAAGCAAGCGCTTTCAATAAACTCCTTCGAGAACGCGGCGTTTTTAAAGGAGATAGTAAGTTTTATGTATCACTGGCTCACGATGAAGATGATATTCAATTAACTTTAGCCGCTTTCCACGACGCCGCTAAAGCGTTAACGAAGATATAGGGGTTAGAATGATTATTCCCGAATTGTTTGCATATTACATCACGAATTTCTATTAAGCCCATAACTATAAAGTCAAATCTTACTTTTGCATCGACACTTGGAATAACAGCCCACCCAATCCCCATAATTGAGGCAAATCAAAACTATTATACTATAAAAGCCGAAGCACGTATTTTACGGTCTCGGTATTCTGTTCCATACGTCCAAAGCTGCTATCTTGTATGCTTCTGCTAGAGTGGGATAATTGAATGTATTCTCAACAAAGTACTCCAACGGACCGTTTAAATTGAGAACAGCCTGCCCGATATGAATTAATTCAGTTGCGCCTTCACCTACAATATGCACGCCAAGCAACCGACGCGACTCAAGGGAAACGATGATTTTCATCATACCTGAATCCAAACCCATAATATGACCTCTTGACGTCTCCCTGAACCTAGCGATTCCAACTTCGTAGGGGATGTCAGCCGTCTTTACTTCTTCCTCCGTCATACCAACTGTTGAAATCTCGGGGACAGCATAGATCCCGTATGGAAAAAACTCAGGTGGATTAAACGTTGCTCGCCCCATTGCGTGGCAGGCAGCGATTCGGCCTTGTTCCATAGATGTAGAAGCTAAACTTGGAAATCCAATTACGTCACCCGCAGCATAAATATGGGATACTGCGGTTTGAAAAGTTTTTGGATCCACGCTAAGGCGTCCCCTAATATCAGCCTCAAGGCCTGCCGCTTCTAAATTGAGTGATGCAGTTGCCCCAGATCTGCCCGCTGCGAATAAGATCATATCGCTCCTAACCATGCGTCCGTTATCCATGATAATCTTGCAGCGGCCGTTTTTCACTTGCTCAATCGTCTCTATTTTACATCCCAGTCTCAGAGCAACACCTCTATCTCTTAAATCGTGCATAAGTTCAGCAACAATTTCCTTATCTACAAAATCAAGTATGGTCTCTCTCGCTTCTATTAAAGTAACGGGAATATCTAACGCGCTAAAGATAGTGGCGTATTCAACTCCAATGACACCGCCACCAATAACGGTCATACTGTTTGGCATGCGTTCCATGTCTAAAATATCATCACTATCAAATACGGTTTTCCCATCGAAAGGAATATAATCTGGTCGATGGGGACTGGACCCCACAGCGAGAACAAAATTATCCGCCGAGTGCTTACTAAATTCCCCATCATCTAAGAGAACCTCAATTTGATGAGGATCAATAAATGTGGCAAATCCCCGAAGTGTCTCCACGCCGTTTCGAGTAAATTGGTGCTCAAGAACCTCCACTTCATGATCTAACGTGAGACGAAGTCGTTCTCTGAGATCTTCAGCCGTAATCACTTCCTTAACCCTATATGATCGGCCATAGAATCCACGCTCTCTCCATCCTGAAAGATTTAATGCCGTTTCACGAAACGTTTTACTTGGAATTGTTCCGGTATGGACGGATACACCACCTACGCGACACCCCTTCTCCACAACAAGCACATCAGCCCCAAATTTAGCGGCCTGAATGGCCGCTCGCCTTCCCCCAGGGCCACTTCCAATAACAATCAAGTCATAGTGATTTTGTGGCATTACAATTTTTTCACTTAATTATAGTAACGAGATCAAAAACAGTAACACAGAAACAATAGGATAAATTTTGATAATTTCTCGCTACGGTGAACTTCGAAGGATTTGCCATTTTTCTGTCTTTAGAACTATAAAAACATAAGGATTTAATTTTCAAATCATTAAAATGATATCACAATTGTTCAAATTAGTGGATGATTTCAAGCTGGTTGAGCTTTAATTTCCATTCTAGCCTTATATCCAACAATCGAAATCGACAAGGGAGGAAACAGTGGAGAGTATCGGAACCTACGACTTCATTATCGTCGGAGCAGGGTCAGCCGGCGCTGTGATCGCCAATAGGCTAACAGAACAGAGTGATTGGCGAGTGCTATTGCTAGAGGCTGGCGCAAGCAGTCATCCATATTCTCGAATTCCCGTTAGTTTTGGATTATTAATCGATCACCCATCCGCTAATTGGCGCTACCGATCTCAACCCGAAAAAGGAACTGCAAATAGAGAAATACCGGTGCCCCGTGGTCGGTTACTTGGAGGATCTAGCGCTATCAACGGCCTAGTATTCGTGCGGGGCCAACCCTTGGATTACGACACGTGGGGTCAACTCGGAAACCGAGGCTGGAGTTTCAATGACGTACTACCAATATTCAAAAGAATGGAACATTATGAACATGGCGCAGATGAATTGCGAGCTCAGGGAGGACCGCTTCGCGTTAGCGAAGCTACGGACGACGGCCCTCTTTACGATGCCATTCGAGCAGCTGCTAAAGAACTTGGGATACCCCCTAATTCTGATTATAACGGAGCAAGCCAAGAGGGTATAGTTAGAACCCAAACCACCATTAGTAATGGCGTTAGAATGAGCACTGCCCGCTGTTATCTTTATCCAATTCAAAACCGTTCTAATCTTCATATAGAAACCAGAGCCCATACTCGAAAAATATTGCTGGATGGGAAACAGTGTACCGGCGTTCAATTCGAACAAGGCGGCCAAATTCGAGAAGCACTAGCTTCAAAAGAAGTAATTGTTTGTGCCGGCGGAGTAGCCTCCCCACAACTTCTCGAACTTTCAGGGATAGGACAACCGGAGTTATTAAAATCTTATGGTATAGAGATTAAACACGAACTTACAGGCGTTGGAGAACATCTCCGAGACCACATTCTTGCCCGAATTCAGTTTCACGTACGACGCCCTCAATTGTCTTATAACAAACGAATGCAAGGCCTGGGGCCCGCTTGGCAGGTATTAAGATATGTATTTCAGAAACGCGGCTTCATGAGTCTCCCATCTGCACCAATGCTTGCGTTTTTGAAAACACGGGAGGACATGGAAACTCCAGATGTCCAAATGCATATCGTTCCCTATGCCGTAAAAAACCCCAAAAAACGTCAATTACACAAATTTCCCGGCATGACAGTTGGTGTTTATCAATTACGGCCAGAAAGTTTGGGTTCTATTCATATTCAATCTTCAGATCCCCATCATCAACCTGCCATTCGCTTCAATTTCCTATCTGACCAGATTGATCGAAATGCTATGATATCTGGTGTTCGTTTAATTCGAAGAATCATGGATACCAAAGCAATGCTAGACATTAGGGGCGATGAATTTTCTCCAGGATCAAAAATACAATCCGATGAAGAAATTCTCGATTACATCCGCAGTAATTCTGAAACTGCATACCATCCTATTGGGACTTGCCGCATGGGTAATAGTCCAGGGAGCGTAGTCGACGACAGGTTGCGAGTACACGGTCTATCCGGTCTTCGGGTCGCTGACGGATCTATCATGCCGACAATGGTATCGGGAAACACCAACGCAGCTTGTATAATGATCGGAGAGAAAGCCTCAGATCTAATTAAAGAAGATAATCGCGTAAATTAATGCAGGTGCTTATTTTGCGCTAACCGGATTAGGATAAAACCAAGGTATCTGATCGCGAAAGTTTTAGTCTTCCGGTACTGGCAAGGTAGTCCGAATTGGATTACTTCCGTCCCATTCCCGACAAATTTTTTCCATAGTCGCGAATTGGAACTTACGTAAACGATTGAATTCGATTAACTCTACGCAAGTTCCATAGTGGCCGGTTGTCTGATAATAAACAAACGCCCCCCGATTATTTATAACACCCTCTTGGCCAACCAAAAACCCGTTAGTCGACGCCTTGAACTTTGCTTGCTCGTATTCCGCAGGACAATAACCAACGTGCTGCAGTCCCTCCTGACCAGAATCAAGAAAGTCTTTATACATAGATGGCGCATCGTTTCTTGGCTGTATTAGTTCT
>CAZADS010000067.1:0-17801 GCA_964483985.1 uncultured Thalassobaculaceae bacterium
TTGAATCAGATTATTATGATTTAATATAGAAAGCTGAAAGCTTCTGAGATTCATTGGAGTTGGAAATCAAAGATAATGCTGAATGCGGCGGAGATGCAGTAGCAGCGGAAAGCAAAGAGAATTCTGAAAAAGATGAAACGCAAAAGTCTGGGTTAGAAGCACTCGAAGGTTTAAAGCAGGACCAAGTGAACGTTATCCCTGTAGAACCAAAGGTTGACGATCTCGGTAGAGCCTACGCCACAGGAAAAAGAAAGAATGCTATAGCAAGAGTTTGGGTGAAACCTGGCGTTGGGCGTATTGTAGTAAACGGCAAAGAAGTAGAGACTTATTTTGCTCGCCCAGTATTACGGATGGTTATTGGACAACCTTTTGAGTTAGCAGCTCGTAAGGATCAATATGATGTTACTTGTACAGTATCCGGTGGCGGTTTATCGGGTCAGGCAGGTGCAGTTAGGCACGGGATATCCAAGGCCCTGACGCATTCCGAACCAGAATTGCGACCTATTCTTAAAAAAGGTGGGTTTTTAACGCGAGATCCTCGTGTAGTTGAACGAAAAAAATATGGAAAAGCGAAAGCTAGGCGAAGTTTCCAATTTTCTAAACGTTAGTCTTCAAAAATAATCTCTTTTTTTCAAGGGCTTCGCTTCTGTGAAGCTCTTATTTTATGGGTGCTCAGCTGATGAAATGACTTCTCACAACGCTGGTGATTTTGACGGGCTTATTCGGCTCGGCTGGGCTGTGCGGGCGGATGCATAGAGCGATTTGTTTAAAGGTTGGACTGCTTATGAAGCTCACGATTATAAAGAAGCAGTGAAGTGGTATCGCAACGCACTTGAGTAGTAGAATGTGAGTTTTAGTAGGGATTGAACGCTGCTCAAAGTGGTGATTTTGCGACTGCGCTGAAAGAATGAAAACCGCTCGCTGAGGAGTGGTATGCGTAAGCGTAGAAAAGCTAAACATTGTATGGATGCTGATTACAAGGATTGGGAAGCAAAGGCTAAATCGTGGTGGTAAAATCTGACAGATTGAAGCGAGCTAGGAGCCTCGTTTGATGAAAAAAGGGGAACTGGAGGCTGGGTAGATTGCAACAGAGAATATGTTAAAAAATGGCTTTTTTTATAGGGTTATTGGATACAGTAGGTGTCGTTATTTCGTACTAACAATGAGTCCTCAAATGGTGCTCATATTATTTGTGTTATTATAAACCATTGAAATATATGATAGTTTTATAGATTTCAGTTTGCTAAACTTTATAAAAAAATTGGCGATATCATTTATTGATTAACTTAAAATAAGTAAATTCTATTTATGTAATTCAAATTAAAACTACAATTGGATATTTAGTGGCCGGTTCTGATTTAATAATTTTTTCTTATAAATTTAACTCAGGAAAATATCTAAAATCCAAAACGTTGTTTAATCCTAATTGGATTCTAATTTTCTACCATTTGGACCTCAAGCACCGTTCTTTTAACCGCTTTACTTAGAAGAGAGGATGAGTAAATCTCGATTCCGATGACGTGAGAAGAAAGTATACGTGAAAAATTTTTAAAATTTAACGTTTCGTAGTTCTTTTGGAGTTTTAACTCCATTAAATATTGATGAAATAATAGGTGTTTGAGAAAGAGGGTTCATTATGCGTTTAAAAGATAAAGTTGCTATTATAGTTGGGGCTGGCCAGCAACCTGGAGAAACAATTGGTAATGGTCGTGCTGTCGCTCTTCGGTTTGCAAAAGAGGGCGCGCGGATTCTTTTAGTGGACAAGAATCCTGATTGGGCAGCTGATACCTTACATATAATTGAAGACAAAGGCGGAGAGGCAAACGTACAAATCGCTGATATAACAAATGAACAAGACTGCAAACTATTAGCCGAGGTCTGTATGAAATATTACGGTCGGATTGATATTCTGCATAATAATGTCGGACGTTCGGAAGGAGACACAGGAACTTTGGAAATGGATGAGGGAGTTTGGGATGAATTGATGGATATGAATCTCAAAGGTATGTTTTTGACCTGTAAACATGTCTTGCCCGTGATGCGCAATCAGCGATCAGGAGTAATTATAAACATATCCTCCATCGCCTCTATTTGTTCGCATAATAGTATTACCTATAAAACAGGAAAGGGAGCAGTTAATACAATGACCCATCACCTTGCTATGGAAAATGCGGAATTTGGTATCAGGGCTAATGCTATTCTTCCCGGATTAATGGACACTCCCATGGCAATAGAACGACGCGCGCGAGAACAAAATGTGCATCGCGATGTGGTTCGTAAAGAGCGACATGGTAGAGTGCCTCTTTTGCGACGGATGGGAACAGGATGGGACGTTGCTAATGCGGCACTTTTTTTAGCATCAGATGAAGCGGAATACATTACAGGACTGATAATGCCGGTTGATGGCGGCCTCTCTGCAAACATTGGGTAAGATAAAATCCTAGGATGTTGATCCGAATGCGATTTAGTTGGTATCGTCGAATGATGTAAGGATTTCTTATGAGTAAGAGTTATGTTGTGTAAATTTCTTAGTAGCAGGTAGGTTGATGATCTTTGATCAATCCAAAGTAACCGCTTTTTATGAACAACACCCTTATCCATATAGGCCGCCAGGTGCAATTGATGATGGTAAAATAATCGGCATACCGAGCGATCTCCGTTTTATTAACCATTACATATTTGGCGGTATACGAGATTTTAAAAAGCCTTTCCGTGTTTTAGTTGCGGGTGGTGGCACTGGAGATGCTGTTATCGGTCTGGGTCGTCAATTAACTCAATTGGGGTGTCCGGCAGAGGTGGTTTATATCGACCTTTCTGAGAAATCGAGGCGTATAGCAGAGGATCGTGTGAAGGCCATTGGACTGCTGGGCGTTAAATTCATTACGGGTCGAATTCAGGACCTTCAACATGTAGAAAATAAACCTTTCGACTATATAGATTTTTGTGGTGTGATAAATCATGTTGGGCACCAAGAGCCGTTAATGAGGGATCTTGCGAAATGGTTGGCGCCAACCGGTGGAATTGGCGTGATGGCATATGGAAAATTAGGTCGTATAGGTGTCTACCATGTACAGGAAATGCTTACATTGGTAGGTGTCAAAATGAATGACATCAGAACAACAAGAGCTTTGTTAAAATCACTTCCCAATTCAAACTGGCATCAAAAAAATCTGATTTTTTGCGAAACAGAACAGCAACCTGATGTAGAAATTGCTGATAGGTATTTGAACCCATCAGATAGAGCCTTTACAGTCGCCGAGCTTCGAGATCTAGCAGAAATAGCTGGCTTGCAAATCTGCGCTTTTGCGACTCCTGTTTTGTATGATGCTTCTTGTAATATAAATGATGAGAATTTGTTGGGGATTTTGGATAAGTTAGGTTGGATCGATCGGTGCATTTTTGCTGAATTGTATAACGGTGATATTCTTATGCATAATTATTATATGACAGGAAAAAATAATACAGTTAATCCCAATATATTGATCAACCAAAAAGATACCATTCCGATAACGATAAGCTTGCCAATCGGTCAGGCTCCTAGGGTAATAGATGGCAAATTTAAATTGTCTATAAGTGTGGGCCCACTTCAAAGAACGTTAGTTCTTGATGGAACCGAGAATTCAGCAGAGATATTAACACTAATTGATGGAAGAACAACACTGCAACAAATATATCGTTCAATGGCTGAAAAAATCAGCTGGCGAACTTTTATAAGGGAGTTTGCTGTAATTTATCGAAGTTTAAATAGTGCTGGTGAAATGGTTTTGAGTACCACGCCTATGCAACGTTGAGAGGTGTGAAATAGTTTGTCATGAAACCACTAATTCGGGGTTACAAAGGTAAACGGCCAATTTTATCAACTCAATGTTTTATTGCTGAGACGGCAGCGGTAATTGGAGATGTAGAAATCCAGGACGAAGCAAGTATTTGGTATGGGGTTACATTGAGGGGAGATTGTAACGCTATTAAAATAGGGAGACGAGCCAATATCCAGGATGGAACTGTCGTCCATGTGGATTTTCCAGATAACAGATCATGCATTATTGGAGAAGGTGTAACCATTGGACATGGATGCATTATCCACGCTTGTAACTTGAATGATTATTGCTTTGTCGGGATGGGATCTACCATTCTTGATGGTGCGGAAATCAAGACGGAAGGTATGTTGGCAGCGCATTCGTTATTACCTCCAGGTAAAGTGATTCAATCACGGGAAATATGGGCTGGAGTTCCTGCTAAGTTATGGCGAGAAATAAAATCGAATGAATTGGAATTAATTTATTCGACTCAAAATATTTACTGGGAAACCGCTCAGAAATTTCTTGAGGAAATGGACCCTAACTATCTAAAGGAATGGATTGCTTAAGCACAACCACCGTTTGTTTGGATTTGTTTTCCAACTTAGCTAGGCCGCTGCATCATGACCAATACTGCTTGCAGAATCTAGTATAAGAGACGATGCCTTTTCTCCGATCATTATGGATGGCGCGTTTGTGTTTCCTGACGTCAAAGTGGGCATTATCGATGCATCTGCCACGCGGAGTCCGTTAAGCCCGTGCACGCGAAGTTGATCATCAACGACGGCCATCGGATCGTTTCCCATCTTGCAAGTGCCTACGGGATGATATGTCGTTTCAGCATTGTGTTTGACCCAGTCCAATAATGCCTCATCTTCTTTTATAGAGGAACCAGGGGCTATTTCATCTCCACGAAGTCCGTCCATAGCTGGAGCGTTAATCCAATCTCTGGCAATCCGCATGCCGGACAACAATCGGATTCGATCGTCCTCGCTGGAAAGGAAATTAAATTTAATTGCTGGTGGATCTGTTGGATTAGGGGAGGTAATATGGATACTCCCAGTACTTTCTGAACGTAAGACATGGACTACCAAAGTACACCCGCGTTCCTTATTCATTTTATATCCATCAGAAATAAATGGCATGAAGGACATATTGATATCTGGGGATTCTAATCCCTCTCTAGACTTTACATAAGCTCTCATTGGCGCAGCAGGAAGTGCAAGAAAACCACTCCGATTGAAAGTATATTTAACGGCCTGCCAAATTAAACTTAATCCGCGAGCGTTGTCGTTATATGTTAGTCCAGACCGAGTGATATTCCATTTCATGCGTGGAGCGTAGTGATCCCGCAGGTTTTCACCTACGCCTTGTAATGGATGGGCTACTTTGATACCCACAGATTCGAGCAAATCGGGTTGGCCGATACCCGATAGTTCAAGTAATTGGGGTGAGTTTATTGACCCGGCGCATATTATTACTTCTCGGCTAGCTTTCAAGATCTGGGATTTACCTTGTAAACTGATTTCTACTCCAGTGCACCGCTGACCTTTGAGAATTAAAGCCTTCACAAGGACTTCAGTAACAATCGTTAGGTTCGTTCTACTCCGGGCAGGTTCAAGAAAACAATGCGCGGTACTTTGGCGTCTTCCTTTTAAAATCGTGGCTTGCGTCATGGCGACACCATCCTGCGCCTGTCCATTATAATCGTCATTCCGTGGGATACCAACTTGCTCTGCAGCGGCAAACATCGCCTCATAAATAGGACCATTTTCATCTGGATCCGTTACCTGTAACGGTCCAGATCTCCCTCTATATTCGTCGTCACCTCCTTTATAAGTCTCCATTCGTTTAAAAAACGGTAGCACGTCTTGATAGCTCCAACCACGGTTGCCCAACTGAGCCCAGTGATCAAAATCTTGGGATTGTCCACGAACGAAAACCATACCATTTATAGAACTTGAGCCCCCTAATAATTTTCCGCGCGGAACTGCTATTCTTCGATGGCCTGAACCTTCATCGGGTTCAGACGAATAGAGCCAATTTGCGGCTGGGTTTTCAATTAATTTTGCGAAACCAACAGGAATGGGAGACCATGGATGACTTGTCCGACCAGCTTCAAGGACCAATACCTTAAAGTGTCCATCAGCGGATAGGCGATTTGCTATAACTGAGCCTGCCGATCCGGCTCCAACTAAAATGTAGTCGTATTGCCCGTTTAACATACTCAAAAACCTCTAGATTATTCAATTAATAGTTAAATTACTTACAGCCCGTTAATAACCAACTTGAACATATCATTAGCTGAAACGGTACCCCTTTTGTTGATACAATCGTCAAATCAAGTCTAAATCCGATTGCTATCTTAACTATGTTAGCTGGTGTCTTTAATTTTAATAAAGTCTGGAAGCAGATTGCTAAATTCTTTGGACTAAAAACCAACCTCGTGTTTCAGGACACTACTCTTTTTGTTATTATTCATGATATTGACACATTTTTGTAGTATAAATTGGAATATGGGAAGTAATGAGACAGCGGTCCGATTAGCCAATAGGATTGATCAAGATGCGATCCATTCACTTCATGCGACCGTCTTGCCAATTAAAAGTAGCCACCTAAAAAACGCCAAGTTAATAAAAAATGTACACTTAAATACGGTGGTTGAACTGGAAAGCACCGAAACTGGGGCTATAGAATCGGTTCCGTTTGATGAAATTTCTGCTCATTTGCACACTGATGAAGAGGCAGATAGCGATATTGCTGTCTTATCAGAGTTTTCCATTCTTCCAAGTTTTGATTGCTATACTTTGGGTAGCGACTTAGCTCGTTTGAACGTGACAATCTTGAAAAATTTAAATTTCCAACTTTCAAATGCTAAAATCCGTGAACTCTCTTCTTTTATGGGACGAGTTACTGTGCCTTTAGTTAAATTTTTATACGGAGACGAAAGCGGGAAAGTCAAGCACTCTCAATCGCTTGCAGAATTAGTCAAGGATTCTGATGATGAAAAAGTACGAAATAAACTTGAAGGACTGGCCTCGGGTTTAAGGGTTTCATTGTCGAAATTACCAACCTATATTGAAAAGTTTGGGGAATTTTATCTATCACTTGCGTTTTTTGAAGGTTTATTTATTGAAAATAGGCCAAAATTAGAACAAATGTTGATGTGGATAGACGATGCTGCTGAACATCCTCATACTCGTAACAATCCAGAATCTCAAAAAGCATTCAGTATAGCAAAAGGTCGTGTCCAGTATCTTAAAGAAAATCTTGAACAACGTTTCAAATATTTGAATAGTATTACGCAAGTTAAATGGGACAGACCGAATTTTACTGAATTTGAAGAGATGCAGAAAGCAATTGGTTCGCAGCATATTTATCTAGCTAGCGGTTTATGTGCTGTAGCCGTAAAAGTTTCCGAGTGGGAACGGCAATTTCCGAACGCTGGGGGAGTTGCGGAACAATGCTTAGAATTTGTGCTAGTCGATCTAATTCCAGGTTTAGATAATCTCGCACTTATGTTGCCAGAATTCGAACCTAAAATCTGATGTATTCGTATCCTAAATAAATCATGGATTTTAAGTGTTATTAATGGTGGAAACGTTCAAAACACCTGTTTCATGATATCTTATTCAATTGCCTTAATTTGGTCGTTATGAAAACCGGCGTTTTAATCATTAATCTATAATGATTTTATCGAGCCTTGGCTTAATTGGATTCGCAGTATTTTATCCTTTAAAAATTTATCAATTAACTACTTTATTGGAACTTAAGCACCAAAATATTGCGACCTTAAACGGATCTTAAAAGCTGTTGAATAGAGTTGAGGACGCTGGAAACAAGGAGTTAGCTGAATTTTTGGGTTCAAAAATTTTTTTTAATAGAATTACAGAATATATGATTGAAACGAAATCTATGTGAAACTTAATGATTGTGGTAAATCGTAGGAAAGATTAATGGATGAAACGAGGATTGAGTTATGATAGGTCAAAGAGTGTATCCCAGAATGCATCGACCAAAAGGAAGGGTGCGTATTAACTCTTTAAGCCTTGTTGTCATAGGGATTACGCTTACTGTTAGTGCTTGTTCATACCTCCCGGAATATGCCAATCCTAAAGATTGGTTTGGTTCGGCTACTGACTTAGTTAGCGGCTGGTGGACTGATGATAAGGAAAAGGAAGATAATTTTCCGAACCTGGCATCTGTACCGAGAAAACCCGAGTTGAAATCGACGGTTGTAGAACTAAAAAATATTAAAGATAAATTGATTTCTGACCGGGAAAATGCACGATATTCAACTGGTAAAATGGATAACCGGCGTTCAAAACTTTGGCCAAATTCTCCCCCACCTATTTCTCTGAAGGCTACCAGTGCTAGGATTCCTAAGTCAGATAGCAGTTTATCAAAAACTAGTTATAAAAAATCTAATCACATTGCTAGTTTGACTAATCCTAGAAAAACCCTACAAAAAGATAACCGCTCTGGATCAAATTTGGAAAGTGTTAAAACACCCAGTAAAGTAACTGTTAATCAAATAATCCCTTCTGTTAAAAATACAATAAACAAATCTGCTTCGAACCAAACCCATTCTCCCCGATCTGTATCTGTTAATAGAAAAAACTCAGAACTTAAATTTTCAATCAAAAATGATCAGGAGATATCGTTGAGTTCATCTGACGCTAAATTAAAGTTTAATATTACTAAGTCGGTAAATTATATCGCTGACGGGATAGTTAATTTTGGTCATGGTTCGGCGCATTTGTCTTCATCAGCATTGAAAGAAATTTCTCGTTTAGCTAAGTCCGCCGTACAGGAAGATATAATCATTCGCATAGTGGGTCACGCGTCAATGCGCACCAGGGAGATGGATCCTTTAAAACATACCATTGCTAATTTTAATATATCTCTTAAACGTGCTAATTCAGTTGCAGAAGCCTTTATAGCAGCTGGTTTGCCAGCGGAGCGTTTGATGGTTGATGCAGTCGGTGACAGTCAACCTTTGTTTTCAGAGGCCATGCCGTCGGGGGAAAAAGCAAATCGGCGGACGGAAATATTTTTAGAGCGATCTTAAAATAAAAATGTATGGTTTAAGAATTTTTATTTTAGGGATTCTTAAATGGCCATTTTATAAAAAAGAAATTAGAATGGAAGAACGGCGATGTCCGAATTGATAAGAATTGGGATAGCGGGATTAGGAACAGTAGGCGCAGAAACCTATAAACTGCTTCAAAACAATCCGGCCGGTTTAACGACTCTTGGTGAAAAAAA
This sequence comes from uncultured Thalassobaculaceae bacterium, assembly GCA_964483985.1. Classification (GTDB taxonomy): domain Bacteria; phylum Pseudomonadota; class Alphaproteobacteria; order Thalassobaculales; family Thalassobaculaceae; genus CAZADS01. Next base: position 9,066 of record CAZADS010000067.1, read on the forward strand.
GATCAAGGTAGTGGCCGTCTCGGCGAGCAATCGCTCTTTGGAGAGAGGATTGGATCTTTCTCAAGTTGAATGGTGTGAGGATGTGCAAGAGATTGCTCGACGTCCTGACATAGATGTTGTGATTGAATTAATTGGTGGAGCAACTGGGCCCGCTAAAATTTTGGTCGAAACTGCCTTGAGAAATAAAAAGGCAGTTGTGACTGCTAACAAAGCCTTGGTGGCCCATCATGGTTTAAAACTTGCTAAATTGGCTGAACGGTTCGATACAACGTTAGCGTTTGAAGCCGCCGTGGCTGGAGGCATTCCAATTATCAAAACCATGAGGGAAGGTCTGCGAGCAAATAACATTAACCGAATTTATGGAATTCTTAATGGAACGTGTAATTATATCTTGACTGTTATGAGGGAAACGGGAAGGCCTTTTGATGAAGTTCTGAGGGAGGCACAAACTTTGGGTTATGCGGAAAGTGATCCGTCCTTCGATATAGATGGGATAGACGCGGCTCATAAATTAGCAATCCTCACATCATTAGCATTTGGCACCGAGATCGACTTTGATGCTGTTCATGTAGAGGGAATAAGACACGTGTCGCCGGTGGATTTAGAATTCGCTGAAGAACTTGGATTTCGTATAAAGTTACTTGGAATTGCAGAAAGAATTTCTACAGGAATTCAACAACGTGTCCGTCCCTGCATGGTTCCTATTAATTCTTTAATCTCAAATGTGGAAGGTGTTTTCAACGGAGTCGGTGTTGAAGGAAGTTCGGTAGGAGAGGCACTTTTATACGGTAGAGGCGCAGGCGGTGGTCCCACAGCTTCAGCTGTGATTGCTGACCTTTTAGATATTGTCTCTGACCGCTCCGCTCCAGTTTTTGGTATAAATTGTGGCGATCTTGAGCCATTAAAATCAGCTAAAATTGAGTCATTAACTGGGTCTTACTATTTAAGATTGAAAGTGTTTGATAGGCCAGGAGTATTGGCTGATTTGACCGCTGTTTTTCGAGACGAAAAAGTGTCAGTTGAGGCTTTATTACAACGTGGAAGAGAGCCTGAAGAATCGGTGCCTGTTGTGCTTACCACTCATGAGACGGAAGAGGCAGCAATTCGACGTTCAGTCATTAAGATTGGAAAATTGGATTCCGTTGTTGAACCCCCAAGAATAATTAGGATTGAAGGATTTTAAAAACGTGGTTTGTGTGGTTATTATTGTGAAAAATTTTACGAAAATGGGGCAAATCTAATGCACGACCGGGATTTAGACGAATCTTTTACGCTTGATCGTAATCTTGCTTTAGAGGCTGTTCGTGTTACAGAAACAGCGGCACTTGCAGCATCAAAACTCATGGGGCGCGGAGATGAAAAAGCAGCTGACCAAGCAGCTGTCGACGCAATGAGACGAGCTCTTAATTCACTTGAAATAGATGGTACCGTAGTAATCGGCGAGGGCGAGCGGGACGAAGCCCCCATGCTTTTCATAGGCGAGAAAGTGGGACGAGGGGGACCTAAAATTGATATTGCGTTAGATCCACTTGAAGGAACGACTATAACTGCCAAAGGAGGACAAAATGCGCTCGCTGTCATTGCGATGGCTTCTCACAACGGGTTTTTGAATGCACCTGATGTGTATATGGATAAGATAGCCGTCGGCGGTGGTCTGTCCCCAAGTGTTGTTGACTTGGATAAGACTGTTGAAGAAAATTTAAATTGTTTAGCAAAAGCAAAAAATACAACTTTAGCCAATTTGGTGGTGTGTATCCTTGATCGTCCTCGGCATTCGGATTTAATTGCTAAAGTGAGGGATGCTGGCGCTCGAATAATGCTGATTTCTGATGGGGATGTTTCCGGAGTGATTGCTACAGCCCAACCGCTGAGTGGTGTAGATATATATATGGGTTCAGGAGGGGCTCCAGAGGGTGTTTTGGCGGCGGCAGCTTTACGTTGTATCGGTGGCCAGATGCAAGGTCGTTTATTATTCCGGAATGAAGATGAAGTAGCTCGCGCCCGGCGATGGGGAATAGATGATTTGGATCGTAAATATAATTTACTAGATCTGGCTAAAGGGGATGTTATGTTTGCGGCCACAGGAGTGACTAATGGAACTATGCTGAAGGGCGTCAGGCGATTTCCAGGAGGTGCAGATACGCATTCCATTGTTATGCGATCAAAAACCGGGACAGTTAGGACCGTTGAGGCACACCATGATTGGGTAAGAAAGCCAATCGCATTAGAACTCAAGGAATAACTTAGAAATGTCGGGCTTGCTTGGCGTCGATTGTTCTGCGACAGGTAAAATATGGCGTATGAGAGGAGCAGATTACCCTGATTATGAACGGTCTGCGTTAACCATTGCCCAAAGGCATGACGTTTCTGATTTCATTGCTAGAGTAATCGCGGGTCGTGGAATCAATATAAATGACGTGGAAAGTTTTCTGAACCCCACTTTAAGGGAAATGCTTCCCGACCCATTGGTTCTAAACGGTATGGAAGAGGCCGTTGAACGGTTAGCACTAGCAGTTTATCGTAAGGAAATAATCGGTTTATTAGCCGATTATGACGTCGATGGAGCTACATCTGCAGCGCTTTTCATAAGGTATTTCTCCTCTATTGAACGAAATACCGTTTTTCATGTTCCAGACCGTCTAAAAGAGGGATATGGGCCTAATTTACTAGCGATAAAGAAATTAAAAGCCAAGGGCGCACGAATTGTTATTACATTAGACTGTGGAATTGTCGCTTTTGATACACTTTCTCAAAGTAAAAAAATTGGGATGGATGTGTTGGTAGTAGATCACCATATGGCTGAACCAACGTTGCCAAAAGCGGTTGCAGTTGTTAATCCTAATCGTTTGGATGAAAACAGCGATTTAGGCCATTTAGCCGCTGTGGGAGTATCATTCTTACTTGTCGTTGGTTTAAATCGGCGATTACGGGAAATGGGTTTTTTCGTTGACCGAGTAGAACCAAAATTGACGACCTGGTTAGATCTAGTTGCGTTAGGAACTGTTTGCGACGTAGTGGCACTTAAGGGACTAAACCGAGCCTTTGTGGCCCAAGGTCTTCGAGTGTTATGTCAAAGGCGAAATCAAGGTTTGAAAGCACTTTCTTCTATTGCGAGGATAAATGGGCGGGTGGATTCATATCATTTAGGTTTTATTTTAGGCCCCCGAGTAAACGCTGCCGGTCGTGTTGGTGAATCGGGTCTAGGAACGCGTTTATTATCAACAATTGATGAAAGTGAAGCCATTAAAATAGCCACGGTTTTGGATCAGTTTAATAAAGATCGAAGGGGAATTGAAGAAGATATTCAAAGTGCGGCAACTCGAACCGCCGAGAAATATCAACATAAAGATGATCCGGTTTTTGTTATTGGGGGAGAGGCCTGGCATGCAGGCGTCATTGGGATTGTAGCCAGCCGATTGCGGGAATTATACGATCGTCCGGTCTGTGTTATTGGTTTCGATGGAGAGCTCGGAAAAGGTTCTGGGCGGTCTGTCCAGGGATTTGATTTAGGATCGGCTGTAATAGCAGCGTACCAATTGGGATTATTAGAAGGTGGAGGCGGTCACCGCATGGCGGCCGGTTTTACAATACGACGGCAGGAATTGGATAATTTCAGATCGTTTTTAATAGATCGTTTTATTGGGGAAAAAGGATTGGTGACCTCCAACCCAGTATTGAAACTGGACGGTATTTTGGCTCCTGGTGGGGTAAAACAACAAGTTATAGATGATATTGCGCTATTAGGGCCTTTTGGCGCTGGAAACCCCGTTCCTAAATTTGCTGTGACGTCAGCTAGAATTACAAGGACGGATTGGGTTGGAGAAAAACATCTGCGATGTTCTTTTAAAGGGTTCGACGGGGGAAATCTCCAAGGCATAGCTTTCCGCGCAATGAATACACGGTTAGGAGATGCTCTTTTAACGCATACAGGCCGGCAATTGCATGTAGCAGGGCAGCTTCAGAGTAATGAATGGAATGGGCGGAAAAATATTCAGATTATTATTGAAGATATTGCTGTACAAGATTGATTGGTCCAAAATTTTATTGTGTCGTTAATATATTTGAATTTATTTTTGATAGTCCCTTTGTGTTAGTCTTGATTTCCTAATCATGGTCGAGTAAACAATCTTGCCTATTTAGAAGGCATGCGACCCCTTCGTCTAGAGGCCTAGGACACTGGCCTTTCACGCCGGCAACACGGGTTCGAATCCCGTAGGGGTCGCCATTTCTTTTGTTTGGCTCCTGTTTTGGGTTAAAATCGGGGACTAAAACGTTTTCCTGTACCATTGTTTTCACATTTTTAACAATTTGTAATACGGTGATTTTCATTGGATCTATGTTTAGGGAAAACGGCTATAATACATGTTTAATCAGGAGTTTGATGAAATCCCCCAGAGTTCGTGGATTAGACAGCCTGTGGAAGCAGAAATGGGATACGTTTTGCAGATGGTTTTTTAATAATCTAAATAGTTAAATTTTATTTTAACAAGCTATAAGGGGTAAGCATTTGATTTACATGGTTGAAATGGATTTAATTGATCGAGCTCGACGGGTGGAATGGGACGAGTGGTACCTTTCTCATACAAAGATGCTTCTAAGTTTTAAAGGATTTAATGCGACGCAACGTTTTGAATGTATTCACGATACAAACGCCCCCTTCGTTGCTATCCATGAGGTCGAAAATCTAGAATTTTTTGACAGTCATGATTATAAGAACAGAGCAGGTCCAACAGGCACTGGTGAATGGCAAACCAAAATGAACAACTGGAATAGGAATTTTTTTGAAGGATTACAAAACACCCCAGACATAAATCTCGGTGGGGCGCTAGTTATTGTTGAAGAACACGCGGATCCGGAGTGCGTTTCGCAATTAGACATTAATTGGTTACGGAGCACCGGATTAGATTGTAGCGTGGATAATAGAGGTTTAGCTGTTGCATCCAACATGGAGTTGGTGAGATCGCTCGCAGGAACGGTTGGACTAAGAATTTTAAAACCGCTAATTACCAGGTTAACAAAAGCTGATATTTAAATTCCTTATTTTTTGGGGACAGATATGCGACTACTTAATAGAATTGCGGTAATTACTGGGGCTGCCGGTGGGATTGGGGAGGAAATTGCGCATGTTTTTGTAGAAAACGGTGCATCAGTGGTAGTTGCCGACCTCAATGAGGAGGGAGTAAAGAGTACTGCGGATGATCTTCAACAAAAAGGTGCGAGTGTTTTAGCAGTTAAGGTAGATGTTAGCGATGTTTCATCTGTCCAACATCTAATGTCTGCCACAATTAAGCAGTTCGGTCGGATTGATATTCTTGGAAACATAGCGGGAGTGGGCAGTTTTTCTCATTTTAATGATGTCTCACCAGAAGAATTTGATAGGGTGATGAAGATCAACGTCTATGGGAGTTTTTATTGTGCTCAGGCCGCGGCAAGACAAATGGTAAAGCAAAAATATGGCAGGATAATTAATGTTGCGTCAATCGCCGGAGCCCGTGCAGGGGAGAACCGACCTGCATACGGCACTTCAAAGGCGGCAGTTATTGGACTTACTCAACAGGGTGCGAGAGATCTTGCTAGGGACGGTATAACAGTGAATGCAATCGCTCCTGGTCCTGTTGATACCCCTCTTACCAAAATCATCCATACAGAGAACACAAGATCAAATTATCTAAAAGTTATTCCGGCAGGTCGATATGGTACAGTATCCGAAATGGCAGATGCGGCCCTGTTTTTAGCTGGCGAAGCAGCAGGATATGTTAATGGGCATATTTTATTTGTTGATGGTGGGTATGTCTCAGGTGGGGTTGCGGAGTCGGATACAATTTAAAAGTTTGGACTAAGATTGGAGATAAATGATGAAGTCTGGACGGGTGGCGTTTGGAAATATGGATGCTGTAAGTTTCGGGAAGCCACTTTTTGAAGCTATTCGAGAGGAGATTGACCGGCTTGCCGTGGAGAGGGTTTTTCTTATGGTTAGCGGTACTCTTAACCGAACCACAGATCAAGTTTTAAGTCTTCGCCGCGCATTAGGTAACAAAGTTGTGGCAGAATTTGATATGGTTTCACCACATACACCTCGTGGTGATGTTATCGCTGCTACCAAGATTGCTCGCGATGCCGGGTCGGATCTTATAGTAACATTTGGGGGAGGGTCCATAACCGATGCCGCTAAAGCTGTGTCTCTCTGCTTGGCAAACAATATAGTTGCTTCCGACGAATTAGATATTTTTCGTACTGCCTATGATTCCAAGGGTGCGCCTAAATCGGCAGAGTTTAATCCACCCACTGTTCGCCAGATCACTATTCCTACCACGCTTTCGGGAGGGGAATTTAGCGCAATTTCTGGTGTTACTGATGAACGATCCCATGTAAAGGAATTATTTCGGCATCCATTAATTATACCTCAAGCGGTAATATTGGATCCGCAGCCAACTGTACATACCCCAGAATGGCTTTTCCTATCTACGGGAATACGGGCAGTAGATCACTGTGTAGAAGGAATTTGTTCAAGTGAGGCCCATCCTTATGGAGATGCCCAAGCTCTAAAAGCGCTAACTTTATTAACTGATGGTCTCGTTAAAGTTAAGAATAACCCCAATGACATCCAAGCTCGTTTAGATTGTCAGATGGGCACCTGGATGTCCATGGCTCCCTTGGCTAGTGGAGTTCCTATGGGTGCTAGTCACGGTATCGGTTATGTTTTGGGAGCAGTGTTTGATATCCCACATGGCCATACTTCCTGTATTATGTTACCGTCTGTAATGCATTGGAACAAAGTCTGTAATTCTAAAAGACAAGAATTAGTTGCCACTGCTATGGGATCTCCTGGAAAAGACGCTGGAGATGTGCTTGATTCTTTTATAAGCAGTCTGGGAATGCCAAGAAGTCTTTCTGATGTGAATATCGGAAAACATGAATTTGAACGAATTGCGCAACAATCTATGAATACCCCATGGATACCAAGAAATCCGAAAAAGATAAGGGCCCCTGAGGACATTGTGGAAATTTTAATGTTAGCGGCGTGAACCTCTTATTTGATGTCTGTTGAGTAGAAAGATTTATACAATTTATTTTTATAAATTCAAATTTCCTAACGCTCGACACAAATTATAGGGAACTGTAACGTTCTACAATTTCGCGAAACTCCAGTATTTGGTCTGGATTACTTGCCCATCTTGTTGTGCCTCCCATAGGGCTAGATGGAATTAAAACCCTTGTTACTCCCAACTTAGCGAGTTCAGGAATATCGTCTAAATTTTCAGGTACGGCTACAGTGAATTCCACTTCACTGGGATCCCGCCCATGCTCTTTAGCGGTATTCCGAACAATTTCAAATAAATCTAAGGGTGCTCCTCGGGCGGGAAAGTAACCGTCGCCGATTCGGCCGGCCCTTTTGGCTGCAGCCTTGGAGTGACCGCCAACGATAATTGGGATGGATTTATTGATGGGCTGTGGTCGGCAATATATTGGTTCAAAAGCTACATATTTTCCTTGATATTCGGCTACTTCGTCTCGCCATAGAGCTCGCATCGCTGCAATGCATTCATCGGTTCTATTGCCTCGGTTTTCAAAAGGAACCCCGATGGCATTGAATTCTTCTTCTAGCCACCCAACGCCAATACCTAAGTCAATACGTCCCCCAGATAATTGGTCTAGGGTAGCAATTTGTTTAGCAGTCACGACAGGATTTCGCTGTGGAACAATTAAAATACCAGTCGCTAGACGAATTGATTTTGTGACAGCAGCTAAATAAGCCATGTAGATTAATGGGTCTGGCAACTGGATATCTTCGCTACCATCTCCCATCCTACCTGATTTAGCGTAAGGATATGCAGATTTATAATTTTTTGGTACGACCACGTGATCCACTGTCCAAATACTTTCAAAACCAGTTTCTTCGGCCGCTTGAGCAATCTCAACAGCGTTATTTGCCAAAACATTCCGCCCCGTATTGGCGTAACGAAGTCCAAATTTCATAGTAATTCATCCTCAGGACGTGATTGGAGTTCTTCTACTATAGGGTTGGTTATGAGCGGACTATTGTCAATGAATATAGATGAAGTATTGAATAAAAAAGTTCATAATATCGACGTTGTGGGATTTAAATTAAAACTTCAATTCTGGGCCGATCTGCATTAAGAAAGTGATGGTTTCGAAATTATTGGCGGTTAGGAGATTTACTGGTTTCCAGTAAATCTAAGAGAAGGACTTTACTGGAACGAGGGGTTTTGAATTTCTTGTCCCGTGATCTGGGACTCATGGAGCATTACAAATATATAAACATAAGGTTTAGTAGTCGGGGATATAGATTATGCAGTCTGTTTGCTTAGTTATAGGAGCCGGGGCCGGCATCGGTGGTAATGTAGGAAAGCGTTTTGCCAGCGAAGGCTATCATGCAGTACTTTGTCGCAGAACGGATGAGGCGGGTCTTGATCGTTTAGTCAAGGAAATTAAAGATCAGGGATGGGAAGCTTCTGGTCACCTTATAAACGCGGTCGAAGCAGATAGCATAGAAAATTGTGTTTTCAAAGTAGAGGCAGAGATTGGGCCAATTGATGTTGTAGTTTACAATTTAGGGTCTCAAGTGGGAGATAGAAAATTACAGGAAACAACTTATAAGACGTTTGAATTAGGATGGCGTATGGCGACTTTCGGCTTATTTCGTGTGGCTGCTGTAGTTTGCCCGCTTATGGAGAAACGAGGTTATGGTACTATTCTCGGTACATCAGCGACTGC
>CAZADS010000068.1:0-60722 GCA_964483985.1 uncultured Thalassobaculaceae bacterium
AAATGAGTGACAAAGTTAGGATATTCCTTGGTTACTATATTGATCACGATTCGCTCTTTCCTTGCATCGGCCTTTTGAGATTCCTGACTAGGACTATACTTCTTTATATTCAAAGCATATTGGGATAGGTTTTGCTAGAAATCCGTTTGCTTAACATTTGAAATAATAGCGGTCTCTAATTATCAACATCGTTTCAAAACCTATATAGAATTTTCTAGTATTTAGCTCCGACTATACTCTTTACCTATACGAATCTCTTGCAGTAAGAATCTAAATGTCAATGACTTATCAGACAAAAATTAAAAAGGAAATACATAATGATATACGAATTCCGGACTTACACCACGCCCCCTGGACAAGCTCCTCTTCTCGCAAAATATTCAGCGGAAATAGGTCGGCCGATCCGCGGAGATGATCATGGTAAGCTAGAAGGTTATTGGCTTACTGACATTGGACCTTTGAATCAGGTTATGCACCTATGGTCTTATGAGGATATGAACCATCGAATAGATGTGAAGGCCAAACTTGCTGTGAACGAGGCTTGGCGGAATGAATATTTGACAAAGGCGGGCCCATTGATCATCCGGCAGGATAATAGGATAATGACGGCTACAAAGGCGCTAAATCCACCTCAGTCTGAAGGGAATATTTATGAATATCGTTACTACAGATGCAAGGTGGGTAAGACAAAGCCTTTCGCCGAAGCTCTAACCGCTGCTATGAGTGTTAGGGAAAGACACTCAAAGAATGTATGTATATGGATTACGGATACTGGCCAGCCCAATGAAGTTTCCCATCTCTGGGCTTACAAAGATTTAAATCAACGGGCGGCAGTGCGAGCATCGGCGGGCGCTGATCCAGATTGGCAAAATTTCACTAAAAGTGGGCCGGATCGACTAGAGGAAATGCATGCTTCTATTTTAACGCCTTGGACCCACTCTCCATTAAAATAAATATACGACCTGACCTAGGGTAATTGACGTTAATTACCCTAGTCATTTTAAATCTAATTTTAGCAGGCAGGGATAAGGATCACTGCCTGATTCATTCCAAAAATCATTCCAGTTTTTTGGATATTGGTCTTATCCTGCTTAATCAACGGCGTAATTTATTTTGGAAACCAGGCCTATTAGCAACTTCGGGGTTTACTAAATTATTGGGCAGCTCTCCATCTTTTATTGCCAATATTGCCTTCGTATTCACATCCCCCATAATAGAAAACAGTTGGTCCGACCAACCAATGGCATGTGGAGCCAAGATTACATTATTAAGTTTTAAAATAGGATCATCCGCGGGAGCGGGTTCGGGATCAAAAACATCGATTGCAGCCCCTGCTAAACGGCCTTCAACTAGTGCCCTATATAGCGCGTTTTGATTGATAATTGGTCCGCGAGCAGTATTAACGACAAAAGCTGTTGGCTTCATTTTTTTCAAATTCTCTTCCGAGCCAATTCCTCTAGTTTCATCGTTTAATGGGCAGTTAAAAGATAGGAAATCTGCTTCCCGAAAGGCGGTATTTAAATCGACCAGGGTTACCCCTAATTCTTCAACTGTTTTCTGGCTCAGATAAGGGTCGTAGGCAATGATCCTCATATCAAATGCTTTAATTAATTTCACGACTTCTTGACCAATATTACCTAAACCGATTATTGAGAGTGTTTTATGGGTAAGTCCGGTCCCAAAAAAATCCAATCGGGCGGGCCAACCCAATGGCCCAGTCCTAGTCACGCGGTCTTTCTCTAAAAGCCGATGGGCAAGAGCTAGTATCATCAAAACCACAGAACTTGCCATCGGACGTTCAACGGCTTCTGGCGTGATTGTTAATGCAACATTTTGTTCTGTGCATTCGTCAACATCTATTTGATCAAAGCCGACTCCCATGCGGGCAATTAATTTTAAGCGGTCGTCGTTTCTAAACATTGACGCAGTGACTTTTTCCCCCATGAGAATTATCGCATCGTAGCCGGCAATTTGGTCTTGGGTAAGAATATTTCCATTAGAGAGTTGCTCAACATCTAAATCGGTTAACCGTTTTAGTTGACCCCAGTCGCAACTAGGGAATGTAGGTTTTCCATCTGCTCGGGTAAACATAGCACTTAATCCTACACGAAATTTGGTCATCAATTGTCTCCGTTACAAATTCGTGATCTAGTTAAACATTGTGTCCGAACGAAAGTAGCAGTTTTAATTATCAAATCCCAACATGGTTCGAATATTAGAGGAAGTTGTTCCGGCGGTTCGTAATGCTTGTAACGATGTTGAGTGATCCCGCTTTGCAAGTCGTTGTCCTCGATCGTCTTTTATGACCGGATGATGAAGATAATCGGGCGCTGGAAGTTCTAACAGCGCTTGCAAAAGGCGATGTAAATGGCTCACTAGGAATAAATCTTCGGCTCTGGTGACTAATGAAACACCTTGCTGGGCATCATCTACCGTTACAGCAATATGATAGCTCGTTGGGAGATCTTTTCTTGCTATGACTACGTCGCCAAAAATTTCGGGTTTAGCATGTTGAGTACCTTTATTAATATCATTCCAAAAGAGAGGTCCGGCTAATTTTATTGCACGAGCCATCTTAAGCCGGAGAACATGAGGTTCTCCTGCTTCAAAGCGCCGTTTGCGCTCCTTTTCACTCATAAGCCTAAAGGTATTGGTTACTGGTTGGGGAATTAAATTGGGATTTTGTGACGTATGTGGTGCGGTTAAATTGGACGTTAATTCTTTGCGAGATAGAAAGCAGGGATAAAGAAGTTTTAAGTCATCGAGAAAGTCGATTGCTTGTGCGTATGAATCCATATTATCTGATTGTCGCCTTACCGGTTCTTGCCAAGTTACACCAAGCCATTCTAAGTCTGTTTTAATAGCGTCTTCGAACTCATTTTTGCAGCGCTGCGTGTCTATATTTTCCATTCGTAAAAGAAAAGTCCCATTGTGTTTTTTCGCCTCCAATTCAGCAAACATTGCAGAGTAGGCGTGGCCAAGATGCAGCAATCCCGTCGGACTCGGTGCAAAACGGGTGATCACGTTGGACTTAATCATGTTATGTAAAATCTTTGAGCGCTTGACGAGGAGCAGGTGTCTTAGGCAAGTTACGGGAGCTTAAATTCTCAAGCCTAATTTTCATAGTCTAAGATTCGAAATAGTTGTATTCAAACTAAAACGGAGTATTCCCATGATGGATATCGATGGACCTCGTCATGCTCCATCTGGAGGTGATTCGATTTATGCTCAAGTTATTTTGCTGCATGGATATGGTGCAGATGGGAATGATTTAATAAGTTTAGCTCCTCATTGGGCAAAAGAATTGCCTAATGTTGGGTTTGTATCTCCACATGCCCCATTCCCATGTGAAATGTCTCCATTCGGACGTCAATGGTTTAGTCTTGGGGACCGCTCGCCTGATTCAATATTAGCTGGGACAAAGATGGCAGCCCAGATTATAGATAGTTTTATAGATGACGAATTGAGCCGCCATAATCTAGAACCCGAAAGATTAGCCCTAGTAGGGTTTAGTCAAGGAACGATGATGTCGTTATTTGTTGGCCCACGTAGAAAACGACAACTTGCTGGGATAGTTGGATATTCTGGGCGATTGATCGCTCCGGAGCTTTTAACGCTAGAGATACAATCATATCCACCTGTAACATTGATACATGGCTCGGCCGACGAAATGGTCGCGGTTTCTTCTTTGGATGAGGCTGTTAAGGGACTAAAAATGGCTGGTATAGTTAGTTCATCTGAGGTTCGGCCAGGACTTGGTCATTCGATAGATGAAAAGGGATTAGAGATAGGGTTAAGCTTCCTGAAACAGATATTTGACATCTGACCTTTTAAAAACAATCTTTTCACGACATTTTTAGGGTCCTGAAACGATTTCTGGGTGCGCCTGTTGTGTTGAGAATTGTTCATTTTAAATATGGCTTCTGGTAAAACTTGTAGAAATGTAATGATTATATTCAATATCTGGTGTTGATGAAATGTTTTGGCTTCAGTACATTAATTTTCAGCTACTTCTAGTATCTCAGGAGGAGTATTAATTCGTGTCGATGGCGGAAAACTCGCCAGCGCTGGTATTGAACGCTGATTTTAGGCCGTTAAGCTATTTTCCATTATCGTTGTGGTCGTGGCAAGAATCTGTAAAGGCTGTTTTTTTAAAGAGGGTTAACATTCTATCAGAATATGAACAGAAAGTTCGCTCGCCTAGCGTAGAGATTCGTTTGCCAAGCGTTATAGCTCTTAAGGAATTCATTCCGCAGACACGCAGACCAGCTTTTACTAGGTTCAACGTCTTTTTAAGGGATCGATTTTCTTGCCAGTACTGTGATGGTAAGTTACCAATTCACGAATTAACTTTTGACCATTTAACGCCACGCTCAAGAGGAGGAACGACAAGTTGGGAAAATGTAGTCACTGCTTGTGGTCGATGTAATTTTCGAAAAGGAAACCGCTTGCCCAAAGCGGCGCAGATGCATCCTCGTAATCAACCTCGGTGCCCTACAACCTACGAATTGCAACAAAATGGGCGGGCATTTGCTCCTAATTATCTCCATGAAAGCTGGCGAGATTTTTTATATTGGGATAGTGAATTAGAGGTGGATGCATTAGAGGTTAAAGATTAGCTGCAATTTGCTAGAAACGTTCGGAAAGCCAAATAGCGCTCCGAGTTGCTGATTGGACTGCGCGGTGGAGGATAGAAAACCCAAGTGTTTTTTGACCTGCTTGTTTTGCTGCTGTATCCCGGTGTTCTAACTCTTCCTTTCTAAAAGTCGCAATAGTTGTGCGGAGTTTTGTTTCATCATCGCCAAGTTGACGGGTTTGTCGCGAGTAATGCTCGTCAATGACTTCTTCTACAGCTACGGTGCAAGCCATAGCAGCTCTAGCACCTAAAAGGGCGGTTCCTGCGCCTAAAGCAAAACCTGCTACATTCCATAAAGGAAAAAATATCGTGGGGCGAACTTTGCGTTCGTTAATTAAAAGTTCAAAAGTGGCTAAATGCCGATCTTCTTGAGCCTTCATATGGCGAATATGTTCTGCGTTAGGGGTTCTTCCCAAAACAGCAAGTTGACCCTGATATATTCTCTGAGCACCGAATTCTCCCGCATGATTAACACGTATGATCCGCTCAATTATTTCTTTTTGTGTCGGATCTCCGGGAAGTCGACGTTTTTTTACAGTTTTATTCATTTTTAGTTCCATATTTTATAAACCGATAAGCCCTTAAGACCGAAAAACCCCCTGCGGCTATCGATATTATGGCGTTGTATCCTGCCAATGAAAGTCCAAATAAAGACCAAGAGACTTCGTCGCATCGTGTAATGGGTATTTTTAAAAGTTGGGAACGGAGTGCCTCTATCGATGTACCCTTTAGTTCGGCACCGCATCCGGTGGTCCCTTGCCACCAGTGGTGTTCTACTCCAACATGAAAACTTGCTATTCCGGCTCCTATGAAAAATAACAATGCAGAGATTCCCGTTATAATAGCTGCTGGCTTTTCCTTTTTTACAAACAGAATACCGATAATGCATAAACCGATTATAATCATGTGTGGAAATCTTTGATATATGCATAGAGCACACGGTTTAATGCCGCCGAAAAACTCAAATAAGTAAGCTATGCCTAGAGCAAGGAAAGAAATTAAAAACAGAACAAAGGCAGTCATGCGGTGTGATCGATTGCTGAGGACGTTTATTAGCATCATAACCAATATTTGATAACAATTACGCTACTGATCAAGAGTATGAAGATAAGAATGGTTAAAGCACTAATATAACGATCTAAAGTCGCTTGTATGATGGGACCGAACCACGATAGAATACCTGCGAGAAGGAAGAATCTCAGTCCTCGACCTCCAATGGATGCGGTTATAAATAGAAGTAAATCTAAGTTTGATAAACCGCTAGCAATAGTAATCATTTTGTACGGGAATGGCGTTAATCCTGCGCCAAATACGATCCATCCACCCCATTCATTGTAAAGTGCGGAAAAATCGTGAATTTCATCGGATAGGTTATAGAAATCAACTAAGATAACACCCAGTGTATCATATAGGAACATTCCTATTAGGTAGCCAAAAACACCTCCAGCTACAGAGGCTAAAGTGCAAACGCTGGCAATTCGAAACCAATGTTTAGGTTTGGCTAATACCATTGGCACTAATATTACGTCGGGTGGGATTGGGAATATCGAACTTTCTATAAAAGCTATAAAAGTCAACCACCATATGGCCATTCGGTGCGCGGCCGCGGATAAGACACTTCTGTATATCGTTTGAAACATCATTAGCCGATGATCTGATCTTAAAACCGTTTTATCTGTGGGTTGACTTCAGAGCAAATAGGGGGACTTTCATTTAAAAATTGTAAGATTCGTCCTTTGACTATATCGTCTTGGACTTCAATGAAATAGTAGAAAGGAGTATCTTGGCCATTGAAAGAGAATTTTTATTAAAGCATTTACCAACATAACGTGACCAATTAGTTTATAATAACCACTTTCGGAGATTGATGCATCGCAAAGGCGACGCTATGCTCAGAGGAGGCAAAGTCGGCGAAGTAAAGATCGACCGAGTTTTAGTTACAGTAGTTTTATCACAGGGAAGGAATGAATTTATGCGCAAGACCCTTATCGCATTGAGCGTGATAGGCTTTGGTGTAGCTGGCTTGACTGAAGTTAGCATGCCGACGGCAGCTGGCGCTCAAGAAGTAAAAGGCCCCAAGGTAACGTGGAGAATGTCTCTTTGGGGAAAACGCCGAGCGTTTACGGAGGCGCCTGAATATGCGTCAAAAATAGTTAAAGAAAAAACAGGCGGCAATTTCAATATCAAGTTGTACTATGGTCAGCAACTATCCAAAAGTAAGGAAAATTTGGATGGTATTTCTGTAGGCGCTTTTGAAATGGCTTCGTTCTGCGCGGCTTATCACCCGGGAAAAAATGCGCCACTAAATGTTCTTGATTTGCCATTTTTACCCATTCCAAACTATGATACGCAAATCAAGGTTCATAATGCCATATATACGCATCCGTCGGCTGCCAAGGCTTTGGCGAAATGGAATGCAAAAATTTACATGTCTATGATGTTGCCGCAATACGAATATATGGGTAGAGGAAAGCCTCCAAGAAAGGTAGCCGATTTTAAAGGTATGCGTTTACGCGCACTTGGTGGAATGGGGCGATCTGCAAAAGCGATTGGAGCTATTCCAACCACTATGCCAGCCTCGGAAACATATACGGCGTTGCAACGTGGTACGGTGGATGCCATCGGCTTCCCATTCACTTACACATTCTCGGCTTATAAACTTGATGAAATCTCAACATGGTATACGTCAAACATGTCATTGGGTTCTGTTAACTGCCCAATCGTTTTCAATGTAGACGCGTATAATGCTCTTCCGGATCAATACAAGAAATTATTAGCCGATGTGAAGGCAGGCGCTTATGCGGCACAGGTCGCTGCTTATAATGCTAAGGATAAGGTTAATATCAAAAAGTGGCGGGAGAATCCAAAACTTGAAGAAATTAAAATTCCTGAAAATGAAATGGCTGAATTCCGTAAGATGGCTGGTATGCCACTATGGAAACAGTGGGTCAAAGAAAACGAAGGCAAAATTCCAGCTCAAGAATTGCTGGATCTAGTTCTAAAAACAGCCAAGGGCGGCTGATCTTTCATAAAGCTTTCGAAAATAAGGTCGCCAGACGTAAAATCTGGCGACCTTATGATTTGATTAAATGATGATTGGCAAAGTGCGATGGCGAGTACAGATCATTCAGAGCGATCGTTTGCGGCGCGGTCTTTGGCCGTCGCGGACGCACAGCTTTTTAGGCTAGAGACTTTTTTTAATTTAACGTCGGCAATCCTGATTCTGTTTTTAATGCTGTTGGCTGTCGTGCAAGTTGTTGGGCGTAAGTTTTTTAATTTCCCATTTCCTGGTTATGTGGATTGGGTGGAATTTGCGATGGCGATTTTTTGTTTTCTAAGTATTGCTTACACGCAAAAACTTGGGGGCCACGTCCGGATGGAGTTCTTTATTGGTCGTTTTTCTGGCCGGCTATTATGGTTTCTTGAGGTCATTGGCACGCTGGTGGCTATGTTTATCATCGTGATCCTCGCGTGGTATGGATACGAACATTTTGTTCGAGCGTGGGTAATTGGAGATTCTTCAATTGATATTGAACTCCCTATTTGGCCAGGGAAACTTATAGTCGTTATAGCTTTTATTAGCTTAGAACTGCGCTTACTTGTTCAACTTTTTGGTTTCATTAGACTGTTTGCATATCCAAATGCGGCGCCTATTGGTGTGCCTATTATAGAGACGGTGGATGAGCAAGCCCAACACGAGATAGATACTGGGTTAGCCGGGGAAACTGAAAAAGTGGATCTTATTGGACGTGCAGGGGGCAAATCATGAGTGAATTTGCTATTGGGCTTGTTGGAACCGGCGCATTATTGCTTCTTGTGTTCGCTGGTGTCCGGGTGTTTGTTGTTGCGGCATTAGTTGGTCTTTTGGGCTGTGTTGCAATAATTGGTTGGAAGGCTGGCGCGGGGATCAGTGGAACCGTTCCGCATTCAAAATCTATCAATTATGCTTTGAGCGTTCTACCAATGTTTATTCTTATCGGCTTTATTGCTTATCATGGTGGACTTACGCACGCGCTCTTCAGAGCTGCACGAAATTGGTTCGGTTGGGTTCCTGGGGGCTTGGCAGTAGCAAGCGTTTTCGCCACAGCGGGCTTTGCCGCAGTCTCTGGCGCTAGTACTGCCACGGCGGCTGTATTTAGTAGGGTCGCCATACCGCATATGCTCGAAAATGGGTATGATAGGCGATTGGCGGCAGGAGTGGTCGCGGCAGGTGGAACATTGGCATCCTTGATTCCGCCCAGTGCAATACTAGTGATTTACGCAATTATTGTTGAGGAGTCGGTTGGCACATTGATATTGGCTGGTTTTATCCCCGGCATTGTCTCCGCAATTATATATGCGCTGCTGATTATCGGCCAATGTGTATGGAAACCAGAACTTGGAAAGGCAATCCCGTCTCCGCCTATGTCGGAAAAGCTAGCTAGTCTTCCCGGGACAGTGCCTATCTTCCTTGTGGTGGCTGTTATCTTTTACTCTATGTATTCTGGTACTGCCACACCTACGGAAGCAGGGGCCGTTGGTGCGTTTGTTATTCTAGTCGTGGCTCTTTTGAGGGGTATGAAGTGGCCTAGTCTTAAGGAGGCGTTGCTAGAGACAGCCAAGTTAACAGTCATGATCTTTGCGTTGATTTGGGGGGTCTTAATCTTTGTAAGGTTTTTAGGCTACGCCGGTTTGCCACAAGAGTTTGCGGGATGGATAACGGAATTACCATTCCCACCGGTTGTAATAATGATTTTCATTTTATTAGCGTATGCGGTTTTGGGCATGTTCATGGATGCCATAGGGATGCTTTTATTGACGTTGCCGGTGGTTTATCCAGCGGTTATAGCGCTTGGGTACGACCCAATCTGGTTCGGTATCATAGTCGTGAAAATGTGCGAAGTTTGTTTAATCACACCACCAGTAGGCTTGAACTGCTACGTCGTTTCAGCAGTTAGACCGGATATCCCGTTAGGAGATGTATTTAGAGGGATAGCGCCGTTTTTCGTAGCTGACGTGATAACTATTGGTTTGTTTTTGGCTTTTCCGGATATTATTCTTTGGTTACCGAGGATGGTTAATTAGCTTCCACCTTAAAAATTTGTAGAATCATATAAATAACCCTTAGTGAGTGATGCGAGGGTTATTTATATTTGTTCTATGCCAACGGTTAATGATTACTCGGGGTTTCCAATTAGAAATACTGGGGGTAGCTATTGAAGATTAAAGCTTTTATGGACTAAATACCTGCCAAGTTGATCTCGTTCCTTATTTGAAACCTGACGCGCTTTATCCTCGGACCACCCGTAAAAGTTTGCAACCCCGAATTTTTCGACTTGGCGTTGCTTTTCGGCGGGAATAGAAAACCGAGCATCTCTGCGTTTGTCATAAGCATTTATTTCCTCAACTAGGTTTGTGTCGTCATAGCGATCGACATGCACGTTTACGGTTGATGGAAGGCGCAAACTGATGTAGCCGTCGTTTACCGGATACCCGGCGGTCATTCCAGCGACGGGGAAAACATAATCGGGAAGTTCAATGATTTCTGCGATTTCGTCGATATGGTTTCTGACCACACTGATCGGGCAACACCCGAGACCGACGGCTTCAGCAGCGCGAATGAAATTCATAAGGACCAAACCACTGTCAACAGCTGCATTCAAAAATGCATCAAGGTGATCATTGGCGAAGGATTTTCCGCGCATTTCGCAGATGCGACGAATTCGTCTGCTGTCTCCAAGAAAAATCATCATAAGTGGACAGGTCCCAATCCAGGGCATAGATGGAATAAGGTCTGCGATCGCCTTCCGCTTGGTTGGATCCCGAATAATTATTACTGCCCCCTGTTGGAGATCAGATTTTGCAGGTGCGGAGAACGCGGCAGCTAGGAGGACCTCCAATAGTTCGTCTGAAATGGGCTTGTCCAAAAATCTACGATGTGTTCGATGATTGAGTATACTGGCTAGTTCTCCCTCTGCAGGAATAGTTTTGCCAGCTTGCGTTGAAACTCCATACCTATCTTCAATCAAATCGGCGATTGTCTTATCTGATTTCATGAGGCCCTCTTTTGATTTATATGATTTTCTGTGGATAAAGAAATTTGTTGAGATGTTTAAATTGGGCAATGTAGTGGAAATACGATAGACTGTTTCCACTAAAGAAACGATTTGAGGTATCTTGATTTCCGGAGATATCCCTTTGTTCCATAACTATTGAGACGAATTGTTAAACTTTTTACTACTTTGTTACCCTAATAACCATTTTTAAAAAAGTGGAAGAATTTTATGAAGATAGCAATTATCGGTTGTGGAGCCATGGGATCAGTTTACGCCGCTTTATTAGCGAGCGCCGACAATGAAGTCTGGGCTATCGACACTTGGGGCGATCATGTTAATGCAATAAATCAAAATGGACTGAAGGTCGAAGGCGCTAGCGGTGATAGAACGGTAAAACTGACCGCAACTACGAATGCATTGGATGCTGGACAATGCGAACTCGTTATTGTGGCTACAAAAGCCAGCGGAGTGGCATCCGCTGCCCGGGCAGCGAAAAGCATCTCAAATAAAGACAGTATTATTTTAACAATTCAAAATGGATTAGGTGCTGCAGATAGAATAGCAGAGGCGATCGATACTAATCAGGTGATGATAGGGGTCGTTGGCGGATTTGGGGCATCCATCAAAGCACCTGGCCATGCTCACCACAATGGAATGCAACTTGTTAGGATCGGTGAAATGAATGGCGGCGTTACGGATCGACTGGAAAAAGTTGTCTCAGTTTGGTCTGAGGCTGGTTTCAAAGCCAAAGGCTACCCCGATATTCACCAAATGATATGGGAAAAATTTATCTGTAACGTAACTTATAGCGGACCCTGCACTTTGATGAATTCTACAATTGGCCAGATTCAAGATAATCCGGCTGCTTGGTCTGTTTCGCTAGCTTGTGCGAGGGAGGCCGATACAGTGGCTCGAGCTAAAGGAATAGCTTTAGGCTTTGATGATGTTGATAAATATGTATTTGAATTTGGAGCGAATATGCCTGACGCAAGGCCTTCGATGTTGCTGGACCATATAGCGGGCAGACTATCTGAAATAGACGGTATCAACGGTGCTGTTCCGGTAGAGGCTGAAAAAATGGGCATGTCTGCCCCGGTTAATGAAATAGTTTCAAACTTGATAAGAGGTAAAGAAGCGGCATTTGCTAAGTGAATTGAATTCCGGTAGTTAATTATGAGCAATTAATCGGTTTAAATTATACCGGCAAAATTGTCTTGGCCACGGCGGTAACTTCGGTTGCTTTGGGCAGGATTCCGATTTAACAATGGTCTTGCATACAAAGGATGCGTAGCACTTCTTACCTCGTGTTCTATTTTGAACAACACCTCCCCAGTTTCAATATCAACGATGTCGATAAAACGCCATTCATAGGCATCGGATTCTGTTGAAATCAAACCGCGTTCCATTAATTTTTTATATGGACCAACGAAATCTGCAATATAAATAGCGATATGATGGCCATCATAGTCGGGTTGAGCAGTTTTCGTTTCAATAAAATGTAGGAATTGAGATGGGCCGGTCGTTATAGAGGTGCAAGGCTTTCCATTGCGCTTAGCGATTTTTACAGAGGCGCCCATAATTTCCTTATAAAATCTGGCTATGGACTCTGAGCTTCCCTCCGGCGAGTTTAGTTCGACAAAAGGCAAGCCCGCTTGCATTTTTCCGAATTCAGGTGCTGGGTTATGGAGTCGAATGGAATTTCCCCATGGGCAGGTTGCTTCTATAAAGGTGCTATTGCGAGAAAAAGAAAATTCAGTACCCGATAACGCTGTTGCAACGTTTTGAAGAGACTCTTCCACTTGATCAAGATTAGGGACTACCATCCCTATCGTGCCTCTTAGTTTCTGGGGGGCGGGCTCCCGGCAGGGCAGATGCATTTGGCTTCGTCCCATGTTTACCCACATATTATCTATGCCTACCATTAAAAAAGGATCTCGTGTAAATTGGAGTCCTGTTACATAGAATAGAATAGCTAGTTGTTGATCAGGAATTAAAAGGTTTACGTGTTCCATGTGCAGAATATTGCCAAGTGATTCTGAAGCACGATCGAACTCGGTTACCATCACATATCCTTTCGGCCTTTGTAGATATTTTTGAGTGAATTTTAAACACGCCTGGCTCACTCGTTCAACCTTGTGGGGATAGGGATCGCAAATTTGATTTATTGGTAATTAACTACTTGATATAGAACTTTAATTTTAATTGCTGTTACTTGATTTTAAGATTGTTACGATCCCAGTGAAAAATTAGTTGGGTTGATGTAAATAGATTACAACAATACGTTTCGTTGTTATGAACGTAAGTACAACACCAGATTAAATAGGGAGAGAATCAAATGGTTGCGCATTCTAGCAACAACGACTGGCTTATTTCTGTTGAAGAGGAAATATTGGAACCTGACCTCCCAATTTGCGATCCTCATCATCATCTTTGGGACAAGAACGCGAATCAACAAATTCAGCCTCGTTATCTTTTGGACGAAATTTTACAGGATACTAGTAGCGGACATAATATCGTCTCAACGGTTTTCATAGAATGTGGTGCAATGTTTAAAAAAGAAGGACCTGAACATTTTCGTCCGGTTGGGGAGACAGAATTCGTGAATGGCGTCGCAGCGATGGCCTCCTCAGGTATTTATGGAAAGACAAAAATAGCAGCAGGTATCGTAGGGACTGTAGATCTCCGTATTGGAGCACGCGCGGGTGAAGTGCTAGATGCTCATATTGCAGCGGGTGGTGGCCGGTTTCGTGGCATTCGAAGAGCTGTTTCGTGGGATGCTTCGTCTGAAGTTCGTAACCACCGTACCAATCCACCAGAAGGATTGTTATCCGATAAAGATTATAGAAGGGGTTTTGCAGAACTTGGCAAACGAGATATGACTTTTGAGGCTTGGTGTTTTCACCCACAAATTCCAGAAGTTACCGACTTAGCGAGAGCTTTTCCCGACACTACTATTATTCTAGACCATTTTGGTGGGCCGCTTGGGATCGGTCCCTATGAAGGCAAAGCGAACGAAGTATTTGAATACTGGAAACCTACTCTTTCTGAATTAGCTAAATGCCAAAACGTGGTAGCTAAATTGGGAGGGATCAACATGGATATTAATGGTTTCGGGTGGCATAATCGCTCGCGGCCGCCAAGCAGTATTGAGTTGGCTGGGGCGACCAAACGATACTATGAATTTGCAATCGAGTCATTTGGTGTGGATCGGTGCATGTTTGAGTCCAATTTTCCAGTAGATAAAGTGAGCTGCAGTTACTCTATTGTTTGGAATGCTTTTAAACGCATAGCATCGGGGGCTTCGAAATCAGAGAAAGCCGCGCTTTTCCATGATACAGCGGCGAGAGTTTATAGCCTCTAGGAATTAAGCGATTCCAAATTAATGTTAACCAAATAATCGCTAGTTCTATCCTTATTAGATTAGGTTATTCAAATTTGATTAAAGTGGGAAACTTCATGGCCGTCGTGCCCTAGTATGATTTGTAGAACGAGTAAAATTATAGTTGATAGTGAGAAGAAAAGATTTTATTAGCACGTTATTTGGTTAGAAAAGGGTTGTCCTTGTTAACAGTCAATAAGCCAGCCCACGGGCCTTTTTCAAGATTAGAGCGGATTATTATAACAGGCCCCGTGCTTGCGGCATCTCTGTTGCACGCTCTTAATATGAGCACTGCATACGTAGCCCTGCCCAATATCCAAGGAAATCTATCGGCAGCTCCTGATCAAGTGGGTTGGGTGATAACAGCCTTCGTTGTTGCAACTGCGGTCGGAACAATATTAACTAACGTCTTCAGTCAAATGTTTGGTCGTCGTAATGTCTTTTTGGCTGCAATAGTGGGGTTCACGGCCACCTCACTTCTTTCTGCAATGTCTAGTAGTTTGACTGAACTGGTGATTTTTAGGATATTGCAAGGATTTGTTTCAGCCCCTCTTTTACCCATTTCGCAAGCTATTATGTTGGACACGTATCCTAAGGAGAAGCACGGCTTTGCAATGAGCATATGGTCTATGGGGATGATACTTGGTCCTGTCGCTGGGCCAACAGTAGGGGCTATGCTGACGGAATATTATGATTGGAGATATGTATTCTACATGAATATCCCTTTTGGGATATTTGCTTTTGTTACTGTTTTGGTAACGCTTCCAGCGGCTAGATCTATGCGTCAAAAATTAGATTGGGTAGGTGTCATTTCCCTAATTGTAGCAGTAGTTTGTCTCCAATTAGTACTTGATCGAGGTGAGCGCCTTGGATGGTTTGAGTCTACAGAAATCATCTTTAATACGACTATATCAGCTGTGGCGTTTTATATCTTTATAGCTCATTGTCTGACGACTGATAGTCCATATGTTAGTCTTGGGATGTTCTTAGATAGAAATTATGTCATTGGACTAATGCTGATTTTTGTATTTGGAGTTGCCGTCTTTTCCGCTTTATTTATCTTGCCTCTATTTTTGCAAAATATACAAGGTTATCCAGTTCTTTCTGCCGGCTGGGTTGTTTCGGCAAGAGGATTGGGAACCATGATAGCTATGCTGTTTGCTGGATTTTTAGTTGACCGAATTTCGGGAAAATATTTAATTTTTATTGGACTGTTGTTCGTTGGATGCAGCAATATTTGGATGACCTATTGGAATGCTGACGTTGGCATGGCCGAGGTAATTTGGATTACTATAATAAACGGGTTCGGTATGGGGATGATGTGGGTATCGCTTACCACAGTTACGTTTTCTACTTTGAGTGCCCATTTTCGTGTAGAGGCAGCAGCACTATTTTCCCTAATTAGAGCGATTGGTGCCAGTATAGGCACTTCTATAGTAGTCTCTATACTGGTTCGTTCGAGTCAGATCAATTATATTGAGATGAGAGAAAGGGTTACTGAGTTTTCGGATCCGCTGAGATTTAATGGTCTGACGGCGGTTTGGAATTACGACACTATCTCGGGCCTTTTGGCACTTCAACGTATGGTCTTGACCGAAGCTCATTTGTTGGCGTTTCTTAACGATTTTGTTTTTTTGGTATTCGTTGCATTTGTAGCAATGCCATTAATCTTTCTACTACGGCCAAAAAACAAGCAGCCAAGTTAAACTCCTTCACTAATGGACCTTCACTAATGGAAAGGGAATAAACTAGCCTAAAATATTAAAAAGGCGGTAGCTTTGAGCCAACAAATGTAGAGAGGAAATTACGGATGTCGATACTTAATCAGCGTGTTGTATATTTGAATGGCGAAATTGTGCCTGAAAGTGAAGCTCGAATCCCAATTAAAGACCAAGGATTTAAATTTGGGGATGCTGCATTCGATACAACTCGCACGTTTGGTCATAAAATATTCCGCTTAAGAGAACATCTGGAACGTTTCGAAAGATCAATACGTTATTTAAAACTTGATTCAGGTCACTCACTAGATGACTGGGTTTCGATTACGGAAGAGGTAGTGGGACGCAACCTCCCCTTGATAGGAAAAGAGGAGGACTATTGGGTAACACAGCGGGTCAGTCGCGGTTTGACGGAAACTGATAGGGAAGCTTGGCCCGAGTGGGTATCGTCTACAGTTATTGTTGAATGTACTCCTCTACCACTGGCTGCTCGGGCCGTTTACTATCGCGATGGACTTCAAATAATTACGCCGTCAGTAAGAAGAGTATCACCCGAGATGGCCAGTCCAAGAGCCAAAACCCACAATTACTTGAACTTTATCTTAGGAGACTTGGAAGTATCAGCCCAAAATCCCAGCGCGTTATCGATCTTGTTAGATAGCGATGGTAATCTCGCGGAAGGGAAAGGGAGTAATATTTTCTTGGTTGAAAACGGTCGGCTTAGAACTCCTCGTGCACGGTTTGTACTACCTGGAGTAAGCCGGGAAGTTACATTCCAACTAGCTAATGAGTTGGGATTTGAAACAGAGGAGGCCGATATAGATCTCTTTGATGCCTACACCGCTGAGGAAGCATTCATCACTTCTACCAGTTTTTGCATTTGCCCAATCCAATCAATAAACGGCCGCTCTCTAAATTGTTCCCGTATTCCTGGTCCAATTACTAAACAACTAATTGAAAAATACGTGGATTTGGTGCAGTTCGATTGGTACAAGCAGTATCTCTTGCACGTATAATTAGTCGAAGGATTTATCGGAATTTCTATTACTAAGTCTGTTGGAGTGCATGTAGCATTACTTTTTTCATAACTGATGGTAGGCCTGCATTTTCTAGCTTGGTTATTGAAAGCCATGAACCAGATTTTAATCTATCCGATTTATTAATTTTTGCTGTCATAACTTTCAGTTCCAGGTTGAAGTGCGTAAACGGGTGCCGCACGATACCTGGTAATAAGGTCCAATTTCTGGGTAAAGGTTGTTCTAACGAAATTCTAGAGCCTAAATAGGGATCGCTAGTCCAACGCGTCGAAGGAAATGCTACCATACCGCCTAGCAGGCCATTTGGTTTTCGCCTGTGAACTAAAACTTGATTATTGACGTTAACGCACCAAAAAACCGCACCATAGCGTATATTTTTTTTATTTTTAGATTTTTTTCTAGGCAGACTTTCGGCTTCAGGGCTATTTTGAGAACTGCAACTTGATTGCCAAGGGCAAGATTGGCATTTTGGTTTTCGTGGAGTGCAAATAGTTGCTCCCAGATCCATCATTGCTTGAGCATAATCACCAGGGCGCTCGTCAGGAGTGAAATCTGTCGCCAATTTGTAAAGCAAGGCTTTTGACCCAGGTAATGGTGTGGTTACCCGATGAAAACGTGCAATGACGCGTTCAAAATTCCCATCTACTGGTGTGGCTGGTTTACTAAAAGCGATAGCAGCAATGGCCGCAGCAGTGTAAGTTCCGACTCCGGGAAGCTTTTTTAATTCAACTTCATCTTGGGGGAAAATGCCCTTGTAGTTTTCGACGAGTATTGAGGCGCATTTATAAAGGTTTCTAGCTCGAGCATAATAACCCAGTCCCGCCCATTCTAAAAGGACGTCGTCAAGTCTAGCCCTGGCTAAAGCGTGCACCGTCGGCCAGCGAGATATAAATTTTTTAAAATATGGTTCCACCGAAGCTACTTTTGTCTGCTGGAGCATCACCTCGCTTAACCAAATATGATAAGGATTGCCGTGAATGCCTTTTGCGACTCTCCATGGCAAATGTCGGCGATTTTGATCATACCAATCTAGGAGTTGCTTTTGGAGTCTGTGTTTGTTCTTCTTGGTTGGAGCAGTCCGCATTCTGGTTAAATCGAGCTTAATTTTATGAAAAGTTAATTCGGAGTTAAAAAATCTATAAATCTGTGTGTGTTTTGACGTATCTGTGTGAGCGATGATTGTTTAATGATGGCAAAGAAGAAAAACCATAATGATCGAAGGTATGGCTTAACGCCAGTCAGAAAATTACTTCCCTTCTTGACCAGCAAAGCACTAAGGCGGAAAGGATTTTTTGAATCTGCTATTGTCCATAATTGGCTCAGTATAGTGGGAAATGACGTAGGCGCATGGTGTATCCCGGAAAAAGTAACTTTTGCTAGAAATAAACAGTCTAACGCCACATTACATTTGGCTGTTTTTAGGGCGCGTGCCCTCGAAATTCAACATCTTGAACCTGTTTTATTACAAAGAATAAATGCTGTATTTGGTTACGATGCCGTATCAAGGCTTTCGATTCGTCAGTCATTAGAGCCCTTGCTAGACGCGGATAATATGATTTCCGAGCAAGAACTTAACTTGGATGAATGTGAATGGATTTCGCGACAACTTAAAGAGTTAGAGGATTCTGAGCTTAAACAAGCATTAAGGGCGCTTGGGAAAGCAATTATGGCGTCGAAGAAGTAGATTTTAGGTGTAGATTGGAAATTGAAAATAGTGCTGATATCAGCAAATTATTGACAACTTTATATATAATTCTAGACAATTTGTTGCCGCGGCTAACAGCTAGCATTATGGTGTACTACATATTGTGTTGAGGAGCTCGCTTTGTATCACAGAAGGCTATTTTTGGTATCAGGAGTTGCTTTAGCAAGTGTTGGGGGAATATTTTCTTCTCCAAGCGTTGTGTTTGCAAAACATTCTATTGATTTGACCGCTGCCTTGGCAGCGCGCGTAGTAGGAAACCCTGATGCCAAGATAAAATTGGTAGAGTATTTTTCGTTAACCTGTCCGCATTGCGCGCGTTTTCATCACGAAATTTTTCCTATTCTTAAGCGTAAATACATAGATACAGGAATATTGCAATTAGAGTTTCGGGATTTCCCATTAGATCAATGGGCATTAAGGGCGGCAGCTTTGTCCAGGTGTATTCCATCTAAACACTACCCTGCTTTTCTTGATGTATTAATGAAGCAGCAAAAATCGTGGACTGCTTCCAAAGATATATTTGCTTCGTTAGTTCGAATAGGAAAGTTGGCGGGCTATAAACAGGAATTTATAAAATCATGTATGAGCAACGAAAAATTATTAGACGGTATAATCCGTATTCGTCTGGAGGGGGAAAAAAAATATAAAGTCAGAACAACCCCTTCATTTTTGTTGAATGGTGAAAAAATTGATGCTTACAACTTTGACGAATTTGAATCCTTAATTAGCAAGTTAATACGATAAGTGCTTTTTTACCTGAAAATAACGCAAAACAAGGATATTAACTTTGCAATTTGATCGCCTCAAGATCAGCGGTTTCAAATCGTTCGTTGAACCAACTATGCTTGACATCAATGAAGGGCTGACCGGTGTCGTTGGGCCGAACGGCTGCGGTAAATCCAATTTAGTAGAAGCCCTTCGATGGGTTATGGGTGAAACATCCGCTAAGCGGATGCGTGGCGGTGAAATGGATGACGTTATTTTCGGCGGTACGTCTAGCCGGCCAGCGCGGAACGTTGCTGAAGTCGGGTTAGTAATTGATAATTCTGACCTCAGAGCTCCGGCGGCTTTAAATAAGGCAACTGAACTTAATATTGCTAGACGTATAGAGCGAACTAAAGGTTCAAATTATCGTGTAAATGGTCGTGATGTCCGCAGCAGGGATGTGCAATTGTTGTTTGCGGATGCTGGTACCGGAGCACGTTCAGCCGGAATGGTTAGTCAAGGAAGAATAGGAGCAATTATTAATGCTGATCCTTCTGACCGTCGTATTTTGTTGGAAGAAGCCGCCAACGTAAGGGGGCTTCACACTCGTAGACATGAGGCAGAACTGAGATTAAATGGGGCGTCTTTAAATTTAGAACGGTTGGAAGATGTCATAACGGCCCTAAAAACTCAAATGCATGGCTTGCGGAGGCAAGCAGATCAGGCCAAACGTTATAGGGTAATTAGTGAGCAAATTCGCCGTGCGGAATCTATTTTACTTTATTGTAAATGGAAGGAATTGTTTGAGGTTCGGGCCACGAGTATGGAAGAGCTAAAAGATATGGAAAGCTTAGTTGCTGTAGCTACCGAAAGAGCTGCTCAGGAATCTGCTAAACGCGCTGATACGGCTGCGGGAATGCCGACTCTTCGTGATGCAGAAATTAAGGCGGCGTCGAAATTGCAGCGTCTAACGTTGGCAGAAAAAGAGTTGGATAGTGAACAACAGAGAACGGCTACGGCCCATTCAGAGGCCGTAACCAGACTGCGTCAGATAGGCGGTGATTTTGATCGTGAGACGGCGTTGGCTAGAGAGGGTGAACAAGGATTAGCTCGTCTTAATGCTGAGGAAGTTGAAATTAGGGAAGCTGCATTAGGGCTTGAAAATCATCGGAAATTAGCGACAGATGATTTAATGCAAATCAATCAAAAAGTGGAGGAGCTAGAAGTCGAGATTGCCAAAACAACTGAACTGATTGCAAATGCAGATGCTAAACGGGCATCCTTGGAACAGTTGGTTAGGACTTCTGGCGACCGAGAATATCGCTTATGTCAAGGACTGGAAAATTTAGAAGCAAACAAACAAAAACTCCTTAATGAATCAGGGAATATAATAGCCTTAGAACGAACCCAATCCATAATTGACGAAGCCGATCAACGGTTGTGTGCAGCCGATAAAAGAGTGAGCGAGCTGGGAAATAGAAATGCTATTGCTTCTGAGAAGTTGGAAAAAGCAAAAACTAATCTGTATGATATAGAAACCGAATTGGCTAACCTTCAAGCGGAATCAAAAGCTTTAGATAGTATTTTGATATCAGAAATTTCTGATGGTGTTATTCCTCTAATTGATCAAATAGAGGTTCAACCCGGTTTTGAAAAGGCTTTAGGATCATCGATAGGGGACGATCTTTTTGTACCCTTGAATTTGGACGTTGATAATGGGGCAAGGCGTCATTGGGGTGGAAAAGCTTCTTTTAAACCAAAAACACCTCTTCCGAAAAATGTGCGTCCACTAATAGAAGTAGTTAGCGGACCTAGAGAACTTGAACAGCGCTTATCCCAGATTGGCATTGCAGATAATGCGCAGGCAGCCAGCCTGACACAAAATGCTTTGGCTCCCGGACAACGTTTAACCACAGCAGATGGGGGATTATGGCGTTGGGATGGATATATAGCGGAAATAGATGCTCCTATTAGAGCAGTGCTACGCAGCAAACAAAGGAACCAATTAAAAGAAATTAAAGAAAAAATATATGCTAAGCAGCAACGAAAAATAAAGGTAGAGCTGGCTTATTCAGAGGCTAGATTAAATCTCGAAAATGTTATAACGGAATCAAGACAAGCAACAGAAGAACAGCGATCGGCAGTATTAGATAGGGATGTTGTTGGCAAACAAAAGGGGAAAATAGATGATCTTGAACGTAAGTTAATTAATGTCCAAGAAACTCAAGCAAGATTGCAATCAGAAAAAGCCGAGGCAGTAAATGATAGAAAGACCGCTGAAGCGGAGTTGACGTCCTTACCGGACGTAGAAAAACTCCGGCGCAGTAATATTGATTTTCGATCTGACCTAACGGATCAGCGAGCAGAATTGATTAATATTCGAAGCAAGTATGATCAATCGCTAAGAGAAGCTCAATATAGTGAATCGAGATTGGCTGCGATAGGTAAAGAAAAAGTCATTTGGGATAAACGCATCGAGCAGGCCAAAAGTAGAATAAAGGAATTAGAAAATCGTCGTGACTTTGAAACTAAAGAAATCAATAGATTAAAAACTCGGCCAATTGAAATAAAACAGCAAAAAGCAGAGCTTATTGACGCGATTGAATCGGCGACAGTTGATCGTCGGAAATCGGCTGAAGCATTAGCTTCTGCGGAATTAGCAATGGCTGAACGAGATCGTTTATCTCGAAAATCTGAACAAGCCTTAGCGGAAATGCGGGAAAATAAAATTCGCTCTGAGGGCTTGGTGGATCAGTGTAATCAGGGGCTTTCTCAATTAAGAGAACGAATATTAGAGCGCTTGCAATGTCTTCCAGAGGAGATATTGGAAAAGGCAGGTATTGGGAAAACAGAGGTGATACCTGATCTAAATTCAACAGAATCTAGGCTGGAGCGTCTGACAAGAGAGCGGGAAAGAATTGGTCCTGTTAACTTACGGGCCGAACAGGAAGTTGAAGAACTGGTGGATCAAATTAGCGGAATGGAAAATGAGCGGGATGATCTTTTGGGAGCGATTAATAGACTTCAGCGAGCTATAGCATCATTAAATAAAGAAGGGAAAGAGCGCTTACAAGTAGCGTTTGACGCTGTTAATGCTCATTTCCAAGATTTATTTGTGCGGTTGTTTGGTGGTGGCAGAGCGCATTTGGCTATGATAGAAGCTGATGACCCTTTAGATGCTGGACTGGAAATTATGGCAAGTCCACCAGGAAAAAAGCTCCAAGTAATGTCTTTGTTATCAGGTGGAGAACAAGCTCTGGCAGCATTAGCTCTTGTATTTGCAGCGTTTCTTACCAATCCTTCACCTATATGCGTGTTGGATGAGGTTGATGCTCCGCTTGACGATAGCAATGTTGATCGATTCTGTTCATTGCTTAGTGATATTTCTCATTCAACGGGCACAAGATTCCTTATTATCACACACCATCGTTTGACGATGGCTCGGATGGATCGCCTGTTTGGTGTCACGATGGCGGAGCAAGGCGTGAGCCAACTGGTATCCGTAGACCTAGAAGTAGCAGAGCAGTTCAGTGATTCATCTAAAAGCGAATTAATATAATAGCAACGCTTCCGGGTTCGTTTAAAATATTGATATAAAAAGATAAATTATACTAAAATTGATCAAGCTTCGGTCTTGACACGAGGCGTGATCGTTCCTTATGTTTGCCGCGATTTTTAAATTAATTTTTGTCACAAACGTGGATAAAGCTCGCTATGGAATGTCGACGGTCGCCAAATGGTAAATGATGACCGAGGCAGAAAGCCTCCGTTGCACGATTTGGACGCTCGGCTCAAGTCGGCTAGGGAAAAGGCTTCAGTAAGTATAGACAAGAGCAGGTCTAACCCAGCACTGCCACCCTCTCTGGTTGGTATTGCAATGCGAGCAGGAGTAGAACTGGTTGCAGGCGTTGCCGTTGGAGCTGCTGTAGGTTATGGATTGGATCAGTGGTTGGGAACTTCGCCTTGGTTATTGATTTTGTCTTTTATTTTGGGAGCTGCGGCAGGAATGTTAAACGTCTACCGTTCTGTAGCGGGATTGGGAATGGCATTGGGCTATCAGAAAGGCGAAGAGGAAAAACGACCAATTAATGGAAATTTGGGAAAGTAGAGGGGATTATCTGTGGCTTCGCCTGTCGAACAATTTAAGTTGACTCAGCTTATTCCATTGGAAATAGCGGGCATGGACGTTTCTTATACAAACTCATCATTATGGATGACCATAACAGTTGTGGTTGTAACGGCGTTTCTGACTCTCAGCATGCGAGGAGGACGTCTTATTCCTGGTCGCTGGCAATCAATGGCGGAAATTTCTTATGAATTTATAGCAAATATGGTACGAGAAAATGTCGGCAACGAAGGTAGAAAATACTTTCCCTTCATTTTTACTTTATTTATGTTCATTCTGATAGGTAATTTGGTTGGCATGATACCTTATGCTTATACTTTCACGAGCCAAATTATCGTCACATTTGCAATGGCGGTAACGATATTTGTTGGGGTCACTGTGATCGGTCTAGTGCGCCACGGGGTTCATTTTTTCTCTTTATTTGTTCCATCTGGAACTCCTATGATCTTGGCACCTTTGTTAATTCCAATAGAAATTATTTCTTATTTTGTCCGTCCGGTTAGTCTTTCAGTGCGCTTATTTGCTAATATGATGGCTGGTCATACGATGATGAAGGTTTTTGGTGGTTTCACGGTTTTGTTGGGATTACTTGGCGTGGCACCGGTGTTACTTCTGGTAGCCCTGACCGGCTTTGAAATATTGGTTGCTGTTTTACAAGCCTACGTCTTTACGGTACTTACTTGTCTTTATCTTAATGATGCTATTCACCTCCACTGATTAACAATCAAATACAAAAATGAGGATATTTTAAATTATATAGATTTTAACTAAGGAAAAAGGAAAACCCATGGAATTAGATGCGGCTAAAATGATTGGCGCCGGCCTAGCAGTAATAGCATTGGCTGGTGTAGGTGTTGGCATAGGTAATATTTTTTCATCTCTTGTTTCTTCTATAGCGAGGAATCCTGCGGCGAGAGGCGAGGTGTTTGGAATTGGTATTCTTGGCTTTGCCTTAACTGAAGCCATTGCACTTTTCGCACTACTGGTATCATTTCTTATCCTATTTACTTGATTGGCGCTAAAGCAGCCGATTGGCATTTTGTGCAAAAAATTTAGCTGCTTCAGGACTAATCGAAAGGGGCGCTACTATGTGCTTATTGGATAGATTTTTTAGCCCGCTGATGGGCTTAATCGCTTTGATTTTTAGCACTTTGGCGTCAACTTATTCGTTTGCAGTAAGCGATTCGGCTGAGCCGAAACTCCCCCAATTGGACGTAGAAACCTATATTTCCCAAATCTTTTGGTTAATTGTAAGTTTCGTGATTCTTTATATCCTCGTATCAAAGATTGCCATCCCTAGGATTGCTGAAGTTCTTGAGGAGCGTCAGGATAGAATTGAGGATGATTTAGACAAGGCAGAATCCTTAAATAAAGAAGCTCAATTAGTGCGTGTAGAATTTGGAAAAGATTTGTTGGCGGCCCGTGAAAAAGCCAGCATCGCCATCCGTGAAGCACAAGATGAAATAACAAGAAAGTCCACTGAGGTGGAGGCTGCTGCGAATCAGAAAGTGACTGCTATGGTGCAGGAGGCCGAAGCAAGAATTAGAGTAGCACGGGAAAAAGCCGTGAACGCTGGGCCGACTGATTCAGATTCCCTAGAGCATTCTGTTGCAAGAGACGTAGTTGCTGAAGCGGTCAATAAGCTAATTGGTGTTCAGGTTAGAGCTAAAGAAGTTGAAGGGGCTATTGAGGCGACCATCAAGGGTTTCAGCCGATGACTATTACTCCCGAATTATCTGTCGCAATTGCATTTGTCATCTTTGTCATTCTGGTCGGATGGAAAGGAACGTCTAGGATAACAGCGGCTTTAGACAAAAGAGCTCAGAATATCCGGAGACAATTGGATGAAGCGCAAAATTTACGTGAGGAAGCTCAGGCTGCTCTCGCAGATTATCAACGTCAACAGCGTGATGCATTGGACGAGGCTGAACAAATCATCTCTAATGCAAAACAAGAGGTAGAAAGATTAAAAGTTGAGGCCGAGAAAGCGTTAGCTGTAACATTAAAACGCAGAGAAGAGCAGGCTATGACTCGCATTGCGCAGGCCGAAGCAAAGGCTTTACAAGACGTAAGGGAGCAGGCTGTGGATTTGGCTATAAGTGTTACGTCAAGGTTAATTGGCGAAAATATGAATTCTGATGTTGAAAATCGAGTGTTAAAAAATTCGATGGATGAGTTGGCCGGAAAGTTGTAATAGAGGTACAACCTTCAATTAGATTTAAAAAGAATCTTCCACGAGAACTGTCCCAAAGAGTAAACATTTTAGAAAAATGTACTATTTCACAAAATCTGCGATAGGAAAAATTTCATGACTAGCTTTATTGTTGGATGGTCCCATTTGCCGTTTGGTAGGCGAGATGGCGAGGACGTCGAAAGCATGATAATTGACGTTGCTAATGCCGCCGTGGCTGATGCAGGTTTCGAACCGTCGGATATAGACGCGATTTATCTTGGCCACTTTGGTGGCGCTTTTTCCCCTCAGGCTTTTACAGCTAGTCTGGTTCTTCAAGCCTCCGATGATTTTCGTTTTAAACCCGCTACACGTGTAGAAAACGCTTGTGCAACGGGCAGTGCCGCTGTTCACCAAGGTATAGACTTTTTAGAATCTCGTCGGGGGAAAATAGTGCTCGTCGTAGGAGTGGAAAAGATGACTGATTTGAAGGGGTCGTTGGTTGGCGAAACGCTTTTAACTGCTAGTTATCTTAAAGAAGAGGGTGGTATAGAGGCTGGTTTCGCTGGTGTTTTTGGGCAAATAACGCAAGGATATTATCAGCGTTATGGAGATCAAACAGATGCTTTAGCGGCTATAGCTGCAAAGAATCATAGGAATGGTGTTTCAAATCCCTACGCACAAATTCAAAAAGATCTTGGGTTTGAATTTTGTAGAGATATTTCGGATAAAAACCCATTGGTGGCGGGTCCATTGAAGCGAACTGATTGTTCTTTGGTATCCGATGGTGCTGCAGCATTAATTCTTACTGATATGGAAACGGCGCTGAGTCGCAGAAAAGCGGTCGCGATTAGATCGAGAGCTCAGGTCAATGACTTTCTTCCGATGTCTAAACGAGATGTGACTAAATTCGAAGGTTGTACAAAGGCGTGGAACAATGCGTTAAGTGCGGCCGGTTTGACGTTAGATGATCTGTCTTTTGTAGAGACCCACGACTGCTTTACAATCGCAGAATTAATTGAATACGAAGCTATGGGGCTTGCAGAGCCTGGCTGTGGCGCACAGGTTTTGTTGGATGGAATTACTCAAAAAGAGGGTAAATTACCAATAAATCCATCGGGCGGTCTTAAATCGAAAGGTCACCCGATAGGAGCTACTGGTGTATCAATGCATGTGTTAACCGCTATGCAACTCCGGGGAGAAGCAGGCGACATGCAAATTGATGATGCAAAAATTGGAGGAATTTTCAATATGGGTGGTGTTGCCGTTGCCAATTTTGTATCTATTTTGGAACCGATAAGATAACAGGTTTTGCTTTTATTAACTTATTGCCTTCCATCACAATACTGAATCATAGGTCCCAAATATTTTAGAGTGCGTTTCGTGTTTGAATATATATTTAAAATACATGCATTTTAATATTGGAAACTGTATGCCGGTTATCCCATAATGGGTTAAAAACCATTGTTACACACTCTAAAATAACTAATATAGTTCGTTGGTGGGTTCAATTGTAACTCAATAAAGCAGTAAAAGGGAATATGAGTTGATTTCGTCCTTTTAAGGATGTGAGCTCTATTAGGCTCGTCCCACCTACTAGTTTAGCATTACTTTGAATTAATAAATCTCCGGCGGCGCGCATAGTTCCCCCTGTTGCGAGCAAATCATCTACTAATACTACCCGTTCACCACCTTTGATTGCGTCTTCCTGAAGCTCAATCGTGTCGGTGCCATATTCAAGGTCGTAAGAAAGTTTATTAGTAACTCCAGGCAACTTTCCCTCCTTCCTGATCATTTGGAAACCAATTCCCAGAGATAATGCCAATGGTGCAGCGATTAAAAATCCTCGCGATTCTATTCCAATAAGCAAATCGGGCTTAAATTTTT
Source organism: uncultured Thalassobaculaceae bacterium (assembly GCA_964483985.1). Taxonomy (GTDB): domain Bacteria; phylum Pseudomonadota; class Alphaproteobacteria; order Thalassobaculales; family Thalassobaculaceae; genus CAZADS01. The sequence continues at coordinate 27,399 of CAZADS010000068.1, forward strand.
GTACTAAAATTGTAAGCTGGTTAATCGTTTTCTGCCATGCTTCAGCATCCCTAATTAATGTAGATATGTCATAAAACAGGACACCAGGTTTTGGAAAATTGGGTATGCGCCGAATGCATTCTTTTAATTCCATAACTGATTGTTTCCAAATTAAAGATAAAGCATTTAAAATCTTTCTTTAGGAACAGTGTATTTGGAAATTCATTAGAATACTGCAGTCAATTTATTTTATCGCAAGAAGTCGTAATTCGTGATTTTGTTTTAAAATAAAAGCCCGAGGTTAGTCGTTCTAAAAGAATTTCAAAATAGTATTTCAAGAAGTTTATCCTATAAAGTAGCCCGTTTTTATTTAATAGCCTTTAACGTCTTAGCTAGAGCTTTTGCCATCGACTTCAATTCTTCTTTGGTATTAACAGTAGATAAAAATCCTGAACAACGTGGCGAAAGTATAAATCCGTAGTCTAGCATCTCACGGTGAACGAACTTTGATATTTTTTCTTCTTCGGGTGTTTTGTAAGCACTTCGGTAATCTATTAATGGACGAGTATGAAAGTGGAGTTGAAACATTGAGCCTACTCCAGTGATTTGTCCAGAATACCCTCCTTCTTTAAATGCTATCTCTAACTCACGTCTACAATATTCTCCCAAGTCTTCTAAAAAATTGTAGGCAGATGGTGTCATGATTTGCATTGTAGCCAATCCTGCTGCCATACTAACGGGGTTACCAGTGAAAGTGCCACTAGACGGGTTCAATGGACTTCCATTTTTTTGGCTGAAAACGGTCATCGCATCTTCAGTGCCACATACTGCTCCAACGGGATAACCTCCACCAATAATTTTGGCGAGAGTAGTATAATCGGCTTTTATTGCATAACGGGATTGAGCACCATTATAAGCTAACCGAAAGGCAATCACTTCATCGACTATAATGAGAGCGCCAATATCTTGGGCTAGGTCTTGAATCATGGATAAATAAGAAGGCTCCATTTCGATCATGCCTAAATTAGTAGGGACAGGATCAATAACAATTGCAGCAATAGAATCTGATTGCGCACGTAATAATCTCTCAGATTCTTCTAAACTGTTCATCGGGAGAACAATGGTATCTTCCAATATTGATTTTGGGGTTCCGAAGGCGTGCGGGATGGGTGTAGGGGTATTGCCCCAATTTTCAGGGGTAGATGCTAAGCTTACTTCCGCATGATCATACATGCCGTGATAGGCACCCTCGATTTTAGCGATCCGAGGTCGATTAGTTCGGGCACGAGCAGCTTTTATGGCGATCATAATGGCTTCAGTGCCACTATTACAGAATCGAACTTTTTCGACAGATTTGATTCGTTGGCAAAGTAATTCTGCTAATTGAATTTCGTTTTCAGTTGGCAGGGCAAAACATGATCCCTTTTCCAGCGTCGTTTTAACTGCATCTACTACTTTTGGATGCGCATGCCCGTGGATTAGTGAGGCAAAATTATTCATGAGGTCAAGTCGGAGGTGCCCATCCACGTCTTCTATGTATCCTCGTTTTCCTCGTTTTGCGTAAATCGGATAGGGGTCTAACCAAGTCAAAAGCCGTGAAATTCCGTCTGGAAGCACCTGTTGCGCTCTAGCGAAAATAGCGGCTGAGTTGGAGTCAGTTGCGGGCCACATTTACTAAATCCCTTTTCAAACTTGCTTAAACGAAACAGAATATTTCATAATTATATTCCTTTGATAGATTGAAAATCGATGAGCACACGTTTTAAGGACCTATTTCCTTCTACATAGCTTCAAAAAAATCATTGCCTTTGTCATCGACAACAATAAAAGCCGGAAAATTTTCAACCTGGATACGCCAAATGGCCTCCATTCCTAGTTCAGGGTATTCCTCTACTTCTACTTTTTTAATGCTATTGAGAGCTAAAATAGCAGCTGCTCCACCTATGGATCCCAGATAAAAGCCACCATGTTTTTTGCATGCTAGACGAACCACCGGTGATCTATTGCCTTTAGCTAAGGTTACGAAACTTGCACCAGCGGCCATGAACGGGTCTACATATGAGTCCATACGACCCGCTGTAGTCGGACCAAATGAACCAGACGCCATTCCGCTTGGCGTTTTAGCTGGGCCTGCGTAATAAATAGGATGTTGTTTGATATATTCAGGTAGGCCTTTTCCTAGATCTAATCGTTCCTTTAGTTTTGCATGGGCAATGTCGCGAGCAACAATCATTGGACCAGAAAGAGCAACCCGCGTTTTAATAGGATATTGACTCAACTGACGTCTGATATCAAACATTGGTTGGTTTAGATCTATTTCCACTACTTCCTTTGAAACCTCCGATTCTAAGATTTCAGGAAGATATTTTGATGGTTCGGTTTCAAGTCGTTCTAAAAAGACTCCATCTTTTGTTATTTTTCCAAATGCTTGACGATCAGCCGAACAGGAAACACCAATCCCTATGGGGCATGATGCGCCGTGTCTTGGCAGTCGTATAACCCTTATATCATGGCAATAGTATTTTCCTCCAAATTGGGCACCAATCCCCATGTTTCGGGTCATTTCTAAAATTTTTTCCTCCCATTCTATATCTCGAAAAGCATGTCCTGTATCCCCACCTCGGGTAGGAAGATTATCTAAATATCGAATAGAGGCGAGCTTAACTGTTTTAAGATTGAATTCAGCAGAAGTACCTCCGATGACAACGGCTAAGTGATAAGGTGGACATGCCGCCGTCCCGAGTGTTCGTATTTTTTCATCTAGAAAGGTTTTAAGCGACTGAGGGTTTAAAACTGCTTTAGTTTCTTGAAATAAGAATGATTTGTTTGCAGATCCTCCTCCTTTTTGTATGAAAGCGAACTTATATTCATCTCCCGGTACTGCATAAAGTTCAATTTGGGCAGGAAGATTAGTTCCAGTATTTTTTTCGATAAACATGTCTATGGGAGCTAACTGGCTGTAGCGCAAATTATGGTTATTATAGGTGTTATATATGCCGCGTGATATGGCCTTTTCATCATTAAATCCTGTAAAAATATTTTGCCCTTTTTTTCCCATTACAATTGCTGTTCCCGTATCTTGACACATCGGGAGCACACCAGCAGCTGCAATGTTTGCATTCTTTAAAAGCTCCATCGCAACGAAATGGTCATTGGCGGATGCCTCTTTATCATCCAAAATAGCACGCAATTGGGAAAGATGAGAAGGACGAAGCAGGTGTGATATATCTTTGAATGCTGTTTCCGCTAATATAGTTAGAGCTTCTGGTTCAATTTTTAACAATGTTTGATCGTCAACGGTCCTGCAGCTTACATTATCGCCGGAAACCTTTTTGTATTCTGTTGACTCTGGTCCGAGTGGAAGCAACTCACTGTACATGCTATCTAACATAATTGACCCTTAATTCACTGATATTAATGATTTATTTTCTTTCTTTGATTATCTTTCTTTATCAGCTAAACCAGAACTTATCGATTCTTTCTAAACTGATCGAGTGATATTACATCGTTGGTGGTCACATTTGACTTGGGTTCACCTGTTTCTTCGAGAGTATCCTCCGCAGTGTGTTCTTCTTTTTTCTTCGATGAATAAGTTTGCTTCTCTTCGAATGCTGAACCCCTGAATTCCAATCCAAATTTAACAGACGGGTCGGCAAAACCAGTTATGGCGTCGAACGGGATTAATAGCCTCTCTCTTTCGTCGTTAAAACTTAATCTTACTTCGAAATCCTTTTCACGGATTTCTAGATTCCAAAATTGGTGCTGCAGAACTATTGTCATTTCATCTGGATATTTTTCTCTTAAGTATGATGGCACCTCGACATCAGGGTAAGCCGTTTTGAATGTAATATAGAAGTGATGGTCCTCTCTTAAGCCATGTATGGAAACCTGGCGTAACGCGGTTCTAACAACTCCCAGTAATGCTTTCTCAACCCAAAGGTCATATTCAAATAGGTGTTCCGACAATTTATTTTCTCCGTTTAAAGTTCGGTCACCAAACAGTTACTAAGTGGGGCGCTTCTGTTGGCAGGTGCGCCCCCAACCCCGCCATGGGGAGCGAACCCCATGGGCTTAATTGAAGCTACCTGACTGCTTACGCAGCGAGGCGTGCCTCCGCATAGTTGTCATTCGCAACTACATTTCGGCCCGATAACGGTGGTACCATGCCGAGCAAAAGTCACGCCTTTACTACGCACGTCGATCCTATTTCGCCCCCACAAACATTTATACAGATTGGTGGAGGCGCCGGGTACTGCCCCCGGGTCCGTAACGCTTATTTCACGCACCATTTATCGCTATAGTCGGTAAACCGACATCTAAGAGTATAAACTTTTACTGCTGTTTGAAAAAGGCCTGCATTACGAAAGAATAAATTTGTTTGAAAAATTACATCATAGCCAAGCTGTCACACGCTCTTTAGTTTTCTGAAAGACACTTTCCCAGTCATCTGCTTTGGCTGGATAAACACGCTCAATTTTGTTTAAAATTGCGTCGCGTCCGTTGATCATGGGTGTCCAATCGATATTTCTACTTACTATTATTGTTGGAGTTCCTACCGCAGCAGATAAATTTGCTGTAGTTGTGGATGGCGATACCACCCCTCGCAGTACACTTAATATCGCTGCCAATTGGTCCAGATCGTTCCTAAGGTCGACATCATTTAATTTTAATAGTTCGATCCCGAATTTCCTTAATACAAATTCACGATCTTCTTTATCATCATCGAACTGAAGGCTAAGAAAACAAGCCCCTTCTAGCTTAATAATCGGCTCAAATCGTTCAATAGAAGGATAAAAGTGTTGTCGGTCTGGAGAAAACAAACCACTGCGCCAAAAAAGCCCTATAACAGGTTTATAGTTAGACAGAAGTGCTATTTTATTTCGCCAATAATTGACATGCTCGTTGTCGGGGTACAAATATCCAAAAGGAGCTACAGGAAAAGAATGATTTTCTTGAAAAAGCATCGGTAAGCTGGCTAAATTAACGTAAAAATCCGGATAATTTTCATCTTTTTTCACCCAGTTGTAGTTGAATATGGGCCTCTTATTGATGAGTCTTCTTGAAAAAGAATGGACTCTAGCCTTTGGAAAAGTTCGCCTGAAAAGCCGGATTAAACGCGGGTCTGTTTCAATGGTTACACTGTTTGCAGTTGAGTAAAGCTTTTTGATGTATGGACCGAAAAAAAATTGATCACCCAATCCCTGCTCACTACAAACCAATATATTCTTTCCGTTTATGGGTTCGCCCGACCAAAGCGGTATATTTATATGCCTTTTGGGCGAATCAGGTATGCCTTGTCCCAAACGAGCTTCATGAGCCTTCCAACCTTCATCAAATCTCTTCAAAACTAATAAAGCGAACGCACGGTTTAACTTTAGCTGATCGGATTCTGGTTTTAATTTTAAAGCTTTTTCTATGTAAAGAAGAGCCTCTTCATGGCGTTGAAGTTCTGATAGTGATTCAGCAATATTTGCAAAAGCGTTTCCGTTTAGAGGATCAAGGACTCGGAGTAAGTAATTAAAAGTAACCGCACTCGTATAGTATCCCGCTGCGTGACAAATATTAGCGTATTCACTGATTAATAAGGAGTTATTAGGCAATTGAACTAAATAGCTTTTGAGTAAAGTGATAGCATTTTTTGTTTTGCCGCTTTCTCGCCATACTTGGGATAGTCCAACTACGGCGATAATCGCTCCGGGGGCTAAATCAAGTGTTGATAAAAAGTAGGATTCAGATTCATCTCGTCGCCCCGCCAACTGTAAAGATAATGCTAATTGAAGGCTTATTCTCGAATCTGTGGAATCTTCTTTTAGGAGTTGTTGCAGGAGAAGGATGGCTTCTCCAAATCGCTCTCTTTCACATAAATTTTGAGCAGATTTCAAACGGTGATTCGCAAATTCACATCTAATATTATGCTGTTTTGATGCTAAGACAAAGTTAGGCTGCTCCTGTTTTATACTATATTCAAATTCGGTCATTTTATTTTTATCGAAACTTGGCATTCCCTGCTCCTAAAATACCGCATAAAAAAGACGATGCAAGCTAGATGCCAAACAATAAGGGATATGGAAGCTTTTAAAAATAGTTTGAAAATTCCTTTAAACTACTAAAAAAATAATATAAAATCTCTTTCTGTGGGATTGATAATTTTGTTTTTTGATAGCACTTCCATTTATCCGGTAGGCACAAGTTATTGTTCATATAGAAATGAAAATATAGTCCCAGTTTACTGAAAATTTGGCAGATTGAACTACATTTTTGCAACTCTCCTAAAAAAAATAAGTTGTTTGCCTTTAGTTTTGGCGTTCCAATAATATATATTCCTATTAGGAACTGTAGAGGGTGAGGTTTTGTGCATATTCTACGGATTAAGCGTGTTTGTTTCAGCGTTTTTTAGAGATTAAGGCGAAGTTTTATCCAAATGAGACAATATCTTGATTTGTTGGAATACGTTTTAACAAAAGGTGTTAAAAAAGAAGATCGTACGGGCGTTGGAACACGTTCTGTTTTTGGTTACCAAATGCGTTTTGATTTAAAGGAAGGATTCCCACTCTTAACCACTAAACGGCTTCATCTGAAATCAATTATTTACGAACTTATTTGGTTTCTTAAAGGGGATACGAATGTTAGGTTTTTGCAGGAAAATGGTGTCAATATTTGGAATGAATGGGCTGATCTAAAAGGTGAACTCGGCCCTATATATGGCGAACAATGGCGGTCGTGGTCTTCTGGAACCGGTAAAGGTATCGACCAGATTTCAAATTTAATTAAAGATATTAATTCCACCCCATTTTCTCGTCGTTTAATTGTTACAGCATGGAATCCGGGCGATCTTAATCGAATGGCCTTGGCTCCTTGCCATTGTCTTTTTCAATTTTATGTGGCGGACGGTAAATTGTCGTGTCAGCTTTATCAACGCAGCGCAGATATATTTCTAGGAGTTCCATTTAACATTGCCTCTTATGCCTTGTTAACTATGATGATCGCGCAGGTAACCAATTTAATTCCAGGTGAATTTATTCATACACTTGGAGACGCACATTTGTATAATAATCATATAGAGCAAGCCCGCGTCCAGCTTGTTCGTATTCCGAGAAATCTTCCAGAAATGATCTTAGATCCTTCTTTTAGAGACATTTTTGCGTTTTCATATGATGGATTTAAATTGTCAGGCTACAACCCATATCCCCATATTTCTGCACAGGTGGCTGTTTGAAGGTAAGACAGATGCTTAATGGTATAAATCCTTCACTCGTTATAGTTGTTGCCGTTGCGGACAACGGGGTGATTGGGAAAGCTGGGGAACTGCCCTGGCATTTGTCTGATGATTTAAAACGCGTGAAAACTTTAACCCTTGGAAAACCGTTAATTATGGGCCGACGGACCTATGAATCGATAGGGCGTCCGTTACCTGGCAGGAAAACGATTGTCATAACCCAGAGATCCTATGCGACAGAATTTATGGGAGTGTCTGTTTGTCAATCCTTTCAAACCGCCTACGATTTGGCACTAAAGATGGCGATGGAAATGAATTCAGAGGAGATTATAGCTTTTGGCGGCACACGAATATACCGTGATGCGATACCTCTCGCTTCTAGAATTTATAAAACCGAAATACATTTCAATCCAGCAGGTGACGCTTGGTTTCCTAAAATTAATCAACAACATTGGCGAGAAATCAAAAGATGCAGATTTAGTTCTAAAGGAGGGGACCGAATTTCGTACAGTTTTGTAACATTAGAAAGGATTGTTCCGCGTAGTTGAATTAACAATCGCTATAATTAACCAATATGCCTTCCATTTTTTCGGAGCATTTAGTATTGGAAATAATTATTTTTGATTGGCGGATCTTTTAGAGTTTACGATATCTTTATTCGTGGAGCCTCGCGGCGACCAAAATTTTTTTCAGAGTCGATTTTAAGACTGATTTTGTCCGCTATTTCTCTATATATGCCAGCATGAGGGCCATCAGGTTGTTTGACCACAATGGGAGTTCCTGCGTCCGAAGTCTGTCTAATATCAATATGCAATGGTATCTCTCCAAGAAAGTCTACACCTAAATTGTCCGCCTCTTTTCGTGCTCCACCGTGTCCAAATATATCGTTTTGGCTTCCGCAATTAGGGCAAATAAACGTGCTCATGTTTTCTATTATACCTAAAACTGGGACATCCACTTTACGAAACATATTAAGACCCTTTCTAGCGTCCAATAGAGCGATATCCTGCGGCGTGGAAATGATCACAGCACCTGCTAATGGAACGCGCTGAGACATTGTTAGTTGTGCATCGCCTGTTCCAGGTGGCATATCAACCACCATTACATCTAGCTGACCCCACTCTACATCCCTCAGCATCTGTTCGAGTGCGCTCATCACCATCGGTCCTCTCCAAATTGTCGGAGAGTCCTCTGGCACTAAAAATCCAATTGACATGCATTTCAATCCATATCTTTCCAGGGGTTGTAACACCTTGCCATCTTTACTACTTGGTTTATCGGTAATTCCCATCATTCTTGGAATAGAGGGGCCATAAATATCGGCATCCAACATTCCTACGCTCAGGCCTGATCTAGCCATGCTCATAGCAAGATTGATGGCGGTAGTTGACTTTCCGACGCCGCCTTTTCCAGATGCAACAGCTATTATCGATTTTACCTCCGGCGCTAGCACCTGTTTTGCCATACGGCTATTTTCTGGAGTTTTTGGTGCTGGAGATAGGGCACTCTCTCCCCCGCTTTCATTCGTTTTATGTGCTGTAAGCACTGCCGTAACGGAAGTTACTCCCGGGAGTTTATAAACGGCGTTCTCTGCGGCTTTTCTTAAGGGTTCTAGATAAGGACCTCGTTTAGGTTCTACCTCTATTGAAAAACCGATGTTTCCGTCTTTAATAATTAATCCTTTTACTAGGCTAAGAGAAATTATATCCTGTTCTTGTTCAGGATCTCGAACTGAACGGAGTGCTTCAAAAATTTGTGCCTCAGTGACTAGTGTCATACTTGAATTCCATTTGATTTTTCCAATATGATTAAGAATAGCATTATATTACGATGACTTTATAGATTATCTCTTACAACCAGTCCTTTAAGCTTTGCAAGTACCAGCTATGATCTGCTAAATTTTTTTTTTATGTATCTTCCGAAGGGAGCGAATGATAATGCCCTGGAGTAATCAAGGCGGCGGCGGCCCGTGGGGTGGCGGTGGAAATAACGGTAGTGGTTCTGGAGATGATGGAGCTCCGTGGGGCCGTAAACCCGGTGGTGGCAGTGGAGGTGGGGGACCTCAACCACCGGATATTGATGAAGTGATTCGACGTGGGCAAGCTCGTTTAAAAAGCCTTATTCCCGGAGGAATGGGGGGTAGAAAGACTTTAATTCTCGGATTGATAGGGTTCCTTATTATCTGGGCTGCTTATGGATTCTATCGAGTTCAGCCTAATCAGGAAGGTGTGCCATTAGTTCTTGGTCGTTTCCTCGGAACAACTACTAATCCCGGTCTTCACTGGAACTGGCCCGCGCCCATTGGGAACGTTTATAAGCCTGATGTTACTGCGGAAAATAGAATAGAAATCGGGCTACGAACTACTGGTGAAGCTTCACGACGTGGAGCGTCAGTTCGGGATATGCCAGAAGAAAGTCAGATGATAACAGGGGACGAAAATATAGTTGATATTGATTTTGTAGTGTTTTGGAAAATTTCGGATGCGCCTAATTATTTATTCAATATCAGAAACCCTGATCAAACTGTGAAAATGGCTGCCGAGTCAGTTATGCGCGACATCATTGGTCAAACGCCAATTCAGGAAGCGTTAACGAGTCGGAGGGAGGATATAGAACGCCGAACGCACGCAGCCTTACAAAAATTGATGTCGGAGTATAAAGCTGGAATTGAGGTTCGTCAGGTACAATTACTTGAAGTGCTACCACCTAAGAACGTGATTGATGCTTTTGATGAAGTCTCAAGAGCACGACAGGATATGGACCGCTTGAAAAATGAAGCAGAGTCTTTTCGGAATGACATAGTTCCTCGTGCGAGAGGCGAGGCGCAACAGCTTGTTCAGGGAGCGGATGCTTATCGGCAGGAAGTAGTCAATAGAGCTCAAGGGGATGCTAATCGTTTTAATGCTGTTTATGCAGCGTATAAGAAGTCTAAGGATGTAACAACAATGCGAATATATCTGGAAACCTTGGAAGAGGTTTTTAATAATGTTAATAAAGTCATAATCGATAATAATGTCGGAAATGCTTCCGGACCTGGTGTTGTTCCTTATTTGCCCTTGCCAGAAATTAAGAAACGTCAGAGCGGTAGCAATAGCGAAACAGACGACTCGGCGAGGAGTAATTAACAATGTCTAGATTGCTTGCAATCACAGGCATTATCCTTTTGGTTTTGGGGGTGATAGCCAGTAGCTCAATGTTCATAGTTGAACAAACTCAACAAGCGATAGTGCTATTTTTTGGGAAGCCACAACAAACTATTCAAACTCCGGGGTTGAATTTCAAGGTGCCATTTGCCGAAGAGGTAGTTTACTACGACAAACGGGTTTTGGATTTGGACCCGCCTAAAGAACGAATGATTCTGGCTGATCAGAAACGACTAGACGTGGATTCCTACGCACGCTATCGCATAACCAACCCGCTTCTTTTTTATCAAACCACTCGACGGGTATCGGAAGTGCCTGGAAAGCTAAGTCCCATTATAAATTCGTCTCTGCGACGTGTTTTAGGTAATGAAACTTTATTGGATATATTATCGAATAAACGTGCCTCGATTATGGTGGATATCCAAAAGGCAGTTAATGATGCTGTCAAGCGCTTTGGAGTGGAGATAGTTGAAGTGCGTGTGCGTAGGGCGGATTATCCTGATGAAACACGGAGTAACATAGAAAACAGAATGAAATCTGAGCGAGAGCGTGAAGCGAAGGAGTTTAGGGCACGTGGATTTGAATTGGCGGAAGGAATACGCGCTGACGCTGGGAAACAAAAGATAGTTCTTCTTGCAGAAGCTCAGAAAACAGCAGAAACTCTCCGTGGAGAAGGAGACGGTCAGGCAATTCAAATTTATGCGGATGCTTTCGGGCAGGATCCTAAATTTTTTGCGTTTTATCGTTCAATGCAAGCCTACCGGAAATCAATGGCATCTAACGATACTACAATGGTGTTGTCCCCCAACAGTGACTGTTTTCGGTTTTTTTACGATATAACTGGAAATACTCCTGGTCTGAAGCCAAAGGAATAATCTGTAGTCTTTGATTTTTAACCTAGGCAGAAAGTGGTTGGGGGTTAATGACAGATCTTTTTACTGCTGTCGCCTTGGCCTTCGTTATTGAAGGTGTTCTTTACGCATTATTTCCTGGTCCGATGCGTCAAATGGTGGCGCGCATGCTTGAAATGCCTGATGCAGTGGTGCGCCGGTCTGGCTTGATTGCTGCGGCCTTAGGCGTCCTTGTAGTTTGGTTGATCCGAGGCTAATTATTGTGGGCCGATTTTTAAATGCAACTGCTTCTGCTGTAGCGATTCTCTATAATATGGTCAAAAATACGACCAACCCTGCCACATTATTTGCATGATGTTTTGTTCATATATAAATAATTCAAATAGTTGAAGGTGAGGCAAATGCGATCATTTTCGATGGTTAAGGAATACCAAAAATGCAGTATTGGCGCGAAAGGCAAAAGTAGTGCCGGCTAGGAAAGAAACGGATTATGGGAGTGAAAAACGCATGTTGGGGCAATCTTTTTGTATTAAAGGCGAAATGAGACTAAAAACGGGATCTCACCCGCTTCATAAAGTAATCGTAGCTTCTACTATAGTCTTGGTATTCTGCCTATTCTGGAATGCGACTGAAGCTAAATCGCCTCCGATGAGTTTTGCCTATCTTGCATCCAGACTATTGCCATCTGTGGGGAATATCTCCACGACTCAAACAGTAGATGCACGGCGTGGCGTTGGCCCTAATATTCCAAAATTTCCTCCGGGTTCTCCTTTTGAAGAGTTTTTTAAAGACTTTTTAGAGAGACATCCTCCTGGTGGAAAGGATAAGCCTAATCAGCGTCGAGCTCCACGCAGGGCCCAATCCCTTGGATCGGGTTTTATAATTGATCGTAAAGGGATAGTAGTTACCAATAATCACGTTATAGCAGGTGCAGATGAAATAAAGGTACGCTTACAAGATGATACGGAATTTAAGGCAAAAATTTTAGGTCGTGATCCCAAGATCGATATAGCGGTTCTGAAAATTGAGCCCGGAGACACGAAATTAACAGCCGTGTCTTTTGGAGATTCTGATAAACTCCGGGTCGGTGATTGGGTTGTTGCTATCGGAAATCCTTTTGGTTTGGGGGGGACTGTCACGGCGGGTATCGTCTCCGCCCGTGGTCGGGACATAAACCAAGGTCCCTACGATGATTTTATTCAAACCGACGCGTCGATCAATAAGGGGAATTCGGGCGGGCCGTTGTTTGATTTAGATGGAAAAGTGATAGGCATTAACACGGCAATTTTTTCACAAAGTGGCGGATCAGTAGGCATTGGCTTTGCTGTTGCTTCGCGTCTTGCGGAGCCAGTAGTTACTCAACTGAAAGATTATGGAAGGACGCGTCGCGGTTGGTTAGGAGTTCGCATACAAATGGTGACGGAAGAGATAGCCGAAAGTTTTGGTTTACAGGATCCATCTGGGGCACTTGTAGCTGAAGTAACAAAGGACGGACCGGCGGCTAGAGCAGGGATTAGACCGGGCGATGTGATTTTGGCGTTCAATGGACAAGCGGTTGAAACAATGCGCAGATTACCAAGAATAGTGGCAGAGACCCCTATTGGTATAGATGTTCCAGTAAAAATCTGGCGTGGTGGAAAAATAAAGCGTGTGACGGCTAGAATAGGGGAGCTTGAGAAAGCTGAAGCAAGTGGAGTTATACCTGCTGTCAAGAAAGAGCGAAACCCAAAAAAGAAAACAGAGCGTATTGAGGAAATCGGCTTTGAATTATCATCAATAACCCCCAGTGTCCGATCTAAGTATTCGATACCATCTAACGTGAATGGGGTAATTATCATAGCGGTAGATAGGGGGGGAGCAGCGGCGGATAAGGATTTGAGACCCGGTGACGTCGTGGTAGAACTGGGTCAAAAGAGGGTTAAAAATCTTTCGGAATTCTCAAAGATTTTCGACAGTATTGTTAGAAAGAAACGAAAGAAATCCGTATTATTGACAATTAATCGTCAGGGGTCGATTCAATTCGTAGGAGTTAGGTTGAGAAAAGAATGAATCTAGTTGACATTTTTTTTTCAATTATTTCACGAACGATGGGCTTTTCTAAAACGGCATAAAATAAGGAAACCCTTGTCAACAAATAAAGTCGCATTCTCTATAACCTTGTAAATAAAGTAGCGAAGTAAGATCGCCATATTTTATGTGATAATTAGCGGAATCGTTAACGGTTTTTTTTGCACGAAAAGCTACACCGAAACCGGCTTCGCGTAAAACGGGGATATCATTTGCTCCGTCCCCAACAGCTATTACGTCCTTAGTTGGAACGTTAAGTTTCTTGCAAATTTCTTTAAGTGTGTTCAACTTCGCTTCAGGCCCAAGGATCGGTTCAACAACGTGACCCGAAATTTCCCCGTTGATTATTGAAAGCTCATTACCTTGGGAGAAATCAAAATCGGCTAGATTTTTTATAGCGTCTGTAAAAAAAGAAAATCCTCCAGACACTAACGCTGTGAAGGCACCGTAATGTTTCATAGAATGAACTAACGTTTTGGCCCCAGAAGTAAAGAACACTCGTTCTCGGAGCAATTGATCTAAAAGCGAAGCAGGCTGACCAGCAAGCAAGCGAACGCGCTCTTTCAGCGCCATATTAAAACCAATCTTGCCTCGCATTGCTAAATTAGTAATAGGTTTAATTTGGGGGCCAATTCCGATTATTTCCGCTAGCTCATCCAATGTCTCGCATGTGATTATTGTAGAATCCATATCCGCTATTAAAACTTTTTTTTTTCTGTTCACAAGCGGTTGAACATTTATATCGGCTGGGAAATCCGATAATTCTTTTCTAGCTACTTCAAGCGCCTTTTCTTTGGGCAAGCCAGAAAATAGTACGTCTAGCGCTTTTCCCGCAGACAACCAGTAAATTTCACATTGATCTGCACCAGCGGAGTAAATTAACTTTTTTAAGAACTCTCCATGGTGATTTGAAAGAATATCACCCTTTGGAGCGGTCGTAATTGTGAGTGCATGTTGCATAATGGTGTTTTATGGCTTATCCGGGGAAACTATGTCTAGTGAATTAAAGTATTTACCTGCAAGAAAATTGGTCATTGTCATAGCAGGACCGACGGCAAGTGGTAAATCCGCCCTAGCGGTTAGAACTGCAGAGACTTTTCGAGGCACCGTAATAAATGCTGACTCAATACAGATGTATCGAGACCTCAATATTCTGTCTGGATGTCCAGATGTAAACTATTTAATCAGGGCACCGCATAGGTTATTTGGTTTCTTGCCTATTAAAGATAGTTCTTCGGTTGCAGTGTGGCGCGATTTAGCGATTCAAATTATATCAGAATCCTGGCAAGGAGGTAGGGTGCCAATAATATGTGGGGGTAGTGGAATGTACCTCCGTGCTTTGATTGATGGGTTTTCAAAAGTGCCAAAAATTCCCCAAAAAATACGTTTGTCGGCCCGTCAACAGTTTGAAGAGTTGGGAAATTTAGCATTTTATAAAGATTTGCTTCAAAGGGATCCGATTATGGGTAGCCGAATAATGCCGAGTGATCGCCAGAGAATGATCCGAGCTTGGGAAGTCATCGAAACCACTGGCCATTCCTTATCGAGATGGCAGGAGGATAATTTTTCCAGTTCTGATTCTCTATCATTTTTCACTATATTGTTAATGCCGGAACGAAAGCGCCTTTATGCCAATTGTGATTATCGCTTTTTGGAGTTTCTTGCTAGAGGTGCACTTGATGAAGTGCGCGGGATAATAAAATTGGGTCTATCCTCAGAATTACCTGGCATGAAGGCGTTAGGGCTTAATCAATTAACTCGTTATCTAAAAGGGGAACTGCGTTTAGAAGAAGCAATTGAAGTAGCACAAAGAGACACGCGTCGCTTTGCTAAACGGCAATTAACATGGTTTCGTAATCAGTTTAGTTCAAACTATGTCATAAATGCGCAATATTCGGAAAGTATTGAGAAGGAAATCTTTCCAAAAATTCGTCAATTCTTGTTGACCAGATAGCTTTGAAGCGCTAGGTTCCGCGCCGTTGAATGCTTGTTATCTCTTAGCGCTTAAATCTTAACCGGTCCAAAGGCAATTTTAGGAAAGATCTATAGGATGGATACCACCATTTCCAGAATTCGTAAGCCAACGTCATTTATGAACGGTGCGGCAGTTGTTATTAAGGCCTTGCAGGATCAAGGAGTAGAGGTCGTTTTTGGTTACCCTGGTGGCGCAGTATTACCAATATATGATGAACTATTTCAGACAAATAATATTCGACATATTTTGGTTCGTCATGAGCAAGCCGCTGTCCATGCAGCTGAAGGATACGCTCGGTCAACAGGTAAAATAGGTGTGGTACTGGTTACTTCCGGTCCTGGTGCAACAAACGCAGTGACTGGCCTTACAGATGCCCTAATGGATAGTATTCCCATCGTTTGTTTGACTGGTCAAGTTCCGACTCATTTAATTGGTAATGACGCGTTTCAAGAGGCAGATACTACGGGAATTACAAGACCATGCACCAAACATAACTATCTTGTCAAAAGCCCTAATGATTTAGCGGACGTGATGCATGAAGCTTTTTATGTTTCAAATGCGGGCAGGCCCGGGCCTGTAGTCGTTGATTTGCCGAAAGATATTCTGTTTGCCGATTCACCTTACTTCCCGCCAGAAAATAGTCGTCCCTGTACTTACAAACCAAAGCTTGAGGGCGACGAGGATAAACTAAAAGCTGCCGTTAAAATTATATCCCAGGCTGAGCGCCCAATTTTCTATGGGGGTGGTGGGTTGATCAATTCTGGACCCCGCGCTTGTGCTTTGTTTGCGGAATTTGCAAATTTAACTGGGTTTCCAGTCACTCTCACATTAATGGGATTGGGAGCATTTCCGGCTACAAATAATAATTTCCTCGGAATGTTGGGAATGCATGGGACTTATGAAGCCAATCTGACGATGCATAATTGCGATGTCATGATTAATATTGGGGCTAGGTTTGATGATCGGGTAACAGGTAGATTATCTGACTTTGCGCCGGGTGCAACTAAGATTCATGTAGACATAGACCCATCATCAATCAATAAAAATGTCTACGTAGATATTCCTATCGTGGGTGATGCGGCTAATGTGCTTCAGGAAATGATTAACATTTGGAAGCAAGAGGGCTATCAAGCTGATAGGTCCCGACTTAAAAAATGGTGGGATCAAATAGAGGTCTGGCGTGGTAAAAATTGTTTGGCTTTTAAGCAAGAAAGTAAAATCATTAAACCACAGCATGCGATAAGGAAACTATTTGAAAAGACTAGAGATAAGGATGTTTTCATCACAACAGAAGTAGGGCAGCATCAAATGTGGGCAGCTCAATATTTTGGTTTTGAAGAACCTAACAGGTGGATGACTTCTGGTGGATTAGGAACTATGGGGTATGGCTTGCCGGCTGCCGTGGGTGTCCAAATAGCGCATCCTGATTCATTGGTTATAGATATCGCCGGGGAAGCTTCTTTTTTGATGAACATACAAGAATTGTCTACCGTTAATCAGTATAGATTACCGGTAAAAGCGTTTATTGTGAATAATCAATGGATGGGTATGGTTCGCCAATGGCAAGAGCTTAATCACGGAAGTCGATATTCTCAAAGTTATACAGAGGCGTTGCCTGATTTTGTGAAATTAGCAGACTCTTTTGGTGGTGAAGGTATGGTAGCTAAAACCGTTGATGAACTTGACGATGTCATAGATGCAATGGTTGCATCAGAAAAATTCTTTTTAGCCGATATTCGCGTAAACAAAGAGGAAAACTGCTTCCCTATGATTCCGTCGGGAGCTGCTCATTTCGAAATGTTATTGGGCCCTAGCGATGGACCAGATTTGGAGACATCCGAAGAAGGAAAAATTTTAGTTTAACGTTGGCAAGCACCCAAGCCTAGCCGTCGAATGTGGACCGTTTAGCGTTCTAGTATTCCGTGGGTAGTTATGCCATTTTATCTGTGAGCAGGAGTGCCTTTCGTGAACTTGAAACGCGATTCAGCAGAGAGACGCCATACCATGGCGGTTTTAGTAGACAACGAACCGGGAGTACTAGCTCGGGTTATTGGGCTGTTCTCGGGCAGAGGCTATAATATAGAAAGCTTGACTGTATCTGAAATTGATATATTTCACGGACATTCTCGCATCACTATAGTCACATCTGGTACAGAAATGATAGTGGAGCAGATTAAAGCCCAGCTTGCTCGTTTGGTCCCGGTTCACGGTGTATACGACCTGTCGTTAGGAAAAGAACATTTGGAAAGAGAATTGGCACTGGTGAAAATTGTTAATAAAGGGGAAAATCGAATAGAGGCTTTACGAATTGCTGATATGTTCCGAGCGCGGGCTATTGATAGTTCACTGGAGAGCTTTGTATTTGAACTTACGGGCAGTCCTCGGAAAATAAATGCATTTGTCGAATTAATGGAGTCGTTGGGAAAAATTGAAGTCTGTCGAGGAGGAGTTGTTGCTATTGCTAGGGGTAGCAATTTAGATATTCCCATGTCAGTGGGATAAAGAATTTATAAATACGTGCATCGTTTTTTTTATGCCTCCTCGTATTCGGCCATTAAACATTTAAATTGCCAAATTACTCAATTTGTCATCTCCTGCCTTCATAGAGTCCTGATTCTATGATATAAATCGAGTGGAATTACGTAATTACCTTTTAAGCTAACGAAGGAATGGCTGGAAAGTTGTGTGGATTTAGGCGCTCGTCCAGCCGTAATTGTTCTAAAATTGAATAGGCGTTATGCCCAGGATGGATTGACCAAAGATGTTTGCTAATCTTCTTGGAATGCTCTCGGCCGATATGGCAATCGATCTAGGGACAGCCAATACACTGGTTTATGTTAAAGGGCGCGGAATAGTTCTTAACGAGCCATCTGTTGTAGCAATAGCGACGGTCCGAGCAAAGAAACAAGTATTGGCCGTGGGAGAGGAAGCTAAGCAGATGTTAGGTAGAACTCCCGGGAACATTCAGGCGATAAGACCGCTGAGGGATGGAGTAATAGCGGATTTTGAGGTTGCGGAGGAGATGATTAAACATTTTATACGCAAGGTTCATAATCGGCGTAGTTTTGCTAATCCTCAGGTGATTATTTGTGTCCCATCTGGGTCCACAGCTGTAGAACGACGGGCTATTCAAGAATCGGCTGAAAGTGCTGGTGCTCGACGGGTTTTTCTAATAGAGGAGCCAATGGCTGCTGCTATAGGAGCTAACCTGCCTGTCACTGAACCCACAGGTTCGATGGTGGTCGATATTGGCGGAGGAACAACAGAAGTGGCTGTGTTATCGCTTGGAGGGATTGTTTACTCTCGTTCGGTTCGAGTGGGTGGCGATCAGATGGATGAAGCTATAATTGCTTATATTCGACGCAACCATAATTTGCTTGTCGGAGAAGGTAGTGCGGAACGTATAAAAAAAGAAGTAGGATCAGCTTTTGCACTAGACGATGGAATTGGTCTAACTTTCGAAATAAAAGGTCGGGATTTAATGAATGGTGTTCCCAAAGAACTACTTATTGACCAAAATCAGATTGCTGAAAGTTTAGCAGAGCCAGTCAGCCAAATTGTTGAAGCCGTTAAAGTAGCATTAGAACAAACTCCGCCAGAATTGGCTGCCGATATTGTTGATAAAGGGATAGTTTTAACGGGGGGAGGCGCTTTGCTCGGTAACATGGATTACGTTCTTCGACATTCTACGGGCCTGCCAGTATCCATCGCCGATGATCCGTTGTCATGTGTGGCATTGGGTACGGGGCGATGTTTAGAAGAAATGAAAGTGCTAAGAAACGTATTAATTGGCGCGTATTAAATAATTCCTCTTTCTGCATATTTTAGTGATTAACAGGAGCGTGGTTTGCGAAGGCCTGCAACATTTTCCAAAGTGGCACAGCCAGTCCGATCATATTGGCATCGCTTCGCATTTGGTGTTCTGATAATCGGCGCTTTTTCCATAATGCTTTTGGGAAAACTTGATATCGTTCTTATGGAGAGATTCCGAATAGCGATTACGGACGCGACTATACCAATTCTGGAAATTCTTTCCCAGCCTTCTCAAAAATTAGGGGGTATAAAAAATTCTATTCAAGATTTTCATGAATTGCACATCGAACTTGAAAATTTAAGAAAAGAAAACCAAAACCTTCTTAAAATGAAGTATCTTGCTAAGAATTTGCAGGCGGAAAACAGAGCTTTACGGAGATTGAATCAATTTGTGCCGCTTCCGTCGCCGAACTTTGTATCTGGCCGTGTTGTAGCTAATTCGGGAGGCGCTTTTGTAAGAAATGTATTGATAAACATGGGACGAGAGCAGGGGGTTCGACGAGGGCTTGCGGTGATGTCGGATATCGGATTGGTTGGTGTTGTTGTGGAAGTAGGAAGGTTATTCGCCAGAGTTTTACTCGTGACTGATTTAAACTCTCAAATACCTGTCCTTGTCCAAAATACCCGAGACCCTGGGATTTTATCTGGTGACAATTCCAATCGACCTCGACTGAAATTTCTTCCACAAAATGCGTACGTTTCTACAGGGGATATAATTGTTACCTCTGGAGAGGGGGGTGTTTTGCCCGTCGGTATACCAGTTGGCACAATAACTGCCGTCAGTGAAGCCGGAATAAGAGTTAAACCTCTAGTAGATTGGGATCACTTAGAATACGTAAGAGTAATAGACTATCGTTTACGAGGAGCTTTAGATTTTCAAACAACAAAGTAAGGTCGTCTTCAGTAATGTGGAAAGATTTGGGGCAAAATTTAGATCGTTGGGCGCGGCAATTGGCCCCATGTTGTGTTTTGTTTATACTGGTTTTAGTTGGTGTACTTCCCTTTGGTATTCCTTTTATGCCCGAAATTATGCCAATGCTAACCATGATCGCTATTTTTTATTGGACTGTTTATAGACCGGATTTAATCCCACCCGTTTTTATTTTCTTCATTGGCTTGATTCAAGACGTTTTAGTCGGAAGCTTGTTAGGGATGAATGCCTTAGCTTTGTTACTAGTTTATGGGATAACACTGACCCAACGTCAGGTTTTTCTTAGTAAACCGTTTTCCGTCACGTGGTTGGGATTCATCGTAATTTCAGGGGGGGCCTTTTTAATGATGTGGTGTTTAACTGGTATTTTGAACATCAACATAATTTTAAATCCCGTGATACTCTTCCAATTTTTACTAACTATTTTCCTCTTTCCCTTGTCTGTTTGGCTGTTCGTGCGCATGCATAGGTACGTCGTTCGTTAGGTAGGACAACATGCGCCCTCCCACAGAGCCTGTAAATCAAAGAATATTTAGTAGACGAGCGTTACTGCTTGCCGGAAGTAAACTAATTCTTTTTAGCGCATTAGGCATTCGACTTCACTATCTTCAGGTTGTTGAGGCTAATCGATATCGTACGCTTTCGGAAGAAAATCAGTTTAATTTTGAGATTCTTCCCCCAGTAAGAGGAAGAATTTTTGACCGAAACGGGACGGTCCTGGCAGACAATAAAGATAATTTTCGCATCGAGATAGTCTCTGAACAAACGAAAGATATTGGGAAAACGCTGCTTTTGTTAAAGAGATTGGTAAATGTTGAAAATTGGGATATGCAAAGAGTTCTGCGGGATATTGAACGTAAAAGGGGTTTCGTGCCGGTAACCGTTTTAGAGGATCTCTCTCGGAACGATATTTCCAAGGTTGCCATAAATATGTCCTATTTACCTGGAATCAAGATTGAAGTGGGGCAGTCTAGATACTATCCGTTTGGTGACAAGGCGGTCCACTTGACGGGTTACGTGGCAGCGGTTTCTGAAACCGAATTGACTGGGGACCCGGTATTAGAGTTACCGGGGTTTCAAATTGGAAAGAGCGGGGCAGAGCGCTTTTATGACTTAAAAATGCGAGGGAAACCTGGCCAACGGCAGGTTGAAGTTAATGCTTTAGGAAGAATTATTAGAAAACTGCCGGGAAGTGAAGGAAAGTCGGGTAAGGATGTATCTATTAGTATAGATATTAGACTTCAAAAATATGTTACGGAAAGGTTAGCGCGAGGTCGTTGCAATGCGTTATCAGTAGATGATCCAAGAATAAGGTCGTTACTAGGGCGGGGTCAGCGGCTACCTCAAGGCATTAGTCCTATAAATGGCATAGTGAATGTCACAGAAAATAACAAACTTGCGCCGCCAGAAAGTGGTGCCGCAGTAGTGATGGATATTTACAAAGGTGATGTGTTAGCGATGGCCTCTACTCCTGGATTCGATCCCAACGTTTTTACCGATGGGCTAAGTCCTAGGGATTGGGAACAGCTTCTCTCTAATCCTCGTTCTCCAATGACCAATAAAGCGATTTCTGGTCAATATGCTCCTGGATCTACATTGAAAATGATTGTTTGCCTGGCCGCCTTGGAGGCTGGGATAGCGAGTTCAAGTACTAAAGTTTTCTGTCCTGGATATAGGGACCTTGGATCTTCTCGGTTCCACTGTTGGAGAAAGTATGGGCACGGTCAACTAGATATGATCGGCGCTATCGAGCAAAGTTGCGATGTTTACATGTATGAAATGGCAAGCCGACTGGGAGTTGAACGTATAGGTAGGATGGCTAGACGATTTGGGTTAGGAGAAAAATTAGGGCTGGAGTTGCCAGGGGAACGACCGGGTTTTATTCCTACTCGAGCTTGGAAACGGGCTGCTCTCGGAGAAAGTTGGCAAAAGGGTGAAACATTAATTACAAGTATTGGGCAAGGGTTTCTTCTCTGTACTCCAATCCAATTGGTAACGATGATGGCCCGACTTGTTAATGGAGGGCAAGCCGTTATCCCACAACTATCAAACAATCCTGCGTCGAAATCGGCTCGATTTGAGGCGATGCAATTAAATCCTCAACATTTATCAGTAGTAATAAAAGGCATGGACCGAGTGATTAACGGTGAGTTGGGTACCGCTAGGAAAGTTTACAGACAAAAAGATATGCATCTTCTCGGAGGTAAGAGTGGTTCTGTACAAGTTAAGCGAATTAGTCGCTTGGAAAGATTAAAAGGCAAAGTGAAGAATGAAGACCGGCCGTGGAAGGATCGCGATCATGCTATGTTCGTGGCTTTTGCTCCTCTTAACGCGCCAAAATATGCTACTGCAGTGGTTGTGGAGCATGGAGGTGGTGGGAGTTCTATGGCTGGTCCAATAGCGCGCGATGTTTTATTGGAAGCGATGCGTCTTGATCCCACTAGTGGTGGGCACGATTTACCGCGGAACAGGATTTGGAAATGATTTTTCAATCGGGGCGGCCAGAGTATGCTAGTAGTCCTAAGCTCACAATCACTTGGAAACTTAGTCAACTTAACTGGTCGTTAATTGTGTTAGTGACGATGGCTGTTGCTGTTGGGTTATCTATGCTTTATTCGGCTGCCGGTGGAGATTGGCATCCGTGGGCTCACCGTCATTTATTGCGTTACGGAATAGGGTTAACCCTAGCCATTGGGATAGCACTAGTAGATCTCCGTTTGTTGATGCGCTTATCTTATTTAGCTTACGCGATTGTTCTATGTCTCCTCGCAATGGTTGAAATAGTGGGGGAGATAGGTATGGGAGCGCAACGGTGGGTTGATCTTGGATTAATCCAGTTGCAGCCATCAGAACTGATGAAATTCGCTCTGGTTTTAGCTCTTGCCCGATATTTTCATGGTCGTACTTTTGACGAAGTTGGAAGACCACTGCAACTTCTTTTACCCTTAGGAATGGTTATAGCTCCCGTAATCTTGGTAATGCGGCAGCCCGATTTAGGAACAGCGGTCATGATTTTATTGGGGGGAGCAGTAATGTTTTTTCTGGCTGGGGTCCGTATATGGATATTTGCCACTTTAATTCTTTTAGGCATTGCTTTGGTACCTATCGCTTGGCAGTTCCTACTTGAATATCAGAAAAACAGGGTCCTTACATTTCTCAATCCAGAAAGCGATCCCCTAGGCGCCGGTTATCATATTTTACAATCGAAAATTGCGTTAGGTTCGGGAGGGCTGATGGGAAAGGGATTTTTACAGGGTTCGCAGAGTCACTTAAATTTTTTACCAGAAAAACAGACAGACTTTATTTTTACTATGTTTGCAGAGGAGTTTGGTTTAATCGGTGGATTAGGAATTATAATTCTATTTGTGCTTATCATAGGATATGGCATCGCTGTTAGTCTGATGATCCAAAGTCAGTTTGGGCGGCTTTTATCATTGGGAATGACGACGACTTTATTTTTATATGTTTTCATAAACATTGCTATGGTGATGGGATTGATTCCGGTTGTTGGAGTTCCTCTGCCATTTATTTCTTATGGTGGCACTGCTTTACTTTCCGCTATGGCAGCCATCGGGTTGATTATGTGTGCTTATATCCATCGGGATATCCAAATCAATAGGAGAGGCGTAGAAGAAAATTAATTTTTTAGGAATTAAATTTTATTCAGGCTTGCGTTAATCGGCGTAATGTCATATCACCCGGTCAATAAGAAATGGGCGCATAGCTCAGTTGGCAGAGCAGCTGACTCTTAATCAGCGGGTCGTAGGTTCGAGCCCTACTGCGCCCACCAATTTTCCTCCATATAAACAATGAATTATACTGATAGCAAAACATTGTTGTTTGGTATTTAGAAAATTGGGTCACAAAAAGAGAATTCTAACTTATTTCTTGGGTAATAACACTCCTGAAAATAAATATAGATATTTATAACGCTTGGCTGTATGTTCGCCGGTTGGCAAAATCGCAGTGGATTTTAAATGACTAAAAAGCCTTTAACAGAAATTCAAACCGCAGGCCTTCGTCTTGCTGCAGCAATTACAGCTGAGTTACAAGAAATTGGAGAAGATCTGGACGTCCCAGTCTCAATACTCATAGAAGACCTAGTGCCGCATCAACCGTTTATAGTGGCACAAATGTGGACTGAAGATCGTGGTCTCTATAACTCAGTGACGGAGAAAACGAGAGAAGTTGTTTTGATGCATACGAAGCCGCAACCAATCTTACATTAAAAAAGTTTCGGTCATCCAAAAAGACCCGAGAAAACCTAACTTCATCCCGTTAACCATCGCTTTTAAACCTCAGTAACAATACGAAACGCAGGCGATTTATATTGGTTTGCCAATTGAACACCGCTAGTTTGTTTAAAAAACAACGAAGGCTTACAAATCAAGCAATGTTGAAAACTGTGAACCATGAGAGACCGTCAGAATTCCGACTGATCGCTTCATTTTGGTTAAAATATCCCTGAAAACTCATTAAACTATCCTTAGGGATTGAGACAAAGAAAGATAAAAGACGTCGCCAGCGATTACTGGAAAAGAAACTAGCAGCAGATTTTCTGAGCATTCAAGAAAGAAGACGCCGCTATGGATTAGTGAAATAGAAGCTGCTAGAAGATTCCTTGAGCATTCAAGAAAACGAAAAATAGGTAGTTCATATTAAGCCAAAATGAATTTTGCTAAGTAATCCTCTCAACTGGCAATGGATCTATCACTCCAGGGTGCCCCCCCTTAGCCATCTTTAACTATACGCATATCGACCAGCCAATAGTAGATGCTAACCCAAAATATTGGCCATCTTTAGTATATATCGTTCTATGCCGTTTGCCATTGAGGTGGCTAAGTCATCTTGGTTGTGTGGCTAATAGTTTATTCTGTTACCATCTTCCTTTTGGTAAAGCCTCGCATCCTTCCGGAAACTCAAACCAGCTCTGCGCACTGTTGGTCCAAATATGGCTTTCAGGGTTGAACCAACTTGTATCGTCTAATGTTCCCGGTCTTATAGCAACAATATCCGGAAACCGTTCTAGCTCACCATAGATAGGGTTACCGCACTTTGGACAAAATGTGATGTCACACTTTGACCGCTATCAGACACTCTGACGTAAGTCGTGACTTGGCCATTGAGAAAAAACTATCTTTGTTCACAATCATAGTTAGCCCAAAAGCACTCCCTGAACGTTTTTGGCACTCGCTGCAATGACAGGCATGAACGGTTTGAGGGGAACCGGTGAATTCATATTCAACTGCTCCACACTGACATCGCCCTTTGTGAATATCTGTCATGTTATATTCTCCCATTTCATTTTTCGAGGGAAACTGCATGAAGGTAAAAAAGATAACCACACCGATTATTTTACAACAGTAAATAGGTTCTAGGAATGTTTTTGGCTTTTATGAAAGCCCGCGCCTCGTGTGGGGATGGATAATTGAAACCTTCAGGTATAAATCCAATAGAATTTTTAAATGCTTTTTCTGCACTTTCTAGGTCACACGCCTTGAGATAAACGCCGCCAATATTGTTTAAAACAGTACAGTAGTCAGGAGATGACTTTAATGCTAGATAGGTTTGGTGGGGATCTGTATAAAGCGTTTTGGATCCATCCTCTAATTTTATACTCTCAGACTGAATTGCCTCGTTGACAATTATCTCTTGTGCCCTGATGTAGCTTAGGAGAGATTCTCGAAAATTATTTATAATTTTATAAGTTAAGCCGAGAGAGTTAGGAAGCGCAAATTTTTGAGGAGTTTTGTCTATACCCGTTTGCAGAGCAACTACAGCCTTATCAAATTCTTTAGCAGCTTGATTTGCAATACCTAGCGCTAAATAGATACTTCCCCTAAAGCCATCGTCCACAGCAGGATCGTCTAAAAGCTGTTCTGATTTTACCAGTAATGCTATGGCTTCGGGTAATTGCCCATTAAATCGATAACACTGCCCAAGCATGTAGTGAAGCGAACAATCTCCCGGTTCTTCCTCAACTAGATCAAAAAAAGACGAATGGCTGAATCAAATTGCGAATTCTGCATTAAACCGACTGCTTCGTCCCTTTTATCTATCATAGATAGTCACATCAAATTTTCGCTACAAAGTAGTCCACCATGGTAGAGCATCCTCAAACGTTGTCCATGCGGGGTTAGGATACACTCTTTAAAGAAAGCACTAAAGTCACGACCTATCAGTCTATCAACGAGTTCTTCTTCTTAGACAAATCGTGGTTTTTAATTCATCTCAAATTGATGACACAGTGCATGCTATTTTTATATCGGTTGGTAGTAAACGTTTTAAAACAAGCGAAGAATATTTGGTCCAACTCTTTTCACTGTGCTAAATGGATTCCAGCCTATAAACGTTGCCGCGCTTGGCTGGGCTAGGGGGGATGTTATGGCGGTCATCCTTCCCCCAGACTGAACTATGTTAAAAAATATATGAGGTTCACATTGAATACTTTTTGCAAGAGGTAATTGATGGGGTTCCATTAATCCCTAATTCCGATTTTTAAATAGAGAAATGAGTATGAAAACGATTCCACTCACTGCCATGCTAATTAGCAAGCAACCCACCGTCGACCGGTAATACCACACCCGTGACATAGGTTGCGAGATCGGATACAAGAAAAACAGCAGGACCTGCCAGTTCTGCTGGATCGCCCACGCGGTCGACAGGAATACGATTGAGAAAACCTGCAAGTGTTTCTGGGTTCTCACGGAGGACTAAGTTCATCTGCGTCTCGATCACGCCCGGTGCAATTGCGTTTACTCGGATACCGTCGCTCGCTAGTTCAGTAGCCATAGCCTTCGTAAGCATCGCTACTGCACCCTTAGAAGCGCAATAAGCTGCTGACTCTCGTGCAGCAACGAAAGATCGGATGGAGGCAATGTTAACAACACTACCCTTCGTGCGACGCAATGGGCCAAGTGCCGCATCCGTCATGTTCATTACTCCGTCGAGATTGACATCAAGGACCTTACGCCAACCTTCCTGAAATCCCTGACCCCCAATCGGCTCTCGGGTGACGACCCCAGCATTGTTAATGAGAATAGATATATCCCCAAGTTCAGTGCAAACTTCTGTTACGATTTTGGTGCATTCCTTTGTGTCTACGACATTTAGATGGCGCCAAATAGCACTCCCGCCAGTTTCCACAATTTCATTCGCTATAGCAGCCGCACCATCGTCTAATACGTCAGTTACCGCGACCAATGCGCCGTGTCGAGCCAAGCCCTTGGCTATCGCTGCTCCGTTACCACGCGATGCACCGGTCACCAAAGCAACACGTCCTGCAAGTATATCCGTCTTTATTTCGATATTCATGGTGCTATCACCTCCTTCGTTATATTTTTTTCTAATCCATCTATACCCTGAATCCGACCTCAAAAATACAAAGCATTTTGAATTTGATTGCTTCTAAATGTATTGTCTTGAATACCACCTAGAAAAACTAAAAATCAAATCTGAATGTCCTGCCATAAATATGGAAGAGAATACTTCTCGCCACTTTTTCATGGGTTTAGCAGTAAAACCAAAATTTCACTTCCGGAGCGAATTCTACCCGAAAAATGAAATACCAATCTCGATTCTGGCTGCCTGCGCCAATCCGCAGCACCTCTTCGGCTGAGCGGTCTGGGAACAAGTCGGACGGGTCTAAAGTACCCAGGCTAGTGAGAGGTCGTACGTCAATCCCATGATGTAGGCATGGTCGTCTATACCCAATCATTGCCTCGTTTTGATCATGTGTTTTCAAGTATTTTCTGCATAAAAGGGGCTATTTAGCAGCATTTCAATTAGCAAAAGTCAAAAAGTTAATTAGTTAAAATCCCAGGCTCCAGAATCCCATAAAACTTATTTCACTTAAAATGAATTGTTATTTCTAATCTATACCAGTTCAATCACCTGGTCTGAGAAATATTGGTTATATGGATTTCATAGAGGGTTGTTCATCAACTTTTTTAGGTTCGCATCTCGTATCTATAGAAATTACTGGTAAATAGAACTTAAAAGTTCTTGCAGATTTATCACATTCTTCTTTTGATGACTGAGGAATCCTTAACTCAAAGATTTTCTTTCCTTCCCCGACTACTGGATTACTCATCGTTATAAGAACTACCAACATGTATTTCATTATCTGCTCCGCACTTAATTCAATCCCAAAATAAAAATTAAACCATGGGGAGGGTAGGGCAAATAGGTTACGGGCTTTTGTGGGTGCATAGGGCCTCTCTCCAGATACGCAGGACGAGAAACTAGTGGGACGAATAAGGCTAACGCGATTAGTGATAAGTCCGAATTAGATTTGTTTTTCCATTGTTAAGTTCATTATGGTTGTTCCTTTTTGCCGCGCTATAAGGGGATCACTCAATAACACAAGCAGGAAAACGGGGCCCGGAAGCCATAAAAGCGCAGCTCTTATTTAAGAAGTGTCTTGTGATACATCTCAAATTTTTGAGCGTCAAACGCCAGCGGTTGGACAACTCCACCAGCATGGTCCACTACTCTTGCTACACTAGGAATTGCCAATAAATTACTAAACACTCTGGATATAGTCGGAAATTCTTGTTCTAACTCAATACCAGCCAACAGCGCGTTACGGATTTGTGGCACTATGAAACAGTCTGCCAACGTAATGCAATTTCCGACTGAAAAATCCCCCGCAGACTTAAGCATGATAACCTCGAGTGCCCCAAACTCCCTTCGTATATAATGTACCCGCAATGGATGCGTGGTCGGCGGCGCTTTAACCATATCCCAATCTCCCATCGCTTGAA
Organism: uncultured Thalassobaculaceae bacterium; assembly: GCA_964483985.1. Classification (GTDB taxonomy): domain Bacteria; phylum Pseudomonadota; class Alphaproteobacteria; order Thalassobaculales; family Thalassobaculaceae; genus CAZADS01. The sequence goes on from CAZADS010000068.1 coordinate 56,139, forward strand.
TAATGAATGGAATGTTTTGGTAAGGTTGTACATCCGCTGCGATTATCCACATTATCCGTTTTGCTTCCGCCCGCAGCCAGGGGTCGTTTGGCAACAATGGTGCCTTATCATCATCAAGCTGCTCTTCGATGAAATCAATTATAGGCCCAGACTGGGTCATCTTCCTACCATCCGGTAGTAATAAAACAGGAATCCTCCCTTCCGGATTAAATGCCGTCAGATCGGTCGTTCCAAGAGATTCGGTCACCGTATCTCCTGCCGGCATTGTAAAAACCATTATACCCCGATGGTCTGTCTCTAACCCAGTAGAAACCAAACTAACCATTTTTTCTGGCACCCTACGACAAGACAGATAAAGCGTCACCCTCATGGAAGCACTGCTGGCAGGGTGGTAGAACAGTCGAAAATTTTTGTGTGATGACGTTTTATTCATAAAATCCCTATGCGCGAGAGTGGAGTTATTGTAAAGCAGCGGCCATCTGTTGACTGTCGTCATAAAAATTGAACTCAACTTCCAAACCATCGCGCACGACGAAGTGGTGGATGCTATTTGTTGACAATCCTTCGGCTGTTATGTGGACGAAGACACAAACATCTGTTTCATCGGCAACAACTTTTGTGATTTCCAGATTAAAACCTGGCCACGCGTCATTTAATTTGCTTAGAAATTTGGCAGCAAACTCCTCGAACCCGATGTAGGTTCCAGATAATTTATGAGTTCCATTTACGGTAATTCTGCAGGATGGATGGTATATTTTTGCTAAACTATCCATGTCACCATTCGCAAAATTTTGGTATCCTCCCAAAACAATATCTTTAGGCGTCATCTCAATCTCCTTCGGTTCTCTTGGGATCTCCAAATTTACATTTTATTTAGATGGAAGAGTTATTATAACCAGCTGGAACGACAAATCAAAAGCAGTCATATTGCAACTCCAGCAGAAATGCTGTTGGCAGTTCGAGTAGCTCCAGGCTAATCAAGGGTGGCTAACTACGGACTAAGAGTCGTAAGATCTTTTTCCAACAACATATTTGAACGGAATGATGGTTTAAATCATTCCCGCGGAAAGAGTCAGAATTAATAGAGGGGAAATATAAGATGACTAATGCTGTGATTGATTGGTTAAATTCGCAGCAGAACAATATGGTTGAGTTCTTGGCTGAGTTAGTTAACATCGATAGCAATAGCTTTGATAAGGTCGGCGTTGATCAAGTTTCCGATCGGTTGCGGGTCTTTTTTAAAAAACACTCAATAGCATATGACACCATTCCAATCGTAACCCATGGAGACGTTCTTCGTGCAGTTGTTTCGGGTGGCGATGGAAACCGACCTATTTTATTGTGTGGGCATCGAGATACGGTTTTCCCCACAGGTGAGGTTAGTAGGAGACCATTTGAGGTGCTAGATGGCAAAGCGTATGGGCCCGGAGTCGCAGATATGAAGCCAGGTCTGGTCATAAATGCGTTTATTTTGGCAGCTTTTTCTAAGTTTGGAGGTCATCCTAATCCTCTAGTTGGTTTATTTACTGGTGATGAAGAAATTGGTTCGCCATCGTCACAAGACGCTATCGTTGCTGAAGCGAAAAAAGCACGGCTTGCATTTAATAGTGAGCCAGCACGTCCTAATGGCAATATTGTAACCAAACGCAAGGGTGGAATATTTTGTCATTGCCAGGTTACTGGAATCGCTGCCCATTCGGGTGGGTTTTTTGAAGATGGCCGAAGTGCTATCGAAGAGGTGGCCCGGAAAATTCAGGCGCTTCATGCGTTTACAGAGTTGGGACGCGGAATCACTATTAATGTGGGGCTGGTGACGGGGGGACAATCGGTAAATACGGTGGCCGCAAAGGCAAGCTGCGACATCGATATTCGTTACCCTACTATGAAAGACCGAGATGAAATTTTGGAAAAAGTGGTAAATATATGTGAAAGCACCACCGTTCCAGGAACACATTCGAAGATATCTATTAGGGGTGAATTTCACCCACTCAGTCCCTCGGTTAAATCAACTGAATTATTTGATATTTACCAAAATATTGCAGCCACTGAGGGCGTTAAAATTGAGGGGGAACATTCGGGCGGTTGCGCGGATAGTGGCTTTATTGCTGCCGTTGGTACACCTGTAATTTGCGGAGTGGGACCCATAGGAGGCAATTACCACCGGCCCGATGAATGGATGCAAATTGATACTCTTGCTGAGCGGGCTCGTTTTATTGCCCGCACGATTCAGGCCTTAGTCAAATATACTACAAAAACAGGCTTATAAATTATGCTTAACAGAGTGCTGTCACGATGGAAGTTGTTAATAAGTTTTTAATCCTAATTAGGCCCACAATAAAATTGCTAGGCTTTGAGATAGGATGTTTTCATTCATACCATTGACTTGTTCCCATAAGGGACCGATCGTATTTTGCCAAAAGAATTACAGGCTGGAGTATTTAAAAATGAGTGATTACGCGGCGGATCGTTCTATTAAGTTATCGGCTATTCTTCATCCCTTGGAACCACTAACAGCGGAAGAGATCTTATTAGCAGGTAATATGGTGCGGCGTGATATGGGGACCGGTCCTGGTGAATTGCGTTTTGAGACTATAGATTTGAAAGAACCTTCCAAGTCTGAAGTGCGCTACTTTAAACCAGGCGACCCAATTCAACGCACTGCACATGTCAAAGCATATCGGACCGGCGATATTGGAGTTTGGACCTATGACCTTTCTTTGACCGATGGTGTTATTGTTGCCAAACAGGCGTTTCCAACTGAACAACCAATGATTCAGTTGGAGGAATTTCTCGAAATCGAGGAGGCTATTAAATCCCATCCCGATTTCGTTGCTGCTTGCCGAAAGCGCGGTATTGAAGATCTCAGCCTGGTTTGTGTTGACCCATGGTCGGCAGGCAGTATCCTCGGAAAAAGCGAGGTGGGCCGACATATCAGTCACGCTTTTTGTTGGGTCCGATCTAGTCCGAATGACAACCTTTACGCGCATCCAATTGAAGGCCTTAATCCAGTGATAGATATCAAGACGTTGGAGGTCATTCGTATAGACGACAAGGTTGTAATGGAGATTCCCAAAACGAATGCCAATTACGCCGCTGAATTTCAGAATAAAACGCGGACTGATCTAAAACCTATCGACCTTGTGCAGTCAGAAGGCGTCTCCTTCTCCGTTGAGGGTCGAAGAATTAATTGGCACGAGTGGGATATGTTGATTGGATTCAATGCGCGAGAAGGACTTACACTCCATGACATTTCCTACGCTGGGCGATCAGTTTGCTACCGCGCATCATTGGCTGAGATGGTAGTGCCTTATGGCAGCCCGGTTGAACGGCACGCGCGTAAAAATGTTTTTGATATTGGAGAATACGGTCTCGGTAAACTTGCCAACTCTCTCAAACTTGGTTGTGATTGCCTAGGAGCAATTCACTACCTAGACTGCCAAATTGCTGATATTAATGGTGGGGTAATGACTATCGAAAATGGAATCTGTATCCACGAGGAGGACTCAGGAATTCTCTGGAAACATTGGGATTTTCGAACCAATCAAACAGAAATGCGCCGTGCTCGGCGTTTAGTGATATCATCTATATCCACGGTTGGTAACTATGAATACGGTTCCTACTGGTATTTTTATCTTGATGGGGAGATTGAATTCGAGATGAAGGCTACCGGGATTATCAACACCGTGGGTTGTGAGGTAGGAAATCCCGGGCTTTATGGTACAGAAGTGGCTCCGGGGGTGCTCGGGCAAATCCATCAGCATGTTTTTTGCGCTCGCCTCGATGTTAGCGTCGATGGAGACAAAAACGCGGTAGTAGAGTGTGACACGGTTGGGGTGCCGATGGGCCCTGAAAATCCCTATGGAAACGCGTTTCGCATTGAGGAGAAAATTCTTGAGAAAGAATGTGGTCGCCCGCGTAATCCAGAAACACAACGTTACTGGAAGTTCGTGAGTCGGGAGCGATCAAATTATATGGGTAAGCCGACCGCCTATAAGTTGGAGCCCGTTGGTTCCATCTCTTCTTATCATGATCGGGAGGGACCATCCGGTCAACGTATGGGTTATATTTATAATCATCTTTGGGTAACGAAAAACGATCCACTTCATCGTTATCCGGCTGGAGAATTCGTAAATGGATCAAACGGATCAGATGGAATAACGGATTGGGTGAAGGAGCGACTTCCGATCGACGGAGAGGATATCGTGGCTTGGCACGTCTTTGGTTTACATCATCTGCCGCGGCTCGAAGACTACCCAGTTCAAGCCTGTGTGAGCTCGGGTTTTAAGCTAATACCCAACGGTTTTTTCGACCGTAATCCGAATTTGGATCTAGCTGCTGAAACCAATAAGGCAAGTTGTAATGCATCGGCTTCGTGATGGAGCAGAAGGAAACATGATTTTCCTCAACGAAAAATTAATGGGGCCTTCCTTTAATAGCATTGATCCTGATATAAACAAAAAATAAATGGAAACGGAGGTAGAAATGGCTCGTGGATCTTCTACGAAATCACTAAAAGCAGTTCCCAATAATATGACTAAAGAAGAGTGGGAAACCCGTGTCGATCTAGCTGCTGCTTATCAACTA
>CAZADS010000069.1:0-12185 GCA_964483985.1 uncultured Thalassobaculaceae bacterium
TGGTAGTGGGCGTATGTGGTGGCCTCATGTTGGGTTTTCCGGTCGCATTTACCTTGGCCGGGGCATCAATGTTATTTGGCTTAATCGGTTACGGATTTGACATATTTTCGCTTTCATTTTTTGGAGTGCTCCCCAACCGAATTTTCGGTGTGATGACAAATGAAGTATTAATTGCGGTACCCCTTTTTGTTTTTATGGGAGTCATGTTAGAGCGATCTAAAGTCGCTGAGGAACTTCTAGATACCATGGGTGCTTTGTTCGGCACAATTAGGGGTGGTTTGGGAATTTCAGTGTGCGTGGTTGGAGCTCTTTTGGCCGCGTCGACAGGCATCGTAGGTGCAACTGTTGTCACAATGGGATTGCTTTCTCTGCCGACAATGTTGCGACGTGGCTATGATCCAAAACTGGCTAGTGGCGTGATTGCGGCATCCGGTACATTAGGTCAAATAATTCCCCCATCAATCGTACTGGTTGTATTGGGCGATCAAATATCGAACGCACATCAAGAAGCCCAACGAGCCTTGGGGAATTGGTCTCCTGATCCAGTGTCAGTTGGCGATTTGTTTGCGGGCGCTTTATTACCAGGATTGGCATTAGTAGGATTATATATTGTTTATACGGCTTTTGTTTGTTGGTTGAAACCTGATGCAGGGCCATCAATCCCCCGCTCGGAATTGATGGGGGGAGAAGAAGGAAGTTTAGTTGGTCGGGTGATTCATGCACTCGTTGCACCGACAGTACTCATTGTTGCTGTGTTGGGTTCTATACTTGCGGGAATTGCAACACCCACGGAAGCTGCTGCTGTAGGGGCAATTGGTGCAACTCTCCTTGGTGGTCATCGGTTAGGGCCGGATAAAGGGTTACCTATTTATGTCGCCACAGGATCGCTGGTGTTAATCATTATTTTAGTTAGTAATTTTGATTTGCGGGTAGCACGGGAGGTTATTACCAATACTGAATGGCTAGCTATCATTTTAGCCGCGATCTCCTGTATTGGAGTGACTTGGGGACTACTGGTAAGTTTATCGAGAGTTTACAAGGACGGAACATTACATGAGGTAAACAGGCAAACCATTAGAATAAGTACAATGGTTTTCGGCATAGTAATCGGAGCACAATTATTTTCTTTGGTGTTCCGTGGATTTGGCGGGGATGAGATTGTACATGATATTTTGAGTGATCTGCCTGGTGGAACTGTTGGTGCCGTTTTTGTAGTTATGTTTGTAATGTTCATACTAGGTTTCTTTCTGGATTTTATAGAAATAACGTTCGTTGTTGTTCCAATAGTTGCTCCAATTCTTTTAATGATGGATTTGAATCCAGTGTGGCTTGGTATAATGATAGCTATAAATCTTCAAACCTCATTTTTAACGCCACCGTTTGGTTTCGCATTATTTTATTTGCGTGGTGTTGCACCATCCGAAGTTACAACAGGCATGATTTATCGCGGCATTATACCTTTTGTGGGCATTCAAATTGTAATGCTGATTCTTTTGGCATTCTTTCCCGAATTGGCAACTTGGCTTCCAAAGGTTATTTTTGGCACTTGAGGTAGCCAGTAAAAGTACTTGGAAATTAGAATAAAAGCATTTTCTTAACTTGCTTCCAGGATAAGGTGCTTGGTATCAGGGTTTAGTAAATTATTCTGTTTAGAACTATTCCATTGGCGTATTTTAGATTGACCAAGAAAAGCGATAACTTTGACAACAACTACTAGTGATACCGAACTTAACAATAATGAAACGCTAAGCGTTGTCCCTCGTGCTGACCAATTCGCGGATGGGAAGAAGCTTGAAATACGCTTATTAATTCGAATAGCCAAGATGGGGTTTGCTTATCACTGGCGGATTTCCATCGCAATTGTCGCCACAATAGCGGCGTCAGTATTTCAATTATTTATCCCAAGATATATTGGTGAAGCTGTAGACCATGCGCAAAGTTTGCTGTCAGGGGGTGTAGGTCTAACAAACACAGCAATGGATGCCCTCTGGGGTACTGGCGGTATGATTGTTTGTTTCAGTGTATTACGTGGCTTGTTCACAATGCTTCAGAACTATCACGGGGAGGGCATTGGGCATTGTATTGGCTATGAATTGAGATTGAAGTTTTACGAACAAGTGCAGAGATTATCATTTGGTTTCCATGACAGAGTTCATACCGGAGACCTTATAACTCGAGGTATGTTGGATCTTGAAGGGGTCCGAATGTTCATAAGCACTGGGGTAATACGTATTATAATGCTTGCGGTGCTCATAGGCGGAGCGACCTACCTAATGATGAGTACCGATTGGGTGTTAGGCGCAATGGCTCTTTCATTTGTTCCTTTTGTTGGTTGGCGTTCCGCAGTTGCCCGTTTGAAACTTAGATGGATTTGGCTGGTTATGCAGGAACGATTGTCGATTATAACCCGCTTAATGGAGGAAAATCTCACAGGAATAAGAGTGGTCAGAGCCTTTAGTGCGCAAGAACATGAATTAAATCTTTTTGAAAACGCCTCACAGAGCACCCTCGAAGTAGCCGTCGAACGGGTTAGTATCAGGGTACGAAATACGACGGTGATGAGCTTTGCATTCTTTGCGGCTATGGCGTTAGTTCTTTGGATTGGTGGTCTTAAGGTAATTGATGGCACAATAACGGTTGGTCGGTTAGCCGAATTTCTTGCATTTATGACTATTCTTCAAATGCCAGTTCGTCAAATTGGAATGTTGGTCAACTCCTTTGCAAGAGCCTCAACATGTGGTGCCAGATTATTTGAGGTGATCGATAAAGAACCAAAAATAACTGATCGCCAAGATGCCCCGCCATTGGAGATAAAACAAGGCGTTTTGAATTTTGAGAATGTTGATTTTAGTTTTGCACTCAACCAAGAAAATTCACAAACATTAACTAACATTAATTTTTCAATAAAACCCGGACAGACACTTGGAATTGTTGGTCCTCCCGGATCCGGTAAATCTACAATAGCGCATCTCATTCCGAGATTTTATGACATAACCAGTGGCCGTATAACGATAGACGGTCAGGACATTCGAGATATTAGTCTTGAATCTCTTCGTGAGCAGGTTTGCGTAGTGCAGCAAGACACTTTCATGTTCACGGCCTCGATTGAAAATAACATAGCTTATGGAGATCCATGGTCCGACGTGGATCGAATAGCACGGGCCAATCGTGCAGCCCAACTCCATGATTATGTAGCGCGTTTGCCATTGGGATATGGGACTCTTGTTGGTGAGCGAGGAGTATCGCTTTCAGGAGGGCAACGCCAGCGCCTCTCGATTGCTCGTGGCATCATGCTAAACCCTTCAATTCTAATTTTTGACGATTCCACCGCAGCTATTGATGCTGCTACCGAACAAAAAATCAGGATGTCTCTTCAAGATAATCGCCAACGAAGAGTTTCCATAATTATTTCCCATCGTTTAAGCTCATTAATGCACGCAGATGAAATATTATTTATTGATGCCGGTCATATAGTGGAACGGGGCAAGCATGAAGATCTATTACGATTAAAGGGCAGGTATTACGACCTGTATCAATTGCAGATTCGTCCAAATGAAAATCATGGTGTTAATTCTAACTTGGAAGTTGGTAAATAGTGCCCATTTCGAATGAACAACCACGACCACCAAAAGCCGTGGTCGGGTCGCAGATTAGTTATGATGAAGAAATGTTTGGGAGAGCCTTTGATGGAAGAGTAATAAGGCGGTTTTTACGATTTTGTTCTCCCTATAGGATGTCATTAGGTGTCGCTATCGGTGCGGTGCTAATTTTTACTATTACACAAATATCGATACCACTTGTAATACTCTATGCAATTGATAATGCTTTGGTTTTGGGAAACCAAAATCAAGCTTTGCTAGAAATTGTTTCTTTAATTTTCGCCATGGTCGTTCTTATTAACTATGGAGCTAATTTCCTTCAGGAAAATTTAGTTGGAAGAGTTGCGGAACGTGTATTAATTGATTTGCGGCGCGCCATGTTTACCCATCTACAAAGAGTATCACTATCATTTATGGACCGAACAGAAGTTGGCCGCCTAATGTCGAGACTACAGGGCGATGTTAACGCGCTGCAAGAATTTTTGGAAAGTTCAGTTTTTGCGGTTGGTGATCTGGTTTTATTGGTGGGAATAGTGGTCGTCTTATTGGCGTTAGATTGGAAGCTTGGTCTTTTAACGTTATCAATAGTTCCAACATTGTTTATCGTGCGGATAATTTGGTTGCCTAGGGCTAGGGCAGCATTTATGAAATCCCGGGAGACAAATTCAATCGCAAATGGAGCATTAGCTGAAGCAATTCACGGTGTACGTACAGTTCAGGGCATGGTGCGCGAAGCAGTCAATTTCAGTCTTTACGATGACCGCGCCTTGGCTAACCTCCGGGCCCATCTTCGGGCTGCAAAATTTGCTCAAATTAATGTACCTATCGTAGATACTCTGACCGGTATTTCTATGGCAATAGTTATAGTTTTCGGAGGAGGGCAAGTTCTAAATCACCAATTAGATTTGGGTGTGATGGTTGCGTTTATATTTTATGTCCAGAGATTTTTCGATCCTATCCGTTCTTTAACTCTGCAATATAGTTTTATGCAGCGGGCAATGGTATCCGGGCAAAGAATTCTGGAGGTTTTAGACGTACCAATTATGGTAGAAGATAAATCAGGTGCGGTGGAGATGGTTGATTGCGATGGTTCCATAAATTTTCGGAACGTAACGTTTGGCTACTCAAAGGGGCAGCCAATAGTTTATAATTTGAATTTCGATATAGCTCCAGGTGAAACAGTTGCTTTGGTTGGACCTACTGGATCCGGAAAGACCAGCACGACGGCTTTGGTTCGCCGGTTTTATGATGTCTGGGAAGGGCAAGTGTTAGTAGGTGGTCATGACGTACGTGATATTACTCAACAATCGCTTGGTGATCACGTTTCGATGGTTTTGCAAGAGCCGTTTCTTTTTACGGGAACTATACTAGAGAATATTCGTTATAAGAGCATTCAAGCTAGCCGTGATGACGTGATTTCGGCAGCTCGGGCTGTTGGCGCTCATGGGTTCATCACAAAGCTTCCAGATGGATATAACACTATCTTGGAGCAGAGAGGTAGTAATCTGTCTCTGGGACAGAGGCAGCTGTTAAGTTTTGCGAGAGCTTTAGTTGCGAATGCAAAAATTTTGATTCTAGATGAGGCTACCGCGAGTATAGATAGTTATACTGAAATGCAAATCCAGCAGGCCCTCACAAGATTATTAAAAGGACGAACAGGATTAGTCATAGCGCACCGACTTGCGACGATTCGTGGATGCGATAGGATAATTGTTCTTCAAGAGGGGAGAATTTGCGAAGAGGGCACTCATGCAGAATTAGTTGCAAAAGAAGGACTATACGCGGCTCTTTACCGGTTAAACTACGCATCCTTCGATGACATCCCTGATAAGGAAAGTGAAGATTTGGTTCGAGTAGCAGGGAATACTTAATATGGTATCCTAGGATAAATCTCTTCTCACTCGGTTTGGGCTTTGAAATTTAAATGCTTAATTATTTTATTCTTGATGCCAGGTCTATGTATCTTTCCAGTAGCAGTTAGAGGTAATTGGTCCAAAGATAAAAACAAAATAAATTTAGGTACTTTATAGGCGGCAAGTTGAATTTTACAATAATCAACCAATGAAGACGGCATTATCTCCACCTTATCATTAAGCTCCACAACAGCGGCCACCGATTCATCTTTTATGGGGTCCGGTATTCCCACAACAAAAGCTTGTTTAACAGCTGAATGTTTTAAAAGCACCTCCTCGACTTCTTGAGGAGCTACATTGACACCACCAGTCTTGATTATTTCCTTTAAACGCCCGCGAAAATACACACGCCCATCGGGTTTAATCACTCCGAGATCTCCCGTGAGAAAAAAACCTTCTGAATCAAAGGATCTAGCAGTTAAAACTGGATCTTTAAAATACCCTGGGGTTACTCGTCCAGCTACTGCAAGCTCCCCAATTTGTCCATCCTTTAAAGGTAGTTTTGTAATCGGGTCGCCTGTTCTAATACGCATGCCAGGAAGAGGGAGACCTTGACTGTGAAGCCGCAGATCCAAGGGGTCTTTTGCATCGCAAACTGCTGCATTTCCATAGGTTTCGGTGGATCCATAGACATTGCATAATTCCGGGGCTGTTAATGCCTCCATTGTAAACCGCACATCTTCAGGCAAGCCGATAGTTAAGCCGGTTCGAATTGACTTAACCTTAGATTTGGACCAATCAGGATGTTCTTTCATTGCTCTTGCCATATTTGTCATTCCATAAAATACGGTGCATCGCTCTCTATCGATGAGGTCTAAAGCCGCTCCGGGTTCGAAAATTTCTTGGAGGACAACGCATCCGCCATGAGTCATTATGGCTGGCAAGGCGTTAGCTGAACCAAAAGACCAAAATAGGGGAACAGAAAACCAGAGTCTATCAGAAGGAAGCAGGTGTTGCCGTTCGCCTATATTGTAGCCGTTGATTATTACATTCTCATGAGCAAGTGTCACTCCTTTTGGGGCTGCTGTGGATCCAGATGTGTAAAGAATAAAACAAATATCGTCAGGATTAATTTTTTTCTGATAATTATATAGCTCTTGAGTAGGGTTTTCGGCTGCTAGATTTTTACAATCGTCCCAATGGACAATAGCTCCCGAGGTTTGGGAATCAATCGAGATAACCGAGCGAAGTGAGGGTAATTGTTTGCCAAATGGATTGCCTGGTTCATGTGTCAATAGCTCTGGGAAAAGGTCGATAATATATTCAGAGAATTTTCGGCCCCTAAATTCTGAAATGCTTATTAATGCACTTGCCTCCGAATGATTGAGAACCCATTTAAACTCTCGGGCTGTAGAAAATGTGCTTACAGCAATTGTGATACATCCTATTTTTGCTATTGCAAAAGCAGCGATAATCCATTCAGGTCTATTAGTGCATAGTAATGCAATTCGATCTCCGGGTTTAATTCCGAGAGCAAGCAGGCCACTTGCGAAAACATTAATTTGGTTCTTTAAAGCATAAAAATTTATGACGTCTTTCTTCCAAATTATTGCTGGAGAAGTTGGAAAAATTTCTGCTAACTCGTCTATTAAATCGCCTAAAGTGTTACTTCTAGGTCGCTTTACCAATGTTCATTCCAGTTCAGTAAATTGGAGATCTTTTTTCAAGAAAAGCGGCGATACCCTCTGCAAAATCTCTTCCTGAACGCACGTGGTCACCAAGTTCTTGTTCCATCTTTTCACGCTTAATTGCATGTTCGGCTATGGTAGCACTGATCTGAGTTTTGACTGCTTGAACAGCCGAGGGGCTATTGGACGCGATACATTCCGCCTTTTCAATCGCAGTTGTTAGTAAATTTGCTTTATTTACCACTTGATTGATTAATCCGAGTTCTAAAGCTAGCTCCGAATCGATTAATCGTCCAGTCAATAATAGATCCATTGCCTGCACATGACCAATTTGTTGAATAAGTTTTATTGTAGCACCGCCGAAGGGATATATTGACCATTTTACCTCTGGCAAACCGAAACGGACGGATGGTGTCGCATACCGTATGTCCGTTGATAACATCAGTTCTAATCCCCCACCTATACAATCCCCATTCAGGGCGGCTATTATGGGTTTCGAATATGTATCTGTTTTTAGTAATGCGCGGTTTATAGTCGGGGTTAATTCTTTTGTTGCTCTTAGATCGCCTTTTATATCCGCCCCAACGCAAAATGCCCGGGTTCCCGTCCCAGTTAATATTATGCAACGTGTATCATCGGCATCCAGCTCGTCCCATATTCTGCTAAGCTGAGTCATCATTTCTCGCGTAAGGGCATTCAAACGGGATGGATTTTCGATGGTAACAAGAGCTATATATTTTTGGAGTTTCTCAAAACGAATTCGCATGTCGTCCACTTCCTTTATCAGAGACAGAATAAGGAGCATGATCCCTATTAATTGGCAAGCCATGGCCTGATATTGGCCAGTGTCTTATTGTTGGTTTGATTAAAATATTTTCCATTTGATAAAAAAGTGCAGAATAAGGAATTGTTATGAAAGCTATTATTTGTAGTGAATTAGGTGGGCCCGAAAGTTTAATTCTTAAAGATGTTGATCCTCCCAAACCGGGAGCAGGAGAAGTTCGAGTTAAAGTGCTCGCTGCTGGGTTAAATTTTGCTGACACGCTACAAATAGCTGGCAAGTATCAGTCCAAATTGGCCACACCTTTTATCCCAGGCATGGAAGTGTCAGGAGAAATACTGGAAATAGGGCCTGACGTAACAAGGGATCTTTATTTGGGACAACGGGTCATGGCATTTATGCGCGGCGGTGGAGCTTTTGCTGAACAAGCTTTGGTTAATAGTGAGTGGTTGGTGCCCATTCCCAAGGTTATGGACGATATAACAGCGGCAGGTTTTCCGACAGTTTACGGTACATCCAACTTCGCGTTGAAACACCGGGGTCGATTAAAGTCAGGAGAAATACTACTGGTGTTAGGCGCTGCTGGGGGAGTGGGACTTACGGCTGTTGAAATCGGAAAGCACATGGGGGCAACCGTAATTGCAGCTGCTGGTGGACCGGATAAATGCTCTGTTCCGCTAGAGCATGGGGCGGATTATGTTATCGACTATAAATCAGAGAGTATTCGCGATCGCGTTAGAGAAATTACTAACGGACTAGGTGCAGATGTTGTCTACGACGCAGTAGGAGGCGATATGTTTGACCAAGCGTTACGAGCCGTAAATTGGGAAGCTAGAATGCTAGTGATCGGATTTGCCTCTGGAAGGATTCAACAAGTTCCGGCAAATCTTATCCTTGTTAAGAATATTTCTGTAATTGGAGTAGTTTACGGAGCTCAAACAGAACGAAATCCAGCCTTTGGTGCCGGTTTTGTCCAGGACGCTGCAGATTTATATAATTTAGGAAAAGTAAAGCCGCGCATTGGTAAGACTTTTCCTTTGGCTGAAACAGCTGCTGCCATTGAAGCTCTATTATCCCGGGCTTATTCTGGGAAAATCGTTTTAACAATGTGATTGGTATACCAAAGTGATTCCGAGGAAAATTTCTATATCTGAGCTGGATTTGACAGAATTTATCCAACCAGGTGATAGAATTATCTGCGGCCAAGCTACCGGAGAACCCACAACTTTAACTGAACTGCTAGTGCAGCAAAGAGACCGGCTCGGTGGCATTAGTTTATTCTTAGGTTTATGTCTCTCTGGAATATTTAAAGTTGAGCATGCAGATTATATTAATTTTGAAAGTTTTGGGCCAATGGGTACGTCTAGAATACTCGCTGAAGAAGGAGTGTTAAATATAAGTCCAGTGCATTATGGACAAATTAGCCACTATATCGATGATGGTTATATCGAATGTGACGTAGCATTGGTTTTATTGTCGCCACCTGGCCCAGACGGTAAACACAGTTTTGGTATGATAAATGATTACATTCGCTCCGCGATGTCAAAAGCCCGGATAGTGTTGGCAGAGGTAAATCAGAGAGTACCATGGGTTTACTCAGAGGGTATTCCGGATTTAAATCAAATCACTGCTATTATTGAAACCGACCGGCCTTTATTAACTGTGCCTGCAGCTAGTATTAGTCGAGTTGACATGGCAATAGCCAGAAATGTAGCTCGATTTATTGAGGATGGTTCTGTTTTGCAAATTGGCATGGGCGCGATTCCAGAAGCTGTCGCAGGTGTAATAGGAGATCGTCAGGATTTAGGATTCCACAGCGGGATGGCGGGAGAGTTTATCGTAGAATTAATTGAATCAGGTGTAATAACGAACGCGTTAAAGCCTATTGATAAAGGTGTATCGATCACTGCTGTTTTACTTGGTAGGGATAGGCTTTATGAATTTGCTGACAGGAATCCATTGATAAAATTACGGCCTTCTTGGCATACTCATTCAGGGGACCTGCACCTTATTGACCGCCTTGTTAGCATTAATTCTGCTCTTGAAGTGGACTTAAGCGGTCAGGTAGGGGCCGAGGAAAGCGGAGGACGAATCGTAAGCGCAATAGGAGGACAGGCCGACTTGGTTCGAGCCGGCCACCGTTCTCCAAACGGGCACTCGGTAATTGCATTACCTAGTACTGCACATAACGGTAAAATCAGCAGAATTGTAAACAGGCTTTCGGGACCCGTTACAACGCCTAGAAGTGACGTTGATATTATCGTTACAGAATATGGATGGGCAGATTTACGTGGAAAAAATCTCACGCAACGAGCTGCTGCTTTGAAAGAAATCGCTAACCCAGCGCATCGCGATTCTCTAGAGCGTGTTAATGGATAATCATTCAAATTACTTTTAACACAAGACTACTATCAATGTTCCCACAGAATGCGTCCGTACCCGTAAATTCGATCAAAGATCCCAAAAGCGCGTAAAGCGTGCCAGTAAGTAGCAATATTTACCGATATTATCGGCTTGTGAAGTCGTTTTTCGGCTTCAGCAGCGACTCTTGCAAATGGAAGGTTAGCACCAAACTGGATTATGGCTTCCACTTCTTCGCCATCGACTTCACTAATTGCTTTCCAACTTTCTTCTTCTGAAGTATGCGCAATCAATGTTGGACTTTTGCAACTCATATGATGGGTTTTTATGATTTCATAGCCGATATCGGAAACAAAGTTTTGTATGTGGGTTTCAGCCACGGGGAAATAAGGAGTGACTACAGAAATTCGCTTTTTAACACCAAAAGCTCTAAGTGCGGCCGGAAAAGCGTCTGCAGCTTGACTGAAACCGATACCTTTAAGCAGTGGTTTCATACGGTTTTCAATTTCAGCGGCTTTTTCTAATCCTCCGCCCCATATACTTTCACTGGATATTCCCAAAACAAAATAGTCGGGCTTGCAGGTCATAACACGTTCTACTGCATCCTCAAGTGAGAGGTCTATTCTGTGAATTAATTCATTAAAATCTCCGTCACCATCCAGGCTGTCGTCTGGTATATGCATGCGGCCAATGTGAGTAGTTACGCCTGGTGGGCTCACAGCATTATATTCTGGTTGAACCACAGTATTCGTGGATGGTGTAATTACTCCAAATTTGCAACGCCATGCGAGTGTATCAACCATATTCTAATCCTTTGATTTTTTCGTAAGTTAACCACTTAAGTTTAATATTGAAATTAAAAAGAAATATGCTTGATTTGGTGAGATATTAAAGATCGTTTAAGGGAAATATGAAATTGTTTAGGAAAGGTTTTGTTGATTATCTGAGGTGGTTCAGTTTGAAAGTTTAATCCCTTGAATCAAAGAAAGAGCTATAGAATGATATTGTGAAGTATCTATGGATTAATATCTGAATTACTGCTTTGGTAATCTAAAATTGTATTAGTCTATGTGTCGACCCCATCAATCGGTGTGGTATTATAATACCGTATGATCAACATATTGTTTTTATGGATAATTACCGCTTGACTGGAGAAGCATGGGGTCTTAAATACCTCAAGAAGATGATGATATAAATGTCCAACAGGCTTTTGCTCGGAAAAAGGGTTACATTAATGGGTACTTACTCGGCTAAACCGAGCGAGATCGAAAAAAAATGGTGGCTAATTGACGCAGATGGTTTGATCTTAGGTCGATTAGCGACGATCATCGCTAAATATTTGCGTGGGAAACATAAACCTACCTTCACACCGAACATGGATTGTGGTGATAACATAATTGTTGTTAATGCGGAAAAGATTCAACTAACAGGGGCTAAAAGAACAAATAAGATCTATTACCGGCACACCGGTTATCCGGGAGGGATCAAGGCCCAAACGGTGGATAAAATTCTTGATGGTGCTCATCCAGAACGGGTAATCCAAAAGGCTGTTCAACGTATGATTTCTCGAGGACCTCTTGGCCGACAACAGATCAGTAATTTGCGAGTGTACGGAGGATCAGAACATCCACATGAAGCCCAAAAACCAGTAACACTGGATATTGGGGCCATGAATCAGAAAAATAAGAGGTAAGCATGGCCGACGAAACTAAAACCCAAAATAACGACGAGAAAAATAAAGCAAAAGCTAAAAGTGGCGGAGATGCAGTGGCGGTGGAAAGCAAAGAGAATTCTGAAGGCGGCGGAGCTGCAGTGGCGGAGGAAAGCAAAGAGAATTCTGAAGGCGGCGGAAATGAAGAAGCAGAGGAAAGCAAACAGAAAACTGTAAAACAAGAAAAGCAAA
>CAZADS010000070.1:0-62803 GCA_964483985.1 uncultured Thalassobaculaceae bacterium
AAGTATACATCAAGGTAGAGAAAGGAAACAGGATAGAAATCACCAAAAATCATAACTCCTACTGTTTATGAACCCAAACCAACGAAAGGCATAAATACTTGACTAGAATTTGCGTATTAACAGGCGTGGGTTGGGGAACTGGTCAGGCCATCGCAAGAAAATTCGCGGCCCAGGACTATCGCGTCGCCATGATTGCCCGTAACACTGATCGGCTGCTACAATTTGAAAAACAAATACCAAACTCTCACTCTTATCCATGCGACGTGACGGATGAAAAAATGTTGGCCAGCACCATCAAAAAAATCACCCAAGACGTGGGGCCCCCAAATGTGGTCATCCATAACGCCGTTGGTGGAACATGGGGTAACTTCTTAGAAATAGACCCAGCCGATCTGGAATACAATTTTCGGGTGAACGCATTAGCTTTTCTCCACTTGGCACGTCTAACCGCCCCAGCGATGATAACACGCGGAGCCGGCGTAATCATCTGCACCGGAAATACGGCCGCCCATAGAGGCAAAAGCGAGTATGCCGCTTTCGCACCCGCCAAGGCGGCTCAGCGCATTGTGGCAGAATCCATTGCTAGGGAAGTAGGACCAAAAGGAGTCCACGTTGCTTACGTCACCATAGATGCAACCATAGACCTTCGGTGGACGCGGCGGCGTCACCCAACCAAATCCGATGATTATTTTATAAAGCCATCAGAGATTGCAGATGAGGTCTTTCACGTTTCGCAGCAGCCAAAAAGTGCTTGGAGTTTTAACGTAGAAATTAGACCTCACGGCGAAATTTGGTAAATCAACGGAGTCCTAAAATGTTGACTGATGAACAAGCGACTAAAGCCGCCACCCTAATTTGGAGGTGTTGGAAATCTGGATCAGTAATGAAAACGTTGCCTGCCGATTTGAAACCATCTAACCGTGCCGATGCATATAAAATTCAGAAGAATTTCGAGGCGTGGAGCGCCAAACCAATCGTGGGATGGAAAATAGCCGCTACAAGTAGTGCTGGTCAGCAGCATATAGGTGTAAGTGCTCCAATAGCTGGCCGTTTGCTATTTGAAAACACATTTGAGAGCGGAAGAGAATTATTTTTCGGAGTAAACCGGATGGCCGTGGCCGAAGCAGAATTTGCGTTCTGTATGGCCGTAGATCTCCCTCCAAAACGATCCATTTATAGCCAACAGGAGGTGGTAGCGTCCATCGAATCTCTTCACCCAGCTATAGAGATCCCAGATTCTCGTTTCGTTCCCTTTGAAAGCGCCGGCGAGGCTCAATTAATAGCAGACAATGCATGCACTCGTGATTTTATTTTGGGACCACCCATGCCAGAGAATTGGCGGAATAGAGACCTTTCCAAGCAAGTGGTCGAGATCCGGGCCGGAGACGCGGCACCCCACGTGGGAAACGGCGCTAACGTACTTGGTGGTCCATTTATTGCGCTAACATGGATTGTTAATGAATTATCCTCGTTTGGACTGACGTTGGAGGCCGGTAAATTCGTCACCACGGGGACATGTACTGTTCCGGTGCCGATTCAATCGGGGGACATGATCAGTGCCACTTTTGGCGACCTTGGCGATATCTATGTGCGGTTTCGATCTGCAAATTAGCGTTTCAGATTTAAAACGCGGCATTGTTAAAAGATTAAAACATTCTATTCTACCATAGCTGCGTGTTGGGGCGTATGAGACTTCTAGCCAATCTATTGCGGAGGTACATAGGCCGCTGTAGTTCCTCCGTCTACCGGAATAGTAGCTCCGGTTATATAATCGGAATGGTCACTTAGTAGGAAATCAATTACACGAACGATGTCATTTGGTTGTGCTATCCGGCCTAAAGGTGAGGGGCCCGACGGCCGCCAATTTCCGAGGGTTTCCGGATCTCTTTGATCCCGTATCATTGGAGTATCAACCGTTCCAGGAGCGACAGCGTTAACCAGAATTTTGTATTTTGCGCATTCTACAGAAAGAACACGGGTCAACTGACCAACGGCGGCTTTAGATGCAGAATACGCTCCTGAATCAATTTTTGGACGCAGTGCAGATATCGAAGATAGCAGTATTATTCGTGCTTTTTCACCAGCATTCGTCGCTTGACGAAGCATTGGTAATGATTCTCGGGCCGTTAACCAAAGGCCTCGAACGTTTACATTGAAAACTAAATCAAATTCCTCAATAGCCATTTCGGCTAAAGGGCCCAAACGAAGCACACCTGCACACGCTATTAGTGCATTTACAGTTGGTTTTTGTTCGCTTATCCTCTTCATCGTCCTAATTATCTCTACATGTTTGGTTATATCACATGTTGTTGGCTTAAAATTTTGATTTGAAATTTCTTTGGCAGCTCTGCTCAATAGTTCTTCATTTGAATCGATGCCAAATACTTCCCAATTTTTATTTGTAAGATCTTTACAGGTTTCAAACCCTATACCAGACGCTGCTCCAGTAATGATGGCTGTGTGTTTCATTTTTACTCCCTGTGTTTAAAAACATATCGTCTAGCGGCGTTTGTTATTCTCCGGTAATTTGTCAATGCGTTCTACGCCGGAGTTTTGTTTTTGATCGCGAGTGGATCCCTTGCTTTTTTGATGGGCCTTGTACTGATGTTTTTACGTGAATGATAGCACCCTTACGAAGGGGTTTGCCGTCCGGCGTCATACCTAATTCTGCTGCTTCGACTCTTTTTATTTCGTCTCTTAACCTCGCTGCTTCTTCGAATTCTAGATCGGCAGCTGCTGAGCGCATTCGCGTTTCTAACTCGTTTACAAGTGTTTTTAAATCTTTACCTACCAATCCCCCTTCATCTTCGCCGGTATCGATGGTTATATGATCGCCGCGTTCATAAACGCTCTCGAGGATGTCGCTTATGCTTTTTCGTATTGTTTCAGGAGTGATTCCGTTGGCAAGGTTATAAGCAGTTTGGCGCTCGCGTCTTCGGTTAGTCTCGTCAATAGCGTACTTTAAACTTTCGGTAACGTTATCTGCGTACAGTATAACCCTACCGTCAATGTTGCGCGCGGCCCGACCAATCGTCTGAATTAGTGAAGTGCGCGATCTGAGATAGCCCTCTTTATCGGCGTCTAAAATCGCAACTAAAGCACATTCGGGAATATCTAGGCCTTCTCGCAATAGGTTTATACCTATTAGTATATCGAATACGCCGAGTCTAAGATCACGAATTATTTCTATTCGTTCAAGTGTATCAATATCCGAATGTATGTATCGGACCTTAAGACCGGCTTCCGCCATATATTCCGTGAGGTCTTCAGCCATGCGTTTAGTCAGAGTAGTTATTAAAACTCTATGATTTCTTATCGCGCATTCTTGGCATTCCGCAATAATATCATCCACTTGGTTATCAGTCCCTCGTACAACGCAGACTGGGTCTATCAGCCCGGTGGGGCGCACCAATTGTTCGGTAAAAACCCCACCGGTACGGGCGAGTTCCCAAGGCCCAGGTGTGGCTGATATGAAGACAGTTTGTGGTCTCATACCTTCCCACTCGTCAAACTTTAATGGGCGATTGTCCATACATGAAGGCAAACGGAAACCAAATTCAGATAAGGTGGATTTTCGAGCAAAATCTCCTTTATACATTCCACCAAGTTGTGGAACGGTTACATGGCTTTCATCGATAATTAGCAGAGCGTTTTCTGGCAAATATTCGAATAGTGTTGGAGGAGGCTCTCCTTGTTCTCTCCCTGACAAATAACGAGAATAATTTTCAATACCCGCACAAGATCCCGTAGCTTCAATCATCTCCAGGTCAAAGGAAGTGCGCTGTTCTAGCCGCTGGGCTTCGAGCAATTTTCCATTACTGTTAAGGTTATTAAGGCGATATTTCAACTCGGATTTGATTTGTTGAATCGCCTGGTTGAGAGTAGGCTTAGGGGTCACATAATGTGAATTTGCAAACACTCGAACTTGCTCAAGCGCACTAGTTTTTTCGCCCGTTAATGGATCAAACTCGTGTAAGTTTTCAAGTTCGTCTCCGAAAAAGGATAATCGCCAAGCACGGTCTTCCAAGTGAGCTGGGAATATTTCTAACAAATCCCCTCGCACCCGGAACGTCCCTCGGTAGAAAGCAGTGTCATTTCTGCGATATTGCAACTCTACAAGCCGCCGCATGAGCGCTCGAATATCAAGGACTTGTCCGGTTGTGAGAGAAACTGTCATGTTCCCATAAGTCTCTACTGCTCCGATTCCATAAATACAGGAAACCGAGGCCACGATTATGACATCTTCACGTTCCAATAACGCTCTTGTGGCAGAATGGCGCATTCGGTCTATTTGCTCGTTAATAGACGCTTCTTTTTCTACATAGGTATCGGTTCGTGGCACGTAAGCTTCGGGTTGATAGTAATCGTAATACGAAACAAAATACTCTACGGCATTCTCTGGAAAGAAGCTTTTCATTTCCCCATATAGTTGTGCGGCTAACGTTTTGTTGGGGGCAAGTACTAGTGTGGGTCGACGCACGTTCTGGATGACGTGTGCCATTGTGAACGTTTTGCCCGATCCTGTAACACCGAGAAGTACTTGATCCCATTCTTGGTTCTGTAACCCTTCTGTTAGTTCTTTAATAGCAAGAGGTTGGTCCCCTGCTGGTTTAAACTCGGAAACAATTTTGAACGGCTGGGTCGCATCTTGTTTAGCGGCACCAGACTTAAGATCTGGTGCTCTGCTTCCAATTCTATTTGTAAGATGGCGTTCCTGACGTCGCGCTTGCAATTCGGCTGAGCTATCGGGTCGGGCTAGAGGTGCTTCATTCATGAGGCTTTTCTAATTCAATATCAAATAACAGGAAGATTGATTAAATGTTGCTATGGGGCGCTTGGCAATAGTGCTAAATGATTTTGAAGGGTATTTGACAATAATAAACCTGTTTATTGAATGTTGGATTTAATACGATAATGGTAATTATTTTAGAAGCAGATTGTTTTTGAAAAAGAAATTAGTCTAAGGGTAAACAGTATGTCCGTTAGTAGAAACCAAAACACTTCGGAATCAAATAAATTTCGAGATCCTTTTAAAACGGCAAATGGGGAAACCCGAGCCTTCGTTGATTTAAAATCTTTGGATACGCTTTGGATTAATACTGGGACTTTGTGCAATATAGCTTGTACAAATTGCTATATAGAATCATCCCCGTATAATGACCGATTAGCCTATGTTACTCGAGCTGAAATCAAGAACTATCTGCATGAAATCATACATTATAAAATGGGAACGCGATTAATTGGGTTTACGGGCGGTGAACCTTTTATGAATCCCGATTTTATTGGAATGCTCGAGGACTCTTTCCTTTATGATTTCGACGTTTTGATTTTAACAAATGCAATGAAGCCGTTGCACCAGAAACGGGCGAATCTCTTGAGATTGCAAGAGCAATATCCTACAGCGAATTTGACTATCAGAGTTTCAATTGACCATTATGACCCGCAACTTCATGAAAAAGAACGTGGAAGTAAAACTTGGCAACCTATGATCGAGGGTCTGATTTGGCTGAGCGAAAACGCTTTCGAGATAAAAATTGCAGGTCGTTCATTAACAAATGAATCGGAGTCTGAAGTTCGAGAAGGATTTGGCCAACTGTTTAAAAAGCTAGGATTAAACCTAGATTCGCAAAAGGGAGCGGATTTGGTTTTATTCCCTGAGATGAACGAACAAGTTGATATTCCTGAAATCACAGAACAATGTTGGGATATTTTGTCGGTTTCCCCGAAAGACCAGATGTGTCACAACGCCCGTATGATTGTTAAACGCAAGGGATCTGATCATCCATCAGTCGTAGCATGCACGCTTTTACCGTATGATGCTCAGTTTGAACTTGGCATAGCCTTACATACTGCGCGCCAAAGAGTACAACTCAATCATCCTCATTGCGCAAAATTTTGTGTTTTGGGTGGGGCAACATGCAATAGTAGTTGAAAAACGACTTGTTTGTTTTTTACGGCCGTGATCAAAGCAAAGTTTCCAGAAATATTTAGCTATCCCCTTCTAATGGGAACTAATATTTTAAACAGAGTACAGATGGATTGTACAAACCTAGCGAATCTAATGGCAATTAAGGCATGCTTTTTAGTAAATCTCTGAAATATTTTTGCCGCGTAAGAGTGGAAATTAGGCACTAGGATGAATAGTGTGTCATATACTGGAATTACAGAAGGCATGTTCACCTTCTTTCTAAATTTCTCATGCGTTTTAGGCGGCCTGTTTACAATGAACATTTTAACTTTTCAATTCTAATTGTTGTGTCAACATTTTTTGCTATTGCAGGGTTTTGCTTGTTAATTGTAGGCGCAGAATTCATGATTCGTGGAGCTGTAGCAGTCGCTCGTGAAGCCAATGTTAGCCCGCACATTATCGGTCTCACGGTAATTGCTTTTGGTACATCAGCTCCTGAATTATTTGTAAGTTTGAAGGCGATTCTTTTGGGATCACCAGGGATTGCAATCGGGAATATTGTGGGCAGTAATATAGCCAATATCTTACTGATGATTGGAATTATTGGAGTTATTTCTCCACTTGTGTGTGGAGGTCGAAGTTTAAAACGAGATTGCATAGTGCTTATTATTGCAACGATGGTTGTTGCGGGACTTGCATTGGCTGGATCTGTTGATTTTCCTCTGGGAGGAATGATGTTGTTGGGTCTGATGGGGTATTTGACTTTTTGTTATTATGACGAGCGGCGGGCTAGCCCGGAAGGAGGATTACATGCCCAGGAAGCCGGTGAGATAGAGTTTTTGCCTGGCTCAAAATTTCGGGCTTGGTTCTGCATGCTTTTCGGTTTGGCTGCGTTAATTTTAGGAGCCCAGGTTTTAGTTGCTAGTTCTATGGAAATTGCTAGTCAGCTAGGTGTATCAGAAACCGTTGTGGGTATTAGTATGGTAGCTGTTGGAACATCATTACCTGAGCTTGCCACAACGATCGTAGCCGTCATTCGCCGTCACAATGAGGTAGCGCTTGGGAACATTTTAGGGAGTAATATATTCAATTCGCTAGGCGTTTTAGGAGCTGTTGCAGTAACAGAACGGCTTGTATTCCCCCAAAAGATTGTTTTTGGGGATATTTGGGTTATGGCTATTATTACTTTAATATTTGTGGCTATTGCCCTAGTCAAGGGTGTTATTACCAGACCCGTCGCAGGAGGGTTTTTATTATTCTACTGTCTATATATTACGACTCAGTTTATCGTCTGGCCTTGATTTTTGGGATTTGGTTTTTGTATTTGGATGAAAAAAGATCTAGCTGGTGTATTTCATTCGAACTCCCACACCCTCGCAGTTTTGATAAACATCCGGTTTATGAACGCTAACATAAGCAGATTTAACTTCTGGTCGGATTTTAATTAAATCAAGTATTGAACGACAGAGTGTCTCTTGAAGATTGAAATGTCGATCTTCTATCAGTTGATTAATTTCCCTCCGTAAAAAATCATAATCTAAAACTTTTTCAATATTATCATCATTACTTGCCAATGAGTTGGATACTTTGATCTCTACTGAGATTATTATTCGCTGCTTTGCAATTTTTTCGAAGTCATGGATACCGATAGAAACATTTACTTCATAATTTTGAAGAAAAAGAGTTGTGGTAATATTATTCATAAAAAAGTATGCCTTTTCTTCACTGAGATGGGGTGTTCAAAAAAGCCACATCACGAGGCAGTTTTTGAAGACTTTGGCCGCCATCTATTGCGATGACGTGTCCGTTCAAGGATTTAGTAGACAAAATAAACCTCAAAGCATTAATGATATCAGAAATACAAGAAACGTGGCCCAGTGGGCTCACGGTCCGAGCTTTTTGGAAGTTTTCCTGTCCCTGATTGCCACTTTCTAGAGTTATACCTGGTGCAATAGCATTAACTCGGATCTTAGGTGCCATAGCCATCGCTAAAGCAGTTGTTGCTCCATATAACCCTATTTTGCTTAAGGTATAAGAAAGATAGTCAGGATTTAATGCTAATACCTTGTTATCAAGGATGTTTACGATACATCCTTTTTGATCGTGAGGGACTAAGTTGTAGAATATTTGGCTTAACAACATAGGTGCTCGTAAATTGACGGCAAAATGATCGTCCAGCATTTTTGGTGTCATTGAAACGACATCATCATATTCGAAAAGGGAAGCATTATTGACAAGTACTCTTAAAGGAGGATTTCCTGTTTCGGAAATTTTTCTAAATATTCGGTTTATATCAGCGGGTTTTGCGAGATCAGCTATTACTATTTCTCCATTACCCTCGGAAGACCGGATCTTCTTGAGCAATTCTGACGCTTCATTGGCAGAGGTATTGCAATGAATGTATACGAACCACCCGTCCGATGCCAAAGCTTGCGCCATTTTTGCGCCAATTCGTCTGGCAGCTCCAGTAATGAGTACACTGTTTTGGGGTTTCGTTTCCATTTTATAAGCGTCAATTAGCAATTGATGTGGATGCCAAGTTTATTGGTAGTGAGATATATATTGCTGATACAAATAATTTCCAAAGATTATTTATCCATTAACTAAAGTCTGTTTGAAATGAATAAGTTGAAAGGTAATAGCAATTTAATTATTTTAGAATAGCATCAGTTTTTTATTTGCCGCGGTAATGTAATGTGATGTGGAAGTTTATACTTTATACTAATTGAATCGGGCAAGAATAGCGCGCCAGTTTTTGCACGTAATATGCAGTAACATCTATCTTATCATAAGGTCATATGTAGGATATCCTTTATGTTTGAATTTAACTTGATATCTATTAAATATCAATCTTTTCAATAAGTTAGAAAGTTTGCCTATATTTTGAGCAATTTTGTTAATCAAGAGGGAGGCTGGGCTCGACCGGCTATTGATTCGTGGTTACCCACAACTTTTTCCACAAGTATAGTGGATTACTTTATATTGTATAAAAATCGTAGGACTAATGCAGTTACAATGGTCGATATTATTGTAGTTATGATTGGTAAAAAATGACAGTAACTTGGATTTAGAAAATTGGGCGATCAATCAAGGACAACTCTCAACTTTGAAAGAGGTGCCTCAATTGTTAAAGAACAAGCACGAATACTTTCTAAGGGCCCTGGGGTTTATCGAATGATAGATGCGGAGGGGAATCTTCTTTATGTGGGAAAGGCCAAGAACCTCAAAAATCGAGTTTCTAGCTATACGAAATCCTCAAAATTATCCCACAGGTCATTTAGGATGATTAGCGAAACCTTTCAAATGGAAGTCGTTAGGACACATACTGAAGTCGAAGCTTTATTGCTTGAGAGCAATTTAATTAAACGGCTTAAGCCAAGATATAATGTCCTAATGCGAGACGATAAATCATTCCCGCATATATTGATAACCGAGGACCACGAGTGGCCTAAGATAGTTAAGCATAGAGGCAGCCAAAATAAAAATGGGAAATATTTTGGCCCGTTTGCTTCGGCGGGAGCAGTTAACAGAGCAATCATCGCACTCCAAAGAGCGTTCTTGATCAGAAACTGCTCGGACGCTGTTTTTCAGAACAGAACCCGTCCCTGTTTACAATACCAAATCAAGCGATGCTCCGCCCCATGTGTTGAATATATCAATTCCACCAAATATCGTGAGCTTGTGGGCCAGGCAAACGCGTTTCTTTCCGGCCGCAGCAGTGAGATACAGAGGCAGCTAGCTCTTCGAATGCAAGAGGCTAGTGACGACCTCGATTTTGAAACAGCTGCTATTTACCGCAACAGGATTAGGGCACTAACCCAAGTGCAGTCTCAACAAGATATCAATGTGGAAAACATTGCTGATGCGGACATTATAGCTCTTCATAATAATAATGGTTCGAGCTGTATTCAGGTTTTTTTCTTTCGTGGCGGTAGCAATTACGGAAATCGCGCGTATTTTCCTGCCCACCTCAAATCCCATGATTCTGTAGAAATTTTAGCATCCTTTATTGGGCAATTCTATGATAATAAAAAACCACCACCATCAATTTTGGTTAGTCACCAGTTGTCTGAACACAACCTCCTGCAAACGGCCTTATCTATTCGTGCTGGGAGGAAAGTAATACTAGCTAATCCCAAAAAGGGAAATAAGCGCAAAATAATTGAGCACGCAGTGCATAATGCACGTGAAGCTCTTTCCAGACGTTTAGCTGAATCGGCTTCAAATCGTAAAATTCTTAAACGCGTGGCGGAGGTTTTTGGACTAAAGTCAATACCAAGTAGAATAGAAGTTTTTGATAATAGCCATATTCAAGGCTCCAGTTCAGTAGGAGCGATGATAGCGGCAGGACCACAGGGATTTATTAAAAACGCTTATAGGAAATTCAATATTCGATTGGAAGAACCATCCAATCAGTCTTTTGATAAGAAGCATTCTGAGACTATAGAAACCGAAAATCTCCTGCGAACAAGGGGTGATGATTATGGAATGATGAGGCAAGTTTTGTATCGCCGTTTTATTAGAGCGATTAGGAGTCAAAAAAATGATGAAGAAGTGGTTTGGCCGGATTTAGTTTTAATAGATGGAGGACGCGGACAACTTTCCGTGGCGGAAGATGTTGCTTTGGAATTAGGTCTTACGGGTGTTGCATTTGTTGCAATATCGAAAGGGCCTAATAGAAGCCGTGATCAAGATCGTTTTCACCAAAAGGGTAAGTTGTCATTTTCGCTTAAGGAAGGGGATCCTCTTCTTTATTATATGCAGCGGCTTCGCGATGAAGCTCACCGGTTTGCCATCCAAACTCATAGGAAAAGACGAACTCGTTCTGTGATTTACTCTACTTTAGATGAGATCCCAGGGGTCGGAGCAAAAAGAAAAAAATTATTATTATATCATTTTGGGTCTGCCCGCTCAGTGTCAGCGGCAGGTTTAGCTGATTTGGAGGCGGTGGGCGGTATAAGTAAAAGCTTAGCAAAGAACGTTTATGATCATTTTCATCATGACGTTTAGATAGTTTAGTTAAAGAAAAATAAATTCAGCAAGACGTTCAGGACAGCGCCTATGAAAATGCTACCAAACATTTTAACGATGTCCCGGATTGCGATTATCCCAGTTATAGTCGCTTTAATTTGGATAGGCACACCCTTGTTTCAATGGGTTGCTCTGGGATGCTATTCGCTTGCTTGCATAACGGATTATTTTGATGGATATTTGGCTCGCTCGTTAAACCATCAGTCTGCCCTAGGACGTTTATTAGACCCAATTGCGGACAAACTCTTAGTGGGTGCTTGTTTGTTGGTTCTGTGTGCTTTTGGCCAAATATCGGGTTGGAGTGTTCTTCCAGCTTTAGTCATTTTGCTGAGGGAAATCTTAGTCTCAGGATTGAGGGAATATCTGGCCGAAATTAGAGCGAGCTTGCCCGTCAGCCGTTTAGCGAAATGGAAGACGTTATTACAAATGATCTCCATCGGGTTTCTGATTGTCGGAGATGCCGCCGTAGATGTATTACCTGCTCTTTTGATTGGCGAGGTGTGCATTTGGGCCGCGGCTTTGCTCACGCTTTGGACTGGTTACGATTATCTCCGATCAGGTTTGCTTCATGCTAATGCTCGAGATTTAGAAATAAAGTAAATTTGACACTGTTTTGAGAAATCCATATGTGGCATAGAAACTTTTTAAAACATTTCAGTGGTCATTTTATTCTAGAGCATTGGAAGGTTGGAAATGAGAGTTTTCGGTATAATTGGTTGGAGTGGTGGAGGGAAGACAACTCTTATCAAAAGTTTGATACCAAAAATTGTTAGGCGTGGACTTTCTATATCTACTTTGAAACATGCTCATCACGAATTCGACATTGACAAACCAGGTAAGGATTCATTCGAACATCGTAATTCTGGGGCACAGGAAGTATTGATATCTTCTTCTAAGCGTTGGGCGTTGATCCATGAAAATCGAGGCCAAGCGGAGCTGTCTCTAAATCAATTATTAAGCAAAATCAGCCCTGTCGATTTAGTTCTTGTTGAAGGGTTCAAGAATAGCCAGCATTCTAAAATCGAGGTTTATCGAAAGAGTAATAAAAAGCCTTTACTGCAACCTAATGACCCAGCAGTTTGTGCTATTGCTAGCGACGTTTTGCTTCCGAGTGTTTCTGTCCCTGTCTTTCAAATAGACAATACTGAAAAAATCGTTGAATTTATACTATATGAAACTGGGCTTAAGAACCGACTGTGATAATCTAAACTTATGGCGCAACTAAAAGACGATTGTTTTGCCTTTGAAGGCCAATTGACTAGACTTGACGAAGCAATTGCTCGTTTGGATGATTTTATTGAGCCGGTTGTGGCGCGGGAAAAAATTGTTTTAAAGGACGCTTTAGGCCGTATTTTAGGTGAAGACGTAACTGCACAGCACAACATACCGCCCTTTAATAATTCGGCAGTAGACGGCTATGCAGTTTACTTTGATGATATAGCAGAAAACAGGCAGACATCTCTGCGAGTAGTTGGTACCGCGGCGGCAGGAAGACCTTATGGAAGGTCGCAAAATCGAGGCGAAGCCATACGAATATTTACTGGTGCAGCTATGCCGCTAGGTAGTGATACTGGATTCCCGGATACTGTGATGATGCAAGAAGATTGTGAGAGGGAAATTGATTTTGTCACCTTTGGACCTGGTATAAAGCGAGGAGCCAACAGAAGATTAGCTGGTGAAGACGTTATGGCAGGATCGATTATATTGCAAAATGGATGTCGTTTGCGTCCGCAGGAAATAGGCTTGGCGGCTGCTGTTGGTAGAAATAGTTTAACGGTCCAAGCACCATTAAAAGTGGCTGTATTTTCTACGGGGGACGAGATTCGTGAACCGGGCACAACCAGGGAGGCGGACTCAATTTTTGATTCCAATAGATTTACCTTGACTGCTTTGTTGCGGGGATTGGGATGTGTGGTTGAAGATTTAGGGATATTGCCAGATGAACCTAGCATAATTACTGAAGCTCTGTGTAATGCAGCTGAAAAGTATCAGTTGATAATGACATCTGGGGGTGTCTCCACTGGTGAAGAAGATCATGTTCGAACAGCAGTAGAGGCAAACGGGTCTTTATACTTCTGGAGGTTAGCTATAAAACCTGGAAGACCTGTTGCGTTGGGCAGGGTTAAAAACACCGTTTTTATAGGCCTCCCTGGTAATCCTGTGGCAGTCATGGTTACGTTCCTTCGCGTAGCCAGACCTTTGATTTTGAAATTATCCGGTTCGAGGGAACAAAGCCCGAGATCGTTTAAAGTTTTGGCCGGCTTTAATTATCAAAAAAAACCGCAACGTCGAGAGTTCGTTCGAACGCGCTTGCAGACTGATTCCAAAGGTCGTCACGTAGCTCACAAATACAAATCCGACGGGGCTGGGATACTATCCTCTATGGTTTTCGCGGATGGTTTGGTGGAAATCCCAGAAGATATAACCAATATTAATGAGGGTGATGTGGTCGATTATTTACCATTTAATGAGGTTGGACTTTGAAACTTTTATATTTTGCTTGGATCCGTTCAAGGGTAGGTTTTTCAGAGGAGGTCGTGGATCCACCGCCTAATGTCAAAGATATCCAAAGTTTAATTGATTGGTTGAAAACGAGGAGTAACGCTATGGAGGATGCGTTTCAGGACCTTGCGGCAATAAGAGTCGCAGTCAATCAAAACTATGTTGAATTTGATCATTTAATCAATGCCGGAGATGAAATTGCGTTTTTCCCCCCGGTCACTGGTGGATGATATGGCTGTTCGGGTTCAACAAAATGACTTTGATCCAGGAGAAGAATTACAACGTTTGGCACAAGATAATACAAATATTGGCGGTATAACTAGCTTTCTTGGCCTTGTTCGCGATATGGCTGATGACGAAGTTATAACGTCCATGACCCTGGAACATTATCCTGGGATGACGGAGAAACAACTTTTAAAAATTGAATTGGAAGCTCGAAGAAGATGGCCTTTAGACGAGAGTTTGATTATTCACCGTTATGGCACACTTCTACCTGGAGATAGAATTGTATTGGTGGCATGCGCTTCTTCCCATCGCGAAGCTGCATTCGAGGCGTGCAATTTTTTGATAGATTGGCTGAAAACTAAAGCGCCATTCTGGAAACTGGAGTCGACGTCTCGTGGAAATAAATGGGTTTCGGCAAAGGCCTCTGACAATTTGGCTTCAGCACGGTGGTTAGATGATTAAATTGAAGAGAAAAATTTTGCTGCGGTATGGTAATTTACGGCCCATCGTGAAATTGGTGTGATTAATCTATAAGTTGAATTTAAGCTAAAAAATAGTGTTTAAGATAGTATTGTTCCGATGGGTACAGGAGTGCCGCGTAAAAACGACTCTACGTGCATTGGTTCCTTACCGGGTTTTTGGACACATGTTAATCTTAATCCGCCTCTGCCGCATGCAACAGTCAAATTTTTGTCTATGATCATCCCATTAATGTTATCGGCTGTTATTGTGTCTACTACCTTTGCTCGGAGAACTTTTAGACGTTGTCCTTTGAGTGTGCACCAGGCGCCAGGCCAAGGATCCAAGGCTCTGATTAATCGTTCTAATTCAACCGCTGGCCGAGGCCATATTAATCGACCGTCTGCGCGCGAAATTTTGTTAGCATAAGTAATGTCGGTTTCAGATTGTGGTGTAGCAGTCAGTGATCCTTGAGCTAAACCGGAAATTGCGGAATTAATCAAATAGGCTCCCGTTCTGGCGAGGATTTCGTGCAAGTCTCGGCTTGTCAGGTGTTTACTTATTGAAATTTTTTTACTGACTAATATAGGTCCCGTATCGAGTCCCTCCTCCATTTGCATAATAGAGACACCCGTATGGTCGTCGCCTGCCATTATTGCCCTTTGAATTGGCGCTGCACCGCGCCACCTCGGTAATAAAGAAGCATGTATATTTATGCAGCCAAGCCGAGGCGCTTCAAGGATTTTAGGGGGAAGAATAAGCCCATATGCAACTACTACGGCTATATCGAAACAAAAATCACAAAAAGCTTCGATTTCAGATTTATCATTTAATGTTAAGGGTGTTCTAACAGTAATGTTATTGAGATCGGCTAAATCATGAATGGGTGATTTTCTGATAATTTTCCCTCTGCCCGCGGGGCGAGGAGGTTGAGTATATACAGCACAGACGTCGTTTTCAGATTTAATAAGTTCGTTAAAAGCAGGCACAGAAAATTCAGGCGTGCCTAAAAACGCTATTTTTAGGGGTTTCCGCGGTGAACTCATATTTCTCGCTGTTCATTCAGATTTCGATTCATATCGATCTTTTTTTGCCTTAACCATTTTTTTTAAAATCATATTGCGTTTAAGAGTAGAAAGGTGATCCACAAATAAAATACCATTCAAATGATCTATTTCATGTTGGATGCAAGTAGAAAGTATACCGCCGGCTTCGAATTTTTGACTGGTACCATCTTCGTCAAGATATTTGATGGTTATCGACTCAGGCCGGGTAATTTCGGCATAATGAGTGGGTAATGATAAGCACCCTTCTTCTTTCGTGGTCTTTTCTTCAGAAACGGAAATAATTTCTGGGTTTATCATTCGCAGAGGTTGAGGTTTCTCACCAGAAGGAGCGCAATCAACCACAATGATACGCTTCTTAACGCCTACCTGAGGGGCAGCCAATCCTATTCCGGCTGCTTGGTACATGGTTTGAAGCATATTTTCAATCAATAGGCGTATTTCGGCGTCTACTTCTAATATAGGCGAACATTTAGCCTTAAGTGTAGGATCGGGCGCCCAGATTATTGGCAATATGGTCATATTGTTCTAGATCGAAGTTAAAACTCCCAATAGCCTAGTTTATACTACTTCTGTGGACAAGATTCCATGTTTTATTCTTCGCAATGGACCGTAGATCTATTACCATATATTTTTGTGAAGCGAATCTTTTCGTCAACATCTGGATTAAACATGGATCCGCTATTAATTGTTCTGGTAGCAATCGCGATATCTCTTGTAATCGCCGGGTTGGTTTTTATCGTTGTTAATCGTGGTGGTTCAGCTAGATTAACAAAAGAAGTAATCGCTTCCCAAGCGGAGTTGGCTGGGAGACTGGCGCAGTTGGGTGAAAACCAAACAGCACATCAGGTACGGTTGGCGGAATTAATGCAAAAGCAAGAGCGGGAAGTAAGTCAAAAGTTAGAACAGAAACTGGCTGATTTAACCCGTAAATTAGGGGAAGGAATTGAAAAAACCAATTTAAACCAACAAACTGTCTTGGGTGACCTAAAGGAGCGATTGGCAGTTATCGATGCCGCCCAAAAAAACATAACAGAATTATCTAGTCAGGTAGTAGGGCTCCATGAAATACTGTCGAATAAGCAGGCTCGTGGGGCTTTTGGGGAGATTCTATTAAGTGACCTTGTAAGGTCTATTTTGCCGCCGAATGCATATGTTTTTCAAGCTCCAATAGGAGAAAATCGCCGGGTAGATTGTTTGATTAATCTTCCAAATCCACCGGGTTCTATCGCTATAGACGCGAAATTTCCTTTAGAAAGTTACCGAGCACTTGTAAGCTCAAATAACGATGTTTCCCGAGCGCAGAATCGGAAAGCACTGGCAAATGATGTTCAACGGCATGTGCAGGATATAGCTTCAAAGTATATAGTCCCCGGTCAAACAGCTGAATCGGCTCTTCTTTTTTTACCCTCCGAAGCAGTTTATGCTGAACTCCACGCTAATCTTCCGGATGTCGTGGAGCAATCGTGGAGGGCTAAGGTATGGATTGTTTCTCCAACAACGTTAATGGCGACTCTTAACACTATCCGGGCAGTTTTAAAGGACGCTCAGATGCGGGAGCAAGCTGACGTCATTCAGAGTGAAGTGGGCATTCTCTTAACTGATGTTGAACGACTCGATAATCGTGTTGTGAAACTAGAAACTCACTTCCGTCAGGCTGAAGACGATATGCGCCAAATTCTTATTTCGACCGAAAAAATCACTAAACGAGGTGTACGCATTCAAGAAATAGAGGTTGGCGCAACACCGACTGATAACACTGAGGAAGTTGGACGTGAAATAGAGGTGTCAAAGTCAGTATCTAATTTAAAATCTCGGTTTGTCGGCTGAGGAATTGGTTTTCAAAATATTTTGATCAAAAAATTTTTCGGTTGAATAGATTTCAGTGTAGGCAATAATTTAAATCCACAGGATTGATAGAATTGGGAAACGTTTAGTCGTCCAAAATTTTCGGTTTATAGTGTTTTATGGATTACGATAAGCAGAGCGTAAAAAGAAGGTAACGAAAGCAAATGTGCAGTGAAAATTGATAAAAAGTTCGGGATGTAGATTTTTCTAGTAAATCGATGACATGAGTTCCAGCCTTAAATCCAACGTAAGAAAAATTTTCATACAATGCGGAACCCTTGCCCTAGCGAGCATAGGAGGATGGATATTTTTTTATTTAGGGGTGCCTTTGCCGTGGCTTCTCGGTCCTCTCATTAGCGTCGGACTTTTGAGTGTTGTAGGATTTCCAACTAACACACCCTGGGCAAGCAGGCAAGTTGGCCAGCTATTGATAGGAACGGGTATTGGCCTTAAATTCACCTTGGCCGTCGCGTTATTTGTCGGCGATTATATTGGCGTGATGGTTTTATGTGCTCTAGCTTCTGTTGGCTTTGGAATAATTGCAGCGTTGCTGTTGGAGAGAGTTACTGGCACAGATACCGCGACAGCGTATTTTGCATGCGTCCCTGGGGGCGTCGCTGAAATGTCTGTACAGGCGGAGCGATATGGTGGGAAAAGCGGTCCTGTTGCTTTAGCGCAATCGCTTCGAGTTCTTTGCGTGGTATTGACTGTACCACTGGGGCTCACTTGGCTAGGTGCAGAAAAAAATCCCTTGTTCCAGATACGCGAGATTTCTTTTGATCCTCTCGGTTTCGCCGCGTTAATTGGTCTAGGAGCAATCTGCGGCGGTATATTAGCGTATAGGCGCATCGCCAACGCTTGGATGCTAGGCCCTTTGACTGGCGCTGCGGTGGTTACTGCGATGGGATTAGATTTATCGGGCATGCCGCCCGTACTATTAAACCTAGCTCAAGTTCTGTTGGGCAGCACTCTGGGTTTACGTTATCGACGAGATATTATGATTAGTTTGAAGCTCTTCATTCCACCTATAATCATCAGTACTACAATTCTAGTCGCACTTAATGTCCTTTTTGGTGTGGGCGTAGGTATTATGACACAGCTTCCGGTTCCTTCTATGATTTTATCGGTGGCCCCTGGAGGTATGCCTGAAATGGCGATAACGGCCAAAGTCCTAGGTCTTGCGGTGCCGCTAGTTGTCGCTTTCCATATAGTTAGGATTTTTATAGTAATAGGTATCAGTGGACTGGTTTTTCGTTTTGCCTTAGGGCGCCGTCCTCCTTTGAATTGACGTCCTTGAAATAGCACCCTAATTTGTTGCTAATTGGTGAAGAGACTATTTGGGAGATTTATAATGTCTGAAACAAGGAAACTTGCAGAATTTACCGCTAGTATTTCCTACGACACTCTACCCTCGGAGGTTGTGGAAAGAACTAAGTTTCTAATTATGGACATGATAGGGATCTCAATTCGGGCCCAGCACGATGCCGATTCAACGCCAGCTCTTTTAGCAGCATGCCGAGCAATGGGCTATACAGGAGGTACGAGCCGCGTTATTGGATCTCATGAGACATATACCCCCCCTGGGGCGGCAATGATAAATGGCACGTTGGCACATAGTCTTGATTTTGACGACACCCATGCGGCGGGCTCAATCCACTCAAGTGCTCCTATAGTGCCGGCGGCTTTAGCGGCAGCCCAGATGGTTAATGCGGATAATAAAACGGTTATAGCTGCTATCACTGCTGGCTATGAAGTTCAGATTCGCTTAAGCTTGGCTTTAAATCCCACAGAGCATTATAAAAGAGGTTATCATCCATCTGCCACCTGTGGAGCCTTTGGAGCTGCTGCGGCGGTGGGCAGAATATTTCGCCTCAACGCAGACGGTATTGAGCGGGCACTTGGTATAGCAGAATGTCAAACATCGGGATCTATGAGATTCTTGGCAGATGGAGCTTGGACTAAAAGATTTCAGGTCGGCTATGCGGCTCATAACGGTTTGTTAGCGGCGTCTCTTGCGGCCGAAGGTTTTGTTGGTCCGGCCGGTTCTATCGAGGGAAAAGATGGGTTCCTTCAGTCCTATGCTCCAAATCCGGAGGTAGCTAAAGCGGCTGCTGATCTTGGGCTCGTTTGGGAAACGATGAATATAGCCGTAAAACCATATCCCTCATGTCGGTACAGTCACTCTGCTATGGGGGCATTAGCTGTGGCTCGCTCTAGTAACGATATCAGCTTAGAGGAAATAGAATCAGTAGAAGTAGGTTTGCCACATACTGGTTGGCGAATCATTGGCGAAACGGACGAGGTAAAACGGTATCCAATCGGTGCTGTTGATGGACAATTTTCTATGCCTTTTTGTGGGGCGGTCGTAATGCGTCAGGGCACGATGGGCTGGGATGATTATGCGAAACATTTAAATGATAATGATACATTATCTTTAGCGGAAAAATTTAGCACCGTTACGGATTCCTGGGCCGAATCGGAATACCCAAAAAACATGGCTGGTGTGGTTCGAATAAAAACACCTCGGGGGATTTTTGAAGAAAAGGTGGTTGTGCCCAAAGGTGAACCTAGTAATTTTATGACGGCTTCTGACGCTCGCAGTAAATTTGATGATCTTGTTTCCCCCTATTTGGATCTTTCACAAAGAACTAAACTTGTTGACGCTCTCTTGCGTTTGGATCAAACCTTATCGGTTGTAGAAATGTTGGATTTAACTAAGTCAAATCCGCCTGCCCTTAGGGTGGCGGGAGCAGATTGAGGAATTAATTTGTGAGCTATGCAAGTACTCCTATCTCTGATTCCAGCGCAGGCCGCCGGTTTAGAGAAGATATCGGCCGGTATTACGAAGACTTCATCGTTGGGGATGTCTACGAACATCGGCCTGGAAGGACCATCAATGAGGCTGACAACTCCTGGTTTACACTATTAACCATGAATACCCACCCACTTCATTTCGACTCTGAGTATGCTAAGAAGAGTGAATTTGGGCGCACGTTGGTTAATTCTTGTCTGACGCTTTCAATGGTTGCTGGGATGAGTGTGAGTGATATCAGTCAGAAAGCCGTCGCTAATTTAGGTTGGACAGATATAAAATTACCAGCTCCTGTTTTTGTTGGGGATACGATTTATTCTGAGTCGTTAGTCCTAAGCAAGCGGGAATCTAAATCCCGACGGACACAAGGTATTGTATCCGTTCGTACTACTGGCAAAAAGGCCGATGGTACAACGTTTATGACTTTTGACCGATCGATGTTGGTCCCTAAACGGGGACATGGAATAGATAAATAACTATAGAGTTGAATTTAATGCAGAAAGATGGCTACCCCCTTTAAGAAAAAGGGAGTTTTCAAAATGAATAAGTAAAATTCAAAATTCCAAACTACTAGAGATACTAAAAAGTTTTAATAAAAAGTTATCAAAGGCGAGAGGACCAAAATGGCAGCAGCGGAAGACTTTGGTACTGAGGAACGTGAAGAACAGGAGCGGATGGTACTTGAAAGCGTGGATCGATTTCTTGAGCGTGATGTTGCACCCTATGCACATGCTCTCGAAACGGATGATATTTATCCACAGGAAATTGTCGATAAAATGGTTGATATGGGGCTTTTTGGCGCTACAATTGGTGTTGAATACGGAGGTTTAGGCCTGTCGGCATCAACTTATGCAAAGATAGTCGAACGCGTATCCACCGTTTGGATGTCCGTATCAGGTATCTTTAATTCTCACTTGATTATGGCGGCAGCTGTTGAACGAGCTGGAACAGATGAACAGAAAGAAAAATGGCTCCCGCAGTTTGCAGCGGGCAAGTTACGTGGTGGTGTTGCGTTAACCGAGCCGGATGCTGGTACCGACTTGCAGGGGATTCGAACAAGGGCTGATAAGTCTGGAAATGGATATTCTTTGAACGGTGCGAAGGCATGGATAAGCAATTCTGTAGAGGGCGGAATTCTTGCTGTTTTGGCTAAGACAAATCCAGATGCCGAACCTAGACATAAAGGTATGAGTTTATTTTTAGTCGAAAAAAGCAAAGAATTTTCAGTCGAGAAAAGGATGAAGAAACTCGGTTATAAAGGAATTGATACTGGTGAATTTGTAATGAACGATCTTTTTGTTCCAGGTGAAAATCTTGTTGGAGGAATTGAGGGTAGGGGCTTGCAGCAGATTTTAAGCGGTTTGGAACTTGGTAGGATAAACGTTGCGGCGCGTGGGGTAGGCATTGCCAGAGCTTGTCTAATGAAATCCGTTGAATATTCTCAAGTTCGAAAAACGTTTGGAAAACCCATTTGTGAGCATCAGTCTATTCAAATCAAACTTGCTGATATGGCTACTCAGCTTGAATCTGCAAGATTACTAACAGAGCAGGCTGCTCATGCCTATGATCAGGGCGAACGGTGTGATATGGAAGCTGGAATGGCAAAATTAGCTGCTAGTGAAGCCGCCTTACATAATAGCCTAGAGGCTATGCGCTTGCATGGTGCGTACGGATATTCAAAAGAGTTTGATATTGAAAGATATTATAGGGATGCTCCTTTACTAGCTATCGGCGAAGGCACGAACGAATTGCAAAGACTTATAATTGCGCGGCAATTAATAGCTCGGCATCCTGTTTAATTGTTTGTGAAAAATGGTTGGGTTAACGAATCATTATTTTTTCAGCGTTTTAAAATATAGTCACTTATCTGAACTTCTTTGCCTAAATTTGCATAATCACCGTCGGCTCTTTTGCGTCTGAATGTGCCCCAATGAATACCCTCATATAATTTATTTTTTAGGTCAGGTTCTAGAGGTTCAACCACAGTTTCGTATGAGGGATTGAAAAAGAACGGAATTGAATAACGGTCTAGACTTTCCATAGCAATAACGCGATGAAGAGCAGCTCGGTAAACGTCGTTTGACCATACTTGAACCATATCCCCTATATTAATCACAAAAGCCCCTTCCACTGGGTGAACGGGATGCCAAACTCCGTCTTTGTACACTTGTAAACCCCCGACACTATCTTGAATAAGCACTGTAATTGCACCCGCATCACTGTGATGATGTACGCCAAGACCTGCTTCGTGTTGGCCATGGAATTTTACGTCGGATAAAGGGTCATCTACAGGATAATAATTCAGACGTAAAAAACTCGTATGATGGGGCTGAAAACAATTTATCAGGTGATTTTTTGGATGACCAAGTCCAAGACATATAGCCTCCAAGATTCGGGTAGATAGGCTTTCGCAAGCTTCAAAATGATTGCGCATAACTGATTTAAATGCAGGTAGTGTTTTAGGCCAAGGCGTAGCCCCTGAAAAAGGGTCTTCAGATAAATTAAACTCCGCATTATCGCACGGCGAAATATCGAAAATTTCCTTTTTGTCCCTCTGATTCTTCGTTAATTCGTGGTCAAAATAACCCCAGGGATTATCCTTTGAGCGGTTGAGATTTCGCTTCAAGTGCTTTGGCATCGCAAAGAAATCATAAACTGCTTTCCAAACTCTTTCTAGATGACCGGTATTTACGCCATGGTTTACTACTTGAAAGAAACCCCAATCACTGCATGCGCTTACAATTTCTGTTGCAACTCTTTTGATTGTGTCAGAATCGTGCAGGCCACGTTGCCCCCCGAGGTCTATAACAGGAACAGATTCGGTGTTTAAATTATATGGGGCAACCTTGGCGGAATACGGATCAATGCATGACATGGTTTTCTCCAAGCAACATAATGGCATGCATAATTAAAACTGTTATAAAACTTAATTAAGCAAGATGGAAAAAATTATTTTTGATTAAAAGCATGATAACGTAAGTTCTTTTATCTAAAAAGTTTAAATAATAGAGTTATTAGACCCTTGATTTTATTTGACAAGATACGTGATTACGGGCTTGTGAGGTGTTAATTTAATTTGGAAAGAATTGATTAATTGGAACTCTAACATTCCCTAAGTGGAGTTATTTAAACTAAAAAACGGAAAAATCCATGACTGTTCATATAGGTGTTGATGTTGGAGGTACTTTTACTGATTTTGCAGTGAGTATTCCTGACGATAATAAACAAATTTTTTATAAATTACCTTCTACTCCGGAGGCGCCAGACGAGGCTATCGTGAGAGGTCTTAAAGACCTAATAAAAAGGCATAAATTAAATCCTTTAGAGATAGTTCGGCTTGGCCATGGAACAACTGTCGGCACCAACGCATTAATACAACGTCAAGTTGGTAAAGTCGCGATGATCACCAGCCGAGGCTTTAAAGATTTGCTAGAAATTGGAAGGCAAATCAGACCAAAAGTTTATGATATTCATCAAGATTTCCCAAAACCCCTCGTGCCGAGATGGCTTAGATTTGAGGTGCCGGAACGGATTCGTGCTGACGGCATAATTCATACACCTCTTGATGAAGATAAGGTGCGAGAGATTGCACAACAGATATTAGTGGAGGGCATTGATTGTGTTGCCGTCTGTTTTCTTCACTCCCATGCTTTTCCTCAACATGAACAGAGAGCAGCGGCTATTTTGAATGAAATATTGGGAAACAAAGTAGAAATTATGACCTCTTCGATGGTTTACCCGGAGTTTAGAGAATATGAACGGTTCTCCACTACTATTTTGAACGCCGCGTTGTTGACGGTCATGAGCGCGTATTTGAACCGACTTTCCGAAAAATTGTTCAAGCTTGGCATTCGTACCGAACCTACTGTTAGTCAAAGTGGTGGTGGATTGATGTCGGCGACATTTTCACGCCGCTATCCAATCAGATCAGCGCTCTCGGGTCCTGCGGCTGGGGTGCTTGGCGCAGCCTATCGAGCTAAAGCTGCGGGTGAGTCCAATATAATCACCTTGGACATAGGGGGGACAAGTGCGGACGTATCCCTTTTAGTTGAGGGTGAACCTTCAATTGTTCATAGTCGACGACTAGCTGGTTTCCCTTTACGATTACCTGCATTGGACGTTAATGCGGTAGGTGCCGGAGGTGGTTCTATAGCTTGGATTGATCGTGACGGACTTTTAAAGGTCGGCCCAAAAAGTGCTGGTGCATCTCCAGGGCCTGCTTGTTATGGGCAAGGCGGAAGCGCTGCAACAGTCACTGATGCGAATGTGCTGCTCGGTCGGTTGCCTAGCAAATCTCTTTTGGATGGAAGGATGAGTATAAGAAAAGATTTAGCAAAGGAAGCGGTTGATAGATTAGCTAAACCATTGGGTATGAGTATTGAGGATACGGCTTTGGGCATCGTACAAGTCGCGTGTGCTGTGATTGTTAAGGCTATCCGGGCAATTTCAGTGGAAAGGGGGCACGATCCTGCAAATTTCGCGCTTTTTGCATTTGGCGGCGCTGGACCTTTGCATGCCATAGATGTTGCCGAAGAACTTGGAATTAAAAGAATTATAATACCACCGAATCCCGGAATTCTTTGTGCAGAAGGGCTTCTTAGCTCTGACCTAGTAACAGATTTAGTACATCCGATTCTTGTGCCTTTTGAAGGAAATGCACAGTCAGTTTTAAATTCATCCGTGGCGGATTTACAAAATCGAGCGAATGCATGGTTTGAGGCGGAGAAGATCGATGATGAAGCTCGTCAAAGTATTTGGTCGTTAGATTTGCGTTATGCTGGGCAAAATTTTGAATTATCCATTACTGTGAATCCCGAAGAGTTTAAGACCGCTGCTATGGAGAGTATTCGTCGGAAGTTTGATTCCGCTCACGAGGTTGCCTACGGTTTTGCTCAAGCAAAGGAACCTATTGAGATGGTAGGGATACGTGTCAAACTTACCGGTATTTTATCCAAACCTCCTCTCCCGACGATAAATCAAGGTTCTCGGATTGAGCCAATGGAGTGGCGGAAAGTGGCATTCGGTAAAGGTGATTGGGTGGATACACCTGTTTATCAGCGTTCGGATCTGGAGGCGAGCATTGCTATTAGTGGACCAGCAGTAATAGAACAAATGGACAGCAT
This sequence comes from uncultured Thalassobaculaceae bacterium, assembly GCA_964483985.1. GTDB lineage: Bacteria > Pseudomonadota > Alphaproteobacteria > Thalassobaculales > Thalassobaculaceae > CAZADS01. The sequence continues at coordinate 24,973 of CAZADS010000070.1, forward strand.
GATTTTGATGTTTCCCGATGACAAAGCGACTGTAGATGTTTGGGGTAATCTGGTGCTCGAAACTGGGAACCGTGGAGTTTAGATATGGTGAAATTAACACCAATTGAAATAGAATTAATGCGTAATGGACTAATGAGCATTTGTGATGAGATGTTTTTGGCGATAATGAAAAGCGCCTATTCTACTAACATCAAAGAACGGCACGATCATAGTGCTGCTATTTTTGACGCCCAAGGCCGCGTGGTTGTTCAGGGAGAAAGTTTACCACTGCATTTAGCATCAATGCTGGGACTCGTCGAAGTTGTATTAGATAGATATGGGGTTGAAAAGATTAGTCCGGGGGACATGTTTTTATCTAATGACCCGTTCGTTGGTCGAGGTTCGCATTTGCCGGATGTCGCTATTTTGGCGCCAATTTTTCGTGATGGGGAGTTGGTTTTATTCATTTCTAATATAGCGCATCATTCTGATATTGGTGGCATGGCGCCAGGGTCAATGGCTGGCGGTATGACAGAAATTTACCAAGAAGGTCTGAGGATACCGCCTATACGTATTGTCCAAGACGGTGAGATATTACAGGATATCCTAGATTTGGTCCTTCTGAATGTTAGAGTCCCCCGAGAGCGTCGGGGTGACTACATGGCCCAAATAGCCGCAAACCGACTTGGGACTAGAAGGCTTAGTGAGTTTTTTAGGCGATGGACTAAAGATCAAATTGCAGCAGGTTGTTCGGAAATTATTCTTGCTGTAACTCGGCGTATGCGTGCTGGAATATCTGAAATACCCGATGGTGATTACCATTTTGAAGATGTACTTGACGATGACGGCATGGGTACAGAAAACATACCGGTGGTTGTGAATATACAGAAAAGCGGTGAGGAAATTTCATTTGATTTTTCTGGCTCGGGAGATCAAGTCAAAGGCAATATGAATAATAGTTTTGCAGGCCTTCAAGCAAGCGTTCTTTTCGCTTTAAAAGTACTTATTGATCCTGACGGTCCCACTAACCACGGGATGTTGGAACCAGTGCAAATAAATGCTCCAAAAGCTAGCGTTGTAAATGCGTCGTTCCCTGCCGCTACTGCTGCTAGAGCCCAGACTTGTCAACGTATCATCGATGTGGTGCTAGGTGCTTTAGCGTCAGCTGTCCCAGAAAGAGTAATTGCCGCAAGTAATGGAGCAAACGGAGTTGCTACGTTCTCTGGCACCGGCCCCGATGGTCGATATTATCTTTATATGGAAACTATCGGTGGAGGTGCGGGCGCGCGATCTTATAAAGATGGGACGGATGGCGTCCAGGTTCATGTGACCAATACGTCAAACCTTCCTGTTGAAGCATTAGAAAATGAATACCCTCTTTTGGTTGAACGATATGAATTAATTGATGGTTCTGGCGGGGCTGGAGAATGGAGGGGAGGTCTGGGTTTACGGCGTGTTTATCGTGCTATTGATCACACAATGATGTTTTCTGGGCAAGGGGAAAGAGCCATTCATCCTCCCTGGGGTCTTTTTGGTGGCAGAAATGGCGGACGTGGTTCAATTTCGCTCATTTTTGATGATGGCCGACGGCAAGAATTGGCAATTAAACCTGCTTCTTTGGAAGTGGACCAAAGTGCGGCAGTCTGTATAGAAACTCCGGGAGCCGGCGGTTATGGTGCTCCCGCTAAACGAACTAAAGAATCCCTGTTGGAAGACCTCCGTTCTGGAAAATTTTCACAGGAATTTATGAAAGAGACATATGGATACAAAACGGGTTGATGCTAGATGCACGATCGATCATTTTTTCCCTGCGTGGACCTAGGCTTCTAGTTCATTAGTTACATACACGTGGCACCACCGTCTATCACCAACTCGCTGCCGGTTATATAAGAAGAAGCGTCGGATGCTAGAAATATAACTCCCGCGATTATTTCTTCTATCGTCCCCAGTCGATTGAGCGCTACCCGCGACAATCGTTCCGCCAATACATTTGGATCAGACATAGCTTGATGGACCATCTCAGTGTCTATTGGACCGGGGAAAATAGCGTTACTTCGAATATTTTCTTTTGCATGCTGCGCAGCTGCGACTTTGCTTAAAATCCTGACCGCACCTTTGCTAGCCGCATAAGCTGGTTCTTGGTGGGTTGATTGAGCTAGACCTGCTACCGAACAAATATTGATAATGGACCCGCCCCCCGCTTTTCTCATCGCCGGGATTGCGTGTTTCATTCCGAGGAAAACGCCTCGAGAATTCACGGCTTGTACCTTATCCCATTCTTCAACGGTTCTTTCTTCTATAGAAGCTTTACTGATAACAATGCCTGCATTGTTCACTAAAATATCGAGTTTTCCATATTCTGCTATAGCCGTTTGAACAGCATTGTTCCAATCATTTTCGTTTGTTACATCCAAATGTAGATAGATGGCGTTGCCGTTTAGTTCTTTTATTTCCGCCGCTACTTCTTTCCCGGGGGCATCAAGTATATCGCCAAACACCACGTTAGCTCCCTCCATCGTGAAAGCTTTCGCTTCAGCGGCACCTTGCCCCCGCGCTCCGCCACTTATGAGTGCAACTTTACCTTCAAGCTTTCCCATTTTTTAATCCTTTCTGGTTCGTAATCATTTATACGGCAATTTAAATCCGATTAACAAAAAGAATCAAACGCACACTGGTAACGATTTTAATTTCATCCTAGATGGTTTATTCAAAAGCCAATTTTCGGATTGTGCATCATGAAAAATTTGCGCCTATTTCGTCGATAGAAAAAGGGGCTTCGTATCGAAAACCTCGAACTAATTTCGGAGTTAAAACTTATGGATTTTGGCACTTTTTTACTACTTCAATCCCCGACAGCAAAAAGCCACCAGGAGATTTTTGCTCGCGGTATAGAGGTTGCCCAAATTGCGGATAAACTTGGTTTTGAGAGCATTTGGTGTGCGGAACACCATTTTTCGACCTATGGGTATCTTTCCCGTCCGCTCATGTTTGCTAGTCACCTCGCAACCAAAACGGACCGAATAAGGGTTGGATCAGCGGTGGTGGTTCTTCCATTACACCATCCGTTGATTGTTGCAGAGGAAATTGCGACTGTGGATTTGTTGAGCGGGGGACGGTTAGATGTGGGACTCGGGCGCGGTTATCAAGTCTATGAGTTTGAACGTTTGGGTGCAAACTTGGGAGAAAGCCGAGAAAGATTTGATGAAGCCGTTGATATCATATTACTAGCGTTTGAAGGAAAACCGTTCAGCTACGAGGGCAAGCATTATAGATTTGGTGAAACGAGCGTTTTTCCAACACCGGTTCAACAACCGCGCCCGCCGATTTGGGTTGTCGGTCAAAGCGAAGAGTCAATCAAGGCAATAGCTAAGCGCGGGTTCAATTTAGTTTCAGGTGGTTTTGGCGTATCTCTTGAACGATTACGGGAGTTTCGTCAGGGGTTTGACCAAATGATTCCTGATGAACAAAAAAAGAAAAAGATACGAGTCAGTACACAGCGAGCTGTTTATGTTACGAAGGATGAATCAGAGCTTTCCGAAATTGTAGATCAGGCACGATGGAATATGAGAGTAACCCTGAGCCTACGTCAAGGTCTGGAACGTGTAGAAAAAGGTCGTGCGCTGGCTATTCCTTTTGACGAGGAACCGTCTAATGAAGAGCTTCTTGACAGGTATTTTGTAATGGGTACACCAAACACATGCATTCAAAAATTACGCGAAATTCAAGGTGCTATGGGAATAGACCATTTTAATGCAAATTTTTGGTTTGGTGATTTGGAACAGCACCAAGTTTTAAATTCAATGAAATTGTTTGCGGAAGAAGTAATGCCGGCGTTCCAAAAATAGATAGGTTATTAGGAGATGCGAATGATATCTTTGGGTTATAAATTAGAGAGGTAAGTTGAATGAAGATAGGGTTCATAGGGCTCGGAACGATGGGGGCTAGTTTGGCTAGTAACCTTCAAAAATCTGGGTTTGATTTAGTTGTTCACGATATTAGCCGACAGATAGCGAAAACACATCTAAATGCAGGCGCTAGTTGGGCTGAATCTCCTCGGGCGGTTGCTGAAAGTAGTGATATAATCATGACCTCTTTACCCGGCCCTCCGGAAGTAGAGGCGGTTGCTCTTGATCCTGAATATGGTCTCATCGCCGGAGTGAAAAAAGGTAAAGTATTCTTTGATTTATCAACTAATTCTCCCACTCTTATACGTCATATTCATGCAAAATTTAAAGAGCGGGGTGCCCATCTTCTCGATGCACCTGTAAGCGGTGGACCGAAAGGTGCGAAATCCGGAAAACTGGCTATTTGGGTTGGAGGAGATGAGATTATTTTTCACGAGAATCGCGCTTGCTTGGATGCAATGGGTGACCAAGTCAAACATATCGGACCCATTGGAGCTGGTGCCATTGCCAAATTGGTTCATAACAGTGCGGGATACGCCATTCAATGTGCGATTGCAGAGGTATTTACCGTTGGAGTGAAAGCGGGAGTCGAACCTCTGGCCCTTTGGGATGCTATCCGGCAGGGAGCGAGAGGGCGAGTTCGCACTTTCGATAGTTTAGGTGATCATTTTTTGACAAACCATTATGATCCGCCAAATTTTGCGCTTAAGCTCGCTCATAAGGATATTTCTTTAGCTTGTGAGTTAGGGCGAGATATGGAGGTTCCTATGCGCTTAATAAATTTAGCCCAACAAGAAATGCGTGAAGCGCTCAATAGAGGGTGGGGACACCGAGACAGCAGATCATTTTTATTGTTACAGCAAGAAAGAGCTGGATTAACAATAGAAGAAAGTCAGGAAGCTGTTTCGGCAGTGTTGGCATCTGATTTGCCAAATTGAATTTGGAATAAAAGAATCGCTACTGGAAATTAAAAGAAATCCCTTTCAGGGTTATGCCGCTGAACTTAGAAACAGGTATGAGCTGAACAAATTAAGACCGGTTGTAGTTTTTTAACGCCGACTTTCTCTTTTTGTAAGTTTTGCGGTCTCTTTAAAATAGTTTGTTACGAAACATTTGCATACTTATACGAATATGGGTGGATTGATGAATTCAATTTTGTAAGAGTATTAAGATTATATCAGCAGATTTATTTTAAAATAATGTGGACGTATTGATTTATTGGCAACCCCGAGGGAGAAAAGTTGTGGGGACAGACCTTCCAAAATACATAGAAATTCATGAAGAGGGACCGCGAGAAGGTTTTCAGATTGAACCAGGCCCTATTTCAACAGTTAATAAAATCAGATTGATAGATGCACTATCGCAAACCGGATTGCGGCACATTCAGGCTTGCTCTTTTGTTAATCCCCGTCTGGTTCCCGGTTGGGCGGATGCGGAAGCTGTTGTTGAGGGCTTTACGAAGCTAGATGGTATTGAGTATACGGGTTTGTATTTTAACGGGAATGGATTAGACCGAGCTCGAAAATATCAAGATAAATTAACTTTGTCAGGCTCAATCTCTTTAACGGCCTCTGAAGGTTTTACTAAGAAAAATCTTAACCGGACCCATGAGGAAAACTTGGCGGCTATGAAACGTCAAACGTACGCTCATTTGAGCTATGATATTCCAGTTAATAGATTGGGTATTATGGCTGCCTTTGGATGCAATTATCAGGGTGATATCGAACCGGGGCAAGTGATTCGAACGTTGGAAGATGGACTGCAAATTGCGAAAGAAGCGGGCGCGCAAATTAATTTGTTTTCTTTGGCGGACACGATGGGATGGGCGGCGCCCCATAGAATCGAAAAAGTGATAGGTGAGGTTAGAAGTCGCTGGCCCGAGATGGCTATTTCCTTGCACTTGCACGACACCCGCGGTTTAGCCGTTGCCAATGCCCATGTTGCACTCAAAATGGGTGTAAGGCACTTTGATTCAACCGTTGGTGGGTTGGGTGGATGCCCTTTTGCGGGTCAACCAAAGGCTGCTGGTAATATTTGCACCGAAGAGTTGGTTTTGCTGTGTGAAGAAATGGGCATAAATACCGGCGTAGATTTGGATAACCTCATAGAGGTCGGACGCATGGCCGAGGATATAGTGGGCCATCAGTTGCCAGGCGAACTTATTCATGCGGGAAGCTTGGAGGCGTTCCGTCGAGTGGTTCACCATTAATGAGCGAAAGGCCTCTGGACGGGATTAGAGTCCTCGAGTTCTCCCACACTGTCATGGGGCCGACGGCAGGTTTGGTTTTTGCTGAACTCGGTGCGGATGTCATAAAAGTGGAGCCGGCGCCGGATGGCGATAGAACACGGCGCTTGGGAGGGTTTGGGGCCGGCTTTTTCGCTGGTTTTAACCGAAATAAGCGAAGTTTGGCAATTGATCTTAAACAAGAGGATGGACAAAAGATAATACATCGTTTGGTACGAGATGTAGATATTATTTTAGAAAATTTTGGACCGGGAACGATGGAAAGACTTAAATGTGGATACGATGATTTAGCTCCGTTGAATGATCACCTTATCTATCTTGCACTCAAGGGTTACTTAGCTGGTCCATACGAACACCGTCCGGCGTTGGATGAAGTAGTACAATTCCAATCCGGTCTTGCTTGGATGACCGGACCACCGGGGCAACCTTTGCGTGCTGGGGCTTCGGTCATTGACATTTTGGGGGCTTTATTTGGTGTAATTTCCGTCCAAGCTGCATTACGGGAGCGGTCTATTACCGGCAAGGGCCAAAGGGTATCAAGCGCTCTATTTGAGAGTTCTGTTTTTCTTATGAGTACCCATATGGCAGGAATGGCAGCTACCGGTCTAGAAGCCAGACCAATGCCGGCCAGAAGAGGTGCTTGGGCCGTGTACGAAGTGTTTGATACCGCGGAAAATGGCCAACTGTTCATTGGCGTTACCTCTGATCAGCAATGGGTGCGGTTTATCCGGGAATTTGAATTGCAAGAACTTGCTAATGATCCCAGGTTGGACACTAATATCAAACGACTCGCTGAGCGAGAATGGCTGATTCCAGAGTTGCAAAAGGTAATTTCAAAATATGGGCAAGAAGAAGTTGAGGAACGATGTGAACGAAGTGAAATTTCTTGGGCTAGAGTAGGGCAACCAGGGGATCTTTTTGAGGATCCGCATCTTTTGGCTACAGGAGGACTCGTTGACGTTTTTGTCTCCCGTTTTGGTGGTGAAGGTGGCAAGTGGGCAGGGTTGCCTGCCCTTCCGATTGAATTTGGTGAAGAGCGCAAACGACCAAATGTTATTAAGCAGCCGCCAAAAGTTGGAGAGCATAATATCGAAATTCTACGCGGATTGGGGCTATCGGAGAACGACATTTCGGATTTGATGGACAGGAGAATAATAGGTTCTAAATAATAAGATGCCTAGTAAAATTTGTTATGAAATACAAACTTACCCCCCCACCATCATTGTGATGCCTAGATAATAGAGTTAGTTCGAGCATTGACGAGCTATAGGGTATGCATAAACATAAAGAAATGCAGAATGTAAATGATCATAGCTGGTTAAGACAGGGAAGCACCTCGCCTGAAGACGTTCAAAAGAGTTATGATGATTGGGCTTTAAATTACAATGAAACTCTGGATAAATGGGGTTATCTTGCACCGCAGGAAACGGCGCGTTTGTTGTTAGAAAATGCTCCTGCCGTTTTTAATCGAGTTCTTGATGTTGGATGCGGGACGGGGCTCTCAGGCATGGCATTACGGAATGCGGGTTTTACCGGATGGATAGATGGTTATGATCTCTCCGTCATCTCACTGGACGAAGCTAAGAAATATAAAATCTATACGGATTTAGAGCAGGTTAATCTGCATAGATTACCGCTGCCCGCTGCGGACCGAACATATGATTCTCTTATCTGCGTCGGAGTATTAACCTATGTTCCTGATAGCGAGGCGGTATTGCGCGAGTTCGCACGATTAGTTAGTCCTGGGGGAGTAGTTTTAGTTTCTCAACGCAGCGACCTTTTTGAAGAACGGAAGTTTGGTGAAACTATTGTTTCTTTAGAGCAAAAAGGAATTTTCGCAAACCCTATTATAACGAGTCCACAACCATATTTGCCACAAAATCCGCAATTTGGCTCGGAAATCTTAGTACATTATATAATTCTGCCAGTTTCCTAGTTTTTTAAAATGCTGGTTTAGATTTGGATGGATAATTACCAATTCGTGCCAGAACTTTACCGCAGATATAAATTAGGCAGCAGATTGTGCTCGCTTGGGCGCCGTCCCATGAATGATGCCGTCTTTCCAATTTTGAACAAATTGTTCAATAGAAAGAGTCCACCCATTTTTCATATTGTGGTCAAAATATTCAAATAAAATACTGTCGGATGCTTGCATGGAGAGCAATACTGTACCCCCATCGTCTCCGCCCCGCTCGTCATGAGGCAGAGCATCAGCGCTAGCAAGAGCATAATCACCTTTCGTGCGGAGAACTGTTTTTGAAGATCCGTCCGGCTGTATTTCAGTTAGATGCTGCTCCCCCTCTAAAACTAGAGTAACTGTAGAAGCTACATGTCTATGGCGCCTGCAATAGCCCCTTTTACCATAACGAAGCAACATATCTAACCGCCCATTAATTATATCATAGCCGAGAAGGCTGTACTCGAAATCAACCTTAAATTCGTGACAATCTGGGTCTGTGACATGTCGCCACTCAACGAATTGGGGATCGAAAGACTGGGATATATTGATCATAATTAGTCCTGATATCTAAAGTAACTGTAGCCCAGAATATAAGCGAAGAGAAAATGCAGAAATCAACTTTCTTTGGATGGCAAAGGCTACGAACGTTTTAATTGTTTGTAAATGCGTTTAAAAGGTTTTGGTAGCTAAAGTGAAATTTTATACGTGTGTAAGAGATGCGCTGAACGTGGCCAATCGGATGGCTTTTTATAATTTTCCCAACAAAAAACTGTTTTGATTTTAGGCATTGTCTGACTAAGTTGTGAATCTGAATTTCTTTCTAACACAGGATTAACCGTAAAAACCTACGCCAGGGGAGGGACAGATTTGAAACTATATATAGATCCGATTACGGTAAATTGCCGTAAGGTCGTAGCCGGGCTGGACTTAATAGGCGCGGACTATGAAGAAGAAAGACTTAGCTATTTTGGAGGAGACCATAAACTTCCGGCGTTTACCGAGATAAACCCGAACGCAGAATTGCCAGCCCTTGTGGATGGTGACCTTAGACTTTGGGAGTCTAATGCAATTCTTGTTTATGCTTCAGAAAAAACCGGCAACAAAACTGTTTACCCAAATAACGCAAAAACACGAGCTGACATCACCCGGTGGCTTTTATGGGAGTCAAGTAAATGGTTTGATGCTTGTTATGTTTATTTGGTGGAAAATGTAGTCAAACCTATGCTTGACGACAGCCCCAATGCCACGATCCTCGAGAACCATGCTCCAAGCTTTCATTCTCGCGCTTCGGTGCTTGACTCTGCTCTAAATGGTGGAGACTGGCTCTGTGGCGAACACGTTACTATTGCCGACATTGCAGTAGCATCCCCGATGCATTTGCATGCTGTTCAGAAATTGCCACTCGAGAATTATCCAAATATCAAGCGATGGATGGAGCAAATAGAGGTATTGCCTAGCTGGAAAAAATCAGATCCAGTGCCCCATATTCCGCCTGCACTTCTGGCGAAACTGACTTAGAAAAGTGATAACCAGAAGTAAAATAGAGTGGTGATTGCAATGGAGAAAACTTTTTTATAGCCGAATTTATTACATCATCAGGTCATTTCGGGTATTAACCATTAGTTCTGCTATTGAGGCGTTATTCGATAGTGTTAAAATAGTTCGAATGATTTCGGCTATATCTTCAGTCTCTATCATTTTTTCGCGAGGTAAACTTGTAACTTCTGCGGTCATATCCGTGGCTACGTACCCTGGGCAAAGAGCGGTGCATCTTACGCCATCGTTCCAGCCAGCGTGCCTTGTCGCGTGTGAAAGAGCCACGGCCGCAAATTTAGTCATCGAATAACCTATACCACTATCGTATACAGCCTTACCCGCTAACGAAGCGACATTAATGATGCGTCCCGCGCCAGAGCGACGCAAATGGGGCAGGGCAGTGCGGGTCATAGATAACGGACCTTTAACGTTAATTGCCCACATTCGATCTAACAAGTCATCCTTCATATCCTCTACGGAAACACTCTCCGCAACGCCGGCATTGTTTACGAGTCCGTCTAAGCGTCCAAATTGTTGAACGGTGTTCACTACCCATTGCTTATGGGATTTCTGGTCTTCTGCATCATATCGATCGATGATAAACCGGTTTTTTTCCCATTCAGCCGTTATTGCCGTCAACGAGTTTGGGTTCCTTGCTCCCAAGCTAAGGCTAAATCCGGCGGCATATAATTTTTGGGCTATGGCCATACCGATGCCTCGGTTGGCGCCGGAAATCATAATCACACGACCTTTGGGTTTTATCATGATTAAACTTTCATTGAACCTGATTGCCTATTAATTGTAGATAGCTGCACACCGCACCTCAATACTCCAACGGTCGGGCGCATTTAGGGGTGTTTTGGGATCTTCGAATGAGCTATGAAAACTGAAAGTGCAAGGTTCGTTGGATTCGGCAAAATCCGAAACCTTGCCGTTCGATTGAGCGAGTGTACCTTGAGAATCCCATTGCTTTATGAGTAAAGCCTCGCTGTAAGTCATGTTTGGGTAAAAGTACCATTGGTGAGAATCGTTATGTTTCGAAAAATAATTCTCGCCCACACGGTCATTATAGTGAATTTCAAATACTACTAGGTCATTAGGGTGCACAGTTGTAGCATCGCAGAGAGCTAGAGGGTTTGTTTGAACCGGTTCTTGCGCAATATTTCTCCATACATTAATTATAGAAAACCGCCCAGCGCTTATTATTTCGCTAACTTGATTAGAATCAAGAAGCGATTCACCCTTATTTAATAGCGTTTTTACCGTGTCATTTATGCTCGGCGGCTTGGTCAGATCCATTAGTCTTTGAGGTGCACTGGTCAACGTGTAATCCCCGTGGACAATATGCGCCGGACCTTGAATTTCTTGACCACCCTTAATCCGTTGTTTGATTTTTTTTCCTGAAGCAGAACGAACGTTATGATCGAATGCGACAACGAGACGGGCTTTACTGATTTCACGCACTAGTTCGACACAATCAGGATAATAATTTCGTACAACCTGATCATGATCAAGGAAATCAAGCTTAGGTTTGGTCAATTCATGTTCGAATAGTTCAAAACCGTTTTGCTTTAAATTGCGCTGATTAGATACTCTTAAATTTCGAGCATCTTGGACTGGCATATTGTAAGTTTCCAATTCCATCCCTATCCGACCTGCGTCACTACCGTCCGGATCACGACGTGTAAGCACCCTGCCGTTTCGGAATAATGAGTGCTCAGTTAATGGCGCCATGTATTGGAAAGATCCGATACGGCTCGTTTTCTCGGTTGTTTTTGCTTTCGAAAACATCGTGAAACGACTTTCTGTTAAAATTGGGTAGAATTTTTAAGAGACCAATAATTAAAATAAAAACTACGGGATTTAAATCAGTCTAGTATCATTAGATAGAACCTAGTTAATTCAAAGTTAAATTAATTACGTGTGCCAATTTATTTTGGTCTATCTTGTTATCCTTTAGTGTTCCAGGTAGCGTTGAATTTAAATTCGACTTTTTCGAAGAAAACGAAACCGACTTGGTTTTTCTAAATATATATACCATTCAAAGAAGCCTTAATAACTAATTGGTGTGAATTCTAAGTGTTGTGACAAATAAGGAATTTGTACAATGAAAATCTCAATTCGGCCCATTGGAGCAAACTTTGTAGGAGAGGTATCGGGGCTGGACTGCAAACAAAAATTGCCACCGGAGGTAGTTTCTTCTATCGAGGAAAATATGGATAGATTTGGCGTATTAGTTTTTCCAGCTCAACAACTTTCGGATTATGAGCAACTAGCTTTTACTCTCCATTTTGGGCAAATAGAAAAGAAGGGGCGTGGCAGTGGCCGAGGTCAAATTCATTTTAGAACACTGGAGCAAACCCGAACTCTTGCTAAAGGAATAGGTGATTTTTCGAACGTCGATGATTCAGGAATACCTCTAAAGTTAGACACGCGTGCTCACCAGTTTAAATTAGCCGACCGGTTGTGGCATTCGGATAGTTCATTCCGCCCAGTCCCGGCCAAATATTCACTTCTATCCAGCCGCGCAGTACCTTCGTGGGGCGGGAATACGGAATTTGCTGATATGCGTGCGGCCTACGCAGCCCTAGACGAAAGGACTAAAGATGAAATAGAAGAGCTGGTTTGTCATCACTCTCAAATATATTCACGAGAAGCCCTGGGATTCGATCGTATAAATGAAAAAGAACGCGACGCTCTAAAGCCCGTTCGCCAAAGGTTAGTGCGAAAACATCCGGTCACGGGACAGAACTCATTGTTTTTATCCTCGCATGCGGGATTAATTGAAGGTTGGAGTATTCCAGAATCTCGTATGTTTTTGCGGGATCTCATCGAGTTCGCCACTCAGCCGCGTTTCGTTTACTCTCATGTCTGGCAATTATATGACTTCGTAATTTGGGATAATCGAGTGACCATGCACCGAGGTCGGCGGTTTGAAGCTTCAGAGGTTCGAGATATCCGCCAAACACGACTCGCTGGTGATTCTGTTACTATTGAACAAACGGTATAAATTTAAATGAGTACTTTGAATATTGAGGTTTGCACTGGGTAAGTTCTCTCAGTCCTAGTAAAGATATATAGGGGCATTAGGCGAACAAATATTTTGATATTCACGAACAAGTTGTTTACTCAAGTTTTCAAGCATAGCCAAAGAGGTAAGGAGGTGTGTCTTTCAAGAAGAACATCCATATGGGCCATTACGAAAAAGACACTTGCCGGCGACTCATTCAATCCAAGTGTATCAACTGTCGTGTCATTAATAGCCTAATGGAACTGAACCACAGTGATCAGCGTGCGTCGGATAGGAAGGGGTAACTCGCGTTGTATTTGCAAGTGTATCCGCCAAGGTAAACTGATCTCCCCGCAGTATCTGGAAAGGGGCCGTTCGGCATTCGAATTAGAGGAGGCATGTGTTGTTCAGATCGATCTTGAGTGTGAGAGGGCAAAGATCGATCAAACTTGTAACGGCTAAATGCGAAAATGCCCAATAGGAGAGCTGAACAAGTTAATGGTCGGGGAGAGAGGATTTGAACCTCCGGCCCCCGCCTCCCGAAGACGGTGCTCTACCAGGCTGAGCTACTCCCCGACCGTGGGTGGCGCTTATAATACTTTGTCGAAACAGGAACAAGGGAAATAGCTAATTTAACCGATAATTCGGAAGCACAAAAAACGTTATTTGATGTAAAACGATCTGAGAGTTAGTTTAGTATAAACAAAAAATAGAAAGCGCGTTAAATGGCAGGTTCTCCCTCTGTTTCGATTGATGCTCGTTTCAGATCTCTTCTCGAGAGTGAAATTGAAGGTGAGGTTTATTTTGATTCTTTCAATCGCGGAAGATATTCAACGGATGCGTCTATTTACCAAGTTGATCCAATCGGTGTGGTGATTCCGAAAACGGAGCAGGATTTTGTTCGAGCAGTGGAAATAGCAATTGACCATCAGGTCCCTATGTTGCCAAGAGGTGGAGGCACTAGCCAATGTGGCCAGACAGTCAACGAAGCATTGATAATTGACTGTTCGCGATATTTGAACGCCGTTTTAGAGTTTCAGTCAGAACAGCAAAAAGTTTTAGTGCAACCAGGTGTTATTTTGGATAAATTAAACGCATTTCTTAAACCGCACGGTTTGTTCTTCCCAATCGATATTTCTACGGCTTCCAGAGCAACAATTGGAGGAATGGCTGCAAATAATTCGTGCGGAGCAAGGTCAATTCATTACGGTATCATGGTGGATAATGTTTCTGCAATCGACGGAATGTTGTCGACCGGAGAGCATATTCGGTTCGAAGATATCCCAGCTAATTTCGCTGATCTAGATTACTCGCCACGCTATTTAGATATTATCCAAACAGTTCGGGATATAGGTAGGCGCGAACAATCGGAAATAGAGAACCGGTTTCCGAAAATGATGCGGCGGGTGGGGGGATATAATCTCGATACCATTGATCCTTCAGGCCACAATATGGCCAAATTGCTCGTTGGTTCAGAAGGCACCCTTGCAGCCTTTAAACGTATTGAATTGAAATTGCAGGTCATTCCACGTCACAGAGTGATGGGTGTTTGCCATTTTCCGACTTTTTATGCTGCGATGAATGCTACTCAACATATTGTAAGGCTGATGCCGACCGCTGTTGAGCTTATAGACCGAACAATGATCGAACTCGCAAAGGATATCCCTATTTTTCGGCCGGTTGTTGGAGAATTTGTCAAAGGTACGCCTGATGCTCTGCTACTTGTTGAATTTTCTGGAGAAGAATTAGACCCGTTGAAATCTCGTTTGAAGGAACTTGACATTTTGATGTCAGATTTAGGGTTCGTTGATTCTATTGTAGAAGCTATAGATCCTGATTTTCAAGCCAGAATTACAGAAGTTCGCCAACAGGGTCTCAATATAATGATGTCAATGAAAAGTGCGGGAAAACCCGTATCTTTCATAGAAGACTGCGCTGTCCCTTTAGAAAATCTTGCTGACTACACGGATAGGTTGACGAAAATTTTTCAAAAACATGGGACCAATGGAACTTGGTATGCTCACGCATCTGTGGGTTGTTTGCATGTCCGGCCTATTTTGAACATGAAAGAAGATACTGATGTAAAAAAAATGCGGGCCATCGCGGAAGAGGCGTTTGAGATGGTTCGCCAATATAAAGGATCTCATTCTGGCGAACACGGAGATGGAATAGTGCGCTCGGAGTTCCATGAAGCCATGTTTGGTCGCAATGTAGTGAATGCTTTTACTGAAATTAAAAAAGCTTTTGATCCGACTGGTCTGATGAATCCAGGAAGAATAGTAGAATCGCCTAAAATGGATGATCGAAATCTATTTCGTTATAAACCGGGGTATCAGGCACAATCAATTGATACTGTTTTAGATTGGTCTGGGTGGGTAGGCGGCATCTCCGGCGCTGCGGAGATGTGTAACAATAATGGGGCATGCAGGAAGATGTCCGGTGGCACAATGTGCCCGAGCTATAGAGTTTCCCAAGATGAAAAGCACGTCACTCGCGGACGCGCCAATACGCTTCGGCTAGCGTTATCGGGTCAATTGGGCCCTAATGCTTTCTCTTCCAAAGAGATGATGGACACTATGGATTTATGTGTTGCTTGTAAGGGTTGCAAGCGGGAATGCCCAACAGGTGTCGATATGGCGCGGTTGAAAATAGAAGTCAAGCATGCCTTTCGAAAGAGGAATGGTCTTTCCATAAGGGATAAATTAATTGGCCATTTGCCTAAGTACGCGGAATCATTTTCAAGATTTCACTTTGTGTTCAATTTACGGGATAAGATTCCCGGGTTACCGTGGATATCCGAGAAACTTATAGGATTTAGTGCTAACCGGCCGTTACCAGTTTGGAATGGAATGCCGTTTAAAGCTCATGAAACATCTCCTCAAAGACAATCAAAAAGTGTGGTATTGATGGCGGATACATTTAATACGTTTTTTGAACCGCAAAATCTTCGGTCAGCGGTAAAAATACTTGAAAGGGCTGGTTATTTTGTTAACGTTATTGAGCCTTCCTCAGACGAACGAAAACGACTTTGTTGCGGCCGGACATATTTAGCGGCTGGTATGGTGGCAGAAGCAAAGAAATTAGTTGACATGATGGTAGAGGCTTATACGCCATACGTGGAAGCAGGTATTCCTATTATAGGTCTGGAACCTTCTTGTCTTTATACTTTGAGAGATGAATTTATGGTTTTGAAACCGGGAAAGAAAACCAAGGCACTTGCTGATAATGCCATGATGTTTGAAGAATTTTTAATGAAAGAACGAGTGTGTGGTCGATTAGACCTGTCGTTTCAGCCGCTCAAACGAAGTGTTTTGTTACATGGCCATTGTCATCAAAAGGCATTTGCTGGAATGCCAGCGGTTGAAGGTGTCCTCAGATTTATTCCAGAACTTAATCTTGAGGTTTTAAACTCTAGCTGTTGTGGGATGGCTGGATCTTTTGGGTACGAAGCGGAGCACTATGAAATTTCCCGTGATATGGCAGAGCTAGATCTAATGCCGGCGATTAGGGCGGCTAACCCAGATGCGCTGGTGGTCGCGGATGGTACAAGTTGTCGACACCAAATTCACGATGCCCAGGGTAGAAAAGCCTACCATGTTGCACAAATTTTGGAGATGGCTCTTGTCTGATATTCAAAGCTCTAAACGAGCTATTATTGATGGTGCGCCAGTTCCGGATCAACTGTTGGGGCCGCTAAAAGAGATAGAAGAGCCGCTACCCAATGCCGCTAATTTAAGGAAAAGTCTTAAAGAAAATGGTTATTTGCTAATTCGGAATTTGATTGGCTACGAAGAAATAAAAGCCGCTCGACAGGAAGTTTTCGTTCGCCTGGGTGAAGTTGGGGAATTATTGAAACCATTTGAGAAAGGAGTTTTCTCGGGGTCTTCAACTAGAGATTCACTTTATTCAGATCGGGGAAAATTCTGGGAATCTGTGAATTCTGGAAAGGCGTTGCGATCTGTAACTAATGGAAAGGTCCTCACTAAGTTTATGTCTAAAATTTTTGACGAACCGGCTAAGGGTTTCGATTACCTTTTTCTTCGTGCTGTTCCTGTTGGCAGATTTACCCACTTACATTGTGATTCTGGATTTTTCACACGCGCAACTAACCGCGTATTGACATGTTGGATAGCTTTCACAGACATAGCGATTGATCGGGGGCCTTTATTCGTAGTGGAAGGATCTCACGATTTTGCAGATATACGGGAACGTTTTACCGGATTTGATGTTGCATTGGATACTCATAAAATGGCTTCGATCGAGAGTCATCCGGTGGATTTTGCGAGAAAACGGAACACACGCCTTTTAACTACGCACTTCCATCCTGGAGATGTTCTGATATTTGGTATGTTTACAGTGCATGGTGCATTTGAACATCAAGGGTGCAATGACCAAATTAGGTTGACATGCGATGTGCGATATCAACCCACTAGTGAACCTACAGATCCACGTTATTTTGGTCTGAATCCAGGGGGCACAACTGGTGCAGGTTACGGTGAACTTAACGGTGCGAGACCTTTAACGGAAGATTGGCATATGCGCTAATCGTTGACTTGACTTTCTGAATTGGAGAGTTCCATGAGCTATAGAGCAGGACCTCATTTTTTACAAATACCAGGTCCAAGTAATGTTCCAGGACGAATCCTCCGTGCTATTCAGAGACCCACAATTGATCATCGAGGACCTTCTTTTCAGCAATTAACACGGGACGTACTTGGAAAGCTAAAGCCGATTTTCAAGACTAAAGAGCCTGTTGTTATTTTTCCGTCTTCTGGTACAGGCGCGTGGGAAGCGGCGTTGGTCAATACTTTATCTCCCGGAGACAAGGTTCTGATGTATGAGACTGGTCATTTCTCGTCACTTTGGGCTGACTTAGCCAAGCGTTTGGACTTAAATCCAGAGTTGATAATGAGTGAATGGAGGAGCGGCGTTCCGGCTAACATAATTGAAGAAAGATTAACGAAAGATATAGCTCATGAGATCAAAGCGGTTTGTATCGTTCACAATGAGACATCGACTGGAGCTTTATCCAAAGTTAACGAGGTTCGTGCTGCCATGGATAATGCAAAACACCCAGCTTTATTTATGGTGGACACTATTTCTAGTTTGGCATCTGCGGATTATAGGCATGACGAATGGGGTGTGGATGTTACGATTGCTGGATCTCAAAAAGGTTTAATGTTGCCCCCGGGCTTGAGTTTTAACGCTATTAGTCAGAAGGCTTTGGCTATTTCAAAAAGAGCTGGATTGCGGAGATCATACTGGGACTGGGTATCTCAGTTGGATAATAATCAAACTGGAAATTTTCCGTACACACCTTCAACTAATCTTCTTTACGGGTTAGTAGAAGCTTGCCAAATGTTAAAGGAGGAAGGTTTGGAAAATGTTTTCGCCCGACACGAACGGCATGCAGAAGCAACACGAAGAGCGGTCCAAACTTGGGGTCTTGAAATACAATGTCAAAATAGTGCCGAATATAGCCCCATTTTAACTGGTGTTGTAATGCCTGATAATTCTGATGCAGATGCATTAAGGGCCATTATTTTAGATAAATTCAATATGGCGTTGGGTTCGGGTTTGGGTAAGATAAAAGGTAAGGTTTTCAGAATAGGACATCTTGGAGATTTTAGTGATCTTATGTTAATGGGAACGCTTTCCGGTATTGAAATGGGCTTATCGATAGCGGGGATCCCTCACTTCAAAGGAGGAACACAGGCTGCGATGGAATATTTGACAGGGAATGCTTGAATTCTAATTAAGTGATACTGATAATAAATAGCGGATATTTGCTGCCAAAAGTCGAAATTTTTATAGAAATTAGCTTTGTTTGCATAAAGAATGAGGACCAAGAAAAGGCGCGTTAAACAAAAATATTGAAGGGTTTTGGGGGTTGACGGCATTGGATAAAAATAGATTGATTGAAGTTGAGGATCTCAGCGTCCAATTTCCATTGGAAGGTGAAATTGTTCGTGCGGTGGAAAAGGTATCTTGGCATATTGATAAGGGCGAAACTCTTGCGGTCGTTGGGGAATCGGGATCTGGAAAATCGGTAACGGCAATGTCTCTGATGCGTCTCACAGATTATTCAGGAGGGCAAATCACTTCTGGAAAAGTCAATTTTCAACGCAAAAACGATAGTGTCATTGATGTTACTAGTGAGTCGCAAGATGTGATGCGCGGTATCCGTGGCAACGAAATGTCTATGATCTTTCAGGAACCAATGACCTCATTGAATCCGGTTTTTACTGTGGGAATGCAAATTGCTGAAGCGATCATTCTACATCAAGGAAAAAGTGAACGAGAAGCCCTAGAATTGGCATTGGAAATGTTGAAGTTGGTCCGTATTCCAGAACCAGAAAAACAACTTCTCCAATATCCACATCAACTATCCGGGGGGATGCGCCAGAGGGTCATGATTGCTATGGCTTTAAGTTGTAGGCCTTCGTTACTAATTGCGGATGAACCAACGACAGCATTAGACGTTACAATTCAGGCGCAAATTCTTGATCTAATAAAATCGTTACAGCGTGATATTGGAATGTCAGTGATGTTTATCACGCATGATATGGGTGTTGTGGCGGAGGTGGCCGATCGGGTTGTGGTCATGCTACGAGGGGAAAAAGTAGAGGAAGGTTCTGCCTTAGAAGTTTTTCACAATCCACAACATCCTTATACCAAAGCTCTTCTTTCAGCGGTACCAAAGTTAGGCAGCATGACGGGAAGACTTATGCCGGCCAAATTTGCAAACTTGGATGTAAGTCGGTCTGAAGGAGGTGAAGTTAGTGAGGATTCCAACAGTGCTGAATTACAAGACATAAAGGATACTGTTCGTGATGACGAGGTCCCCTTGCTTCAAGTTAAAGATTTAACAACGAGGTTTGATATACGAAAAGGGGTATTTGGTCGTGCTACTGGGCGGATTCACGCTGTTGAATCCGTGGATTTTACCCTTCAGCAGGGAGAGACGCTAGCTCTCGTCGGTGAGAGCGGCTGTGGGAAATCTACTACTGGTCGGAGCATCATAAGACTTACCCAGCCCACAAGAGGCAGCGTCGTTTTTGAAGGCACAGAGTTGACAACTCTTAATAACAAAGAAATGCGTCCATATCGGCGTGAAATGCAAATGATCTTTCAGGATCCTTTTGCATCCTTGAATCCGCGTATGTCCGTAGGGGAAGCTATTGCTGAACCTATAAGAGTTCATGGTATTGGCAATAGGGCTGAGGCCAAAGATCGAGTTAATGACTTGCTAAAAAGAGTTGGTTTAGAGCCCGAACTTGGTTCACGGTATCCTCACGAATTCTCAGGAGGTCAACGTCAAAGGTTGTGTATTGCGAGGGCACTAGGTTTAGAACCAAAATTGATCATTGCTGACGAAGCTGTTTCTGCCTTGGATGTATCTATTCAGGCTCAGGTAATTAATCTAATGATGGAACTTCAAGAGGAATTTGGACTGTCCTATCTTTTTATAAGCCATGACATGGCTGTAGTGGAACGCGTTAGTCACCGTGTTGCAGTAATGTATTTGGGTGAAATTGTGGAATTAGGTGTCCGGGGTCAGGTTTTTGAGAACCCGCAGCATCCTTACACCAAAAAGCTTCTTTCTGCCGTTCCGGTTGCCGATCCAAAACTCCGAAAGACTGAACTAAATTTGATGACAGATGAGATACCGAGTCCACTTAAACCTATTGGATACGAACCTCCAGCAGTTGAAATGATAAAAATTGAGGAAGGGCACTACATAAAGCCATTTGATGAACAAAGTTTCTGAATTATTTTTTCTATGATTCGAAGAGCCAATTATAGTGATATCGCATAAGGTTCAACCGTCGTTTCCTAGTAGCTTTTTCCGTCGGGAGGCAATAGCTAGAATAGGAACCCTTGTTTGCGGTTCTTATTTGTTTGGTGGAACTGTTGGCGTAATTGCGGCAGATACACTTTATCCCACGCCAGCTCAAATAGAGGGTCCTTTTTATCCTAAAATAATGCCCGCGGAAGCTGATTGGAATTTGTTAAAAGTCGGCCTCAACTCTTTTCTGATTGGGGAACCGCTAAAATTGTATGGAAAAGTTTTTGATTTATCTGGGTTTCCCTTGGCAGAAGCACGGGTTGAGCTTTGGCAATGTGATGGACAAGGGATTTATAACCATCCGCGTGCTCAAAGCCAGCAGAAATTCGATGTCGGGTTCCAAGGGTTTGGCGTAGCTACTACCGATGTTGAG
The DNA here is from genome assembly GCA_964483985.1 of uncultured Thalassobaculaceae bacterium. GTDB lineage: Bacteria > Pseudomonadota > Alphaproteobacteria > Thalassobaculales > Thalassobaculaceae > CAZADS01. Next base: position 45,830 of record CAZADS010000070.1, read on the forward strand.
GGCCGTTATAAATTTTTCACGCTCATGCCGGTTTCCTACGCGAACCGTCCCCCTCATATTCATATTAAAATTAAATATAAAGGCCGGGAAATCTTAACAACACAATTGTATATAAAAGATCATCCGGAAAATAACAAAGATGGCCTTCTATCGTTAATGTTGTACCCAGGCCAGAATAAATTGATGATTGATCCTCAAAACGAAGAATTAGAAAATGGATTAACGGGTAAAAGTGCACGGTTTGATTTTGTTCTCGGGAAAAGACTTTAAGTGCCGGTTTCTAGCCATCTTTTAGTATCGAAGGCTACGTGATCTCCAAAAAAGTCAACTCTCGTTTCGTGTTCTGAAATTTCATCCCAGTGATAAGTAATTACAGCTTCTTCTAACCATCTCACATAATTTTTCTGCGATACAACCCAGGGTTCCGCTGATTGCAAAGTGCTTTGCCTTACAGTAACGTCAAAAATATAATAATGGTGGGGAATAATTACAAAAGGCCGCAAGCGCTCGATTATGTGGTTTATGTGTTGAAACCCCATTACATGTTGGGAATTGTCAATCGGCAACAAAACTATATCAATGTGGCCTAGCGCTGACCATATTTCATCCGGTGGATCATGTCTATTGTCACCCCAGGCAAGTATTCTTAACTTTCCCGTTTCTATAATAATCATACAATGATCCCAAGACCTAGGATTATTAGGAGGCTCGATATTGATCCCCTCAAAATGCCGGATAATTTTTTTGAAATCGTAAATTGCCGAAGAAGAGTCCGTAGCGTGTTTATCTGCAATACCGGTAATCTTCAGGTCACCAAACGTGTAAGTCCCAATTAGGCGATCCAATAGGACGTGCGCGTCTAGACGATTTAGCGCATCGTGATCAAAGTGTGCGTGGGTGGAAACACCAATGTCCACTTTTGTGATTGGAAAGTCATGAAAATACCAGTCCCATTTTCGGGATGGAAAATTGCGCCAGGGATCTACCATTACCGAAATCCCTAATGGTGAAGTGATCCGGAATGCCGAGCTACCGAAATAGGCTAACTCTACTGTTTCAGTCAACGGTGTGTGTGTTTTGTTCTGTAGATCTATCATGCGGTTATGGTTCGAATTCTGGCTCCAGGCTGATAATCCAGAATCGATATTCCCCATGTTCCGCTCCGAATCGATTGAAATGTTTTTAGATTTGCGCTCTCAATTTCGGATCTAATACGTCCCGGAGCGCATCGCCGAATAAATTAAATGCGAATACCGCTAGTGTTATGGCCAGCCCTGGAAAGATGGCTACCCATGGTGCACTCTCAGCATACTCTTCAGCTCCGCCTTGCAACATTAAACCCCACGCGGGGACTGGTTCCTGTACACCGAGTCCGAGGTACGATAAGGAAGCTTCAAGTAATATGGCCTGTCCAACAAAAGCAGTTACCATTATTAGAAATGGAGCCATTACGTTGGGAGCCATGTGACGAAGAATAATGCGAGCATTGGAATACCCTGCCACGCGAGCGGCATCAATATAAGGAATTTCCCTGATAGACAACGCACTCGATCGGACTACTCGGGCACATTGGGGTATGAAGGGTATTGTAATGGCAACAATCACATTTTCTGTTCCGGTTCCCAGTACGGCAACAACAGCCAAAGCTAGAATAATCAACGGGAATGCAAGAAAAACGTCCATTACTCGTTGGAAAACCAAATCAAAACTACCCCCAAAATACGCACTAGCTACCCCCAATATTAGACCGATAGATGCACCAACAAAAGCCGCTACAAAGCCCACGACAAGAGCTGTCCTTGCCCCGTATATACAGCGAGTCAAAAGATCCCTTCCATAGTTATCTGTACCTAATGGATGAACCCAGTTGGGGGGAACTAACATGGCTTCAAAATCAATTTGTTCTGGATCATACGCCGTCAGGAAATCAGCAAAAATAGCCGCTAATATCATAATTATGACTATTATAGCCCCTGCCGCGCCCAGCGGATGTTTGCGGGTAAAACTAATGATAGTAGAGAGGACTGAGCCTTTACTTTTAGTAGAAATATCAGCGGGAGCTGTTGTTACCATTTCTGCTAACCTCACCCATATCGAATGCGAGGATCAAGCCAAGCATACAGCAAGTCTACGAAGAAATTGGTAAGGATAAAGATTAAAGCAACTAGCATTACCAGATTTTGTGTTAAATTATAATCGTGGTTTAAAACGGATTCTACAAACAGTTTCCCGAGCCCGTTTAGATTGAAAACTTGTTCTGTGACTACCAGGCCGCCCATTAAAAACGCAAACTCTATTCCTATGATGGTAACTACCGGCAGCAAAGCATTTTTCAAAGCATGTCGTCTAATTATAATTTTAGATAACAATCCTTTAGCATGAGCTGTTCGAATGTAGTCTTCACGAAGGACTTCGAGTAAGGCGGATCGGGTCATACGGGTGGACACAGCCGCATAACGATACCCTGTTGCCAACGCGGGCCAAATCAGCTGCGTAAAATTACCCCAGGGATTATCAAAAGGCGAAATATAATAAATTGGTGGCATCCAAGGTTCTCCAAACCAAGCTTGAGTAGTCAATAATAGACCCAAGATGATTAGTATTCCCAGCCAAAAGGATGGCATTGCGATGCCAGCGATAGAGAAAGTCCGAACGGCGTAATCTACCCAAGTGTTTTGCTTGACGGCCGAAATTGTTCCGAGGGGAATAGCGATAAGTATAGAAAAGAATGTCGCCATTAAGGCGAGTTGGAGAGATAATTCGAAGCGAATCCCTATCTCGTCTAATATAGGTTTGGATGTCCACATCGAAATACCAAGGTCCCCAATAAAATAACCGCCGACAAAGCGACCGAATTGGACTATTTTAGGATCGTTGAGTCCTAGATTGTCCTGACAGATTTTGATGGCTTCGGGATCCACGAACAGCCCAGTACCGGCCATGCGCATTTCGCAAACATCACCGGGAGCAAGCCTTAATACCAAGAAAACCAGTATGGCGGCCCCAAACAATGTAGGTATCGTTAAAAGTAGACGATTAATTATATATTTATACAAATCAAAACCATTGTAACTTCAAGCTGGGTTTATAGCGCAAATCAATTCCCCGCCATGTTTAATTAAAATACCATGGCGGGGATTGATCAATCGTCTAAGTTTCTATTTGTCCAACCACACATTATCGAGTTGTTGATTCAAATAGTGACTGGGTGCAATTTTCCAACCCTTAACATATGAGCGATGTGGATTGATTTTATACCACCATAGCGCGTGCCCAAGGTATGCTTCTTCATCCAAAACGATCTTTTCGTAGCGGCGCATCATTTTGCGAACTTTCTTTGGATCGCTTTCCTGATTCATTGCTTTGAAGAGTTTTTCCATTTCCGGATTTTCGCACTGTGTATAGTTCATTGTTGAACTGCAGAGCACTTTTTGAATGTCTGATACAGGATTGATAACTGCTTGACAGTTAGCATCGACACCAACTTGCCAGTCTTTTGTTTTTCGATATTTACTATACCATTGGGCAGTTGGGACGGCTTTTTGCGTCGCTTTGATCCCAATGCGGGCCCACTGGTCGATTAACCAAGTTCCGACCATTTTGTATGGTTGGTCTACGGCTCGATTGTGAAGATCGAAAGTTAAATTTTCTTGACCGGCCTCTTTTAGAAGTCTCTTGGCTTCTGCTCGAGATTTTTCAATGTCTGGCCACATTCCGGCAAGTTGCTCTAGTTCCGCCTTCGTGGCAGCTAATTCATGCCCTGGAAATACAATCCCCGCCGGAGTTTTTACGATCGCGATTTTTGATAGATATTTTGAACCATTCCACCGATCGATTGCTAAAGTTAAAGCCCTACGAACTCTCCTATCATCGAAAGGAGGCTTCTTAGTATTAAAGACTAAAAGATTACCGCAGTTCCAATCACTTTCTTGGACGTTGATTTTGCTTCCCAATGCCTTCACCAGATCATCTCGAGCTTTTGGCGGGAATCCCCGAAATTCGATAGCAGCTTGATCAGCGCGAATAGCTTGCAATCTTAAAGCCATTTTTGGAGCGATAATCGCCTTGTAGCCGTCTAGATAAGGTTGTCCTTTATGATGATAACCGGCGTATTTGGTGCCAGATATATAAGACCCAGCGACGTGTTCTTTGAATTTGAACGGTCCGGATCCGTTTACATTGGTTTTGTGCCAAGAATAACCGTGTGCGTCCAAGTCTTTCTTGGAATAAATCCAGTTAAAAGGAGTGCCTAATGCCGGAATGAACGCCGCCGTAGGATATTTTAAGTTTATGACTAGTGTTTTTGCATCTGGCGCCTTAATAGAGTCGACCATTGCGTAGACAGCTTTACGTGAACTGGGGACCCCTTTTGGTGGGGAAACAATTTTTTCTAAACTAGCTTTCACATCGGCTGAACTAAGAGGCGTTCCGTCATGAAATTTGACATCCGTTCGGATCTTAAAGGTGTAAGTTTTCCCTCCGTTAGTCGGTTCAGGTACAGAGCCGACGCAAAGATCACAGACAAAATCGGATGATTGTGGATCATTTGGATTTATGCGGATCAGTAGGCTATATGCCGGCGCTAAAGGGTGGATAACACCAAAGGTTGTCTCCTGATGCGCATCATACGATGGTGGGTTGCTTGGCACTACGAAATTAAGAATGCCTCCCGATTTTGGCGAACCTGCAATTGAGGCGCTGGTGGCACCACATACAGTTGCCATGCCCATGCCGACCGCGGCGATGAACGTATATAAACGTTTCATAGTTTTCTCCCTATCTCCCTGTTCAATAATCTTTTTAGTTTCATTAGCCGTCGCATATTGTATTAGTGGGTCTTCTCAACCTTCTGTGAGAAAAGTACCTCTGAAGCTTTTTGCACAGCCGCGACATTAAAATACGATAGTTCGCCATCGTTTTTAACATTAAGAACTGCATCTGCAATCGATTTTATTGGACTATTTCGTGCTTGTAACTTTGGGACGCTAAAACCACTAAGCGCCCTTGTCAATGTTAGTAAAGGCAAAGGGTGGAAAAAATAGTATTAAAACGTGGTAAGTTCTTACTTAATTTAATCTTCATCACATTAAATTATGACAGGATTTGTTTTTTGTTTTAAATATTTTTAAGAAAGCCTAAACAAATGTTAGGCTTTCTATTATGGCTGAAAGAAAAATTAAAGCAGTTGTATTTGACGTCTTTGGTACGGTCGTAGATTGGCGTAATAGCATAGCTAAAGAGGCTAAAGCACTTCTCCATTTAAGGAATGCTAATATCAACTGGCATTTGTTTGCCGATAGCTGGCGTTTAAAATATCATCCCTCAATGGAAAAGATACGCAACGGGACTAGAAATTTTGTCCCCCTTGATGTCTTGCACTATGAAAACTTGCAAGAAGTATTGGCTGAATATGAAATCACGGATTTGACCGAGACCGAACTAGATCACTTAAACAAAGCTTGGCACAGACTGGATCCTTGGCCGGACTCAGTTCCGGGACTGAGTCGGCTGAAACAAAAATTTATCATAGGTACTATGTCGAATGGGAATGTATCTTTGATGGTTAATATGGCAAAATATGGAGGTTTGCCGTGGGACGTGATACTGGGTGCTGAACCTGCTCAGGCCTATAAGCCGGATCCAAAAACATATTTAACAGGGGCAGAATGGCTTGGCTTGGAACCGGAGCAAGTGTTGATGTGTGCCGCACATAATAATGATTTATTGGCAGCTGGTGCACTAGATTTGAGAACGGCATTTATTTCTCGTCCTACTGAATACGGTTCTGTTCAGAAAACGGATCTCGAGCCAGAGCATAATTTTGACTACGCTGCAAAAAGTATAATAAATTTAGCTGACCAACTGGGTTGTTAAAAGGTTTAAATTTGCAAGAAAATAGCCATTCTAATTATTCAAAAAATTAAGAGCTAAACCAGGGCGAGGCCATTTACATTCCACCAAAAGGCCTTGCCAGGACAACGTGATGTATGCCGTTTGAAGGTCCACTCCTCCAAAACAAATATTTGTTGTGTAAGGATCGCCAGTTTCTACAAATTCTATTGTCCCTTGGTTAGGTGTGGCAACCGTAATTCCACCAGTCATCAAAGTAGCCACACAGATATTGCCATTCGATTCCACAGCAAGAGAGTCGAATTGCCTAAGCCCGGAATCACAAGTGACTAAGGTCCCGCCGTTCATTGATTGCGGAAATTCAAGTTTTTGAACCATACCATCACCGATAATTGGATAACTAAACAGGCGAGCGCCTTCTGTTTCCGCGACGTAAAGAGTACTTTCGTCAGGTGATAAGCCTATCCCATTTGGGGTGGTAATTGGTTGGATTACTTCCCGTATTTCGCTTCCATCCGGGCGAGCCCAATAAATTACTCCTCGGTCCATAGTTCGTTCGCGTCGTTTTCCGAGATCAGTAAACCACATATTACCATTTTTATCGAAGACGAGGTCATTCGGTCCATTTAGTTTATTCCCTTCACATTGTTCGTAAAGGCGTTCAATTTTCCCTGTTGTAAGATCAATTCGTTCAATTCTACCAGTTTCGTAGTCGTCGCTTTGAACTATCGGCCGGATTCGCCCTGTCCTTGGGTCTTCTATATGGTTAGAGCCGCCGTTATTACAAATATAGCATGCACCATCAGGTCCAATTGCGGCACCATTTGGCCCCCCGCCGGGTTTAGCGATGATTTCTTTCCGGCCACCACTAAATATCCGAGTCAAACTGCCTCGGGCAATCTCCACCAAAATTAGCGATCCATCTGGCATTGCTATTGGACCTTCCGGAAATAGAAGGCTATCCGTAATAGTGTTAAAGCGTGACATCAACTTCTCCTAACGCTATTACCGCGTATTAGTTTAGAGAAGAGTATGTAAAAGTTTTTGACTATAAATCATATAAATCAACGTTATTTCGTAAATAATCACCGACAAGATCTTCAAGGCCTTGGCTGATAGTCGAAATTGTCCCAAAGTTGTCTTTGAGTTTAACGTTATTAGATTCTTATTTTTTCATTGGAGGTCTTATTGTGTTCACCTTAAAGCACCATGAGATTACGTTTATAGGGCATGATTTGGTGAGGCCTGAATGCGTAGTAGCTACTCGGAAGGGCGAATTATTTGCAAGTCACGCTGATAAGGGTGGCGGAATAGCGCTGTTACGGGGCGGTGACCCAGCCGTACTATTTCTGGCAACGTCTGGGGATATTCCGAGAGATTTTATCCCAAATGGTTACTCACTGTTACCGGATGGATCTTTCCTAATTGCTAACGTTGGTGACGAAGGTGGGATTTTCACATTAAACCGGGATGGGACACTAATTCCATATCTGACAGAAATTGACGGTCTAAAACTGCCAGCCTGTAATTTTGTTAATAGAGATGAAAAAGGGCGGGTTTGGATTTCTGTAAGTACTTGGGCTCAAAACCGAGATGACTCTTTTAAAAAGGATTTTTCGGATGGATTCGTTATCTTAGTTGATGAGAGAGGACCAAGAATAGTTGCAGAATCGATTGGGTTCACCAATGAGAATAAAGTAGATCCATCGGGAAAATGGCTATATGTACATGAAACTATGGGACGCTCGATATGCCGTTTCGAGATAAAAGACGATAACAAATTGGGGTCTAAAGAGACGGTAGCTGATTATGGGGCCGGGATATTTCCGGACGGGTTCGAGTTCGATTCTGAAGGAGGCATATGGTGTACAAGTGTGGTTAGCAATCGTATCGTGCGTGTTGGGCCGGATGGAGAGCAGCATATTATTATTGATGCGGGTAATCAAAGTGTTACAGATAGGGCAGAAGAAGCTTACCAAAATGGAACATATACTCGAGCGCACCTTATTGAGGGGAATGATAGCATACTAGGCAACTGTGCAAGTATTGGTTTTGGTGGTACAGATCTTAAAACATGTTTTGTTGGGTCTCTAGCATCAAACCGGATCGCTAGTTTTCGGTCCCCAATAGCAGGAGCGGTACCGCCACATTGGAATTTTTGATTTAAAATGGAGCCTTATTCAAGGATTCTAACGAGAATAGATTAATGGTTCCAGTTCTATCGAATGTGCCACAGAAAACAGTTTAACATTGCTCTTAGGAGAAATTGTATGACGAAACCCAACAAGGCTGTAATCACAGAAGTTGGTCCAAGGGATGGCTTGCAGGCGGAATCATATTTTGTTCCAACTCAAGAGAAGATCAAAATGATCAATGAATTGATTGCTGCCGGTGTTCCGAGAATTGAATTTTCTTCATTTGTATCACCTCGAGCGGTACCGCAACTGGCAGATGTAGATGAGGTGCTGGAGGGATTGAACCGTTCTACGGATACCGTATTGTCAGCATTGGTGCCTAATGCTAAGGGTGCTATTCGTGCTTGCGAGGCAAAAGTGGATGAGATGATTGTTTTTATGTCTGCTTCAGAAAGCCACAATATTAAGAACGTGAATCGTACTATTGATGAATCTCTTGCCGGCTTTGAAGAAGTTGCTAAAATCGCTAATGACGCAAATATCCCAGTGCATGGGGCAATTGCAACTGCTTTGGGGTGTCCCTTTGAAGGTGATGTTCCAGTAAGCAAATTGGAATATATAGCGAAACATTATAAAGAGTTTGGCTTCACGGGGGTTGGACTGGGAGATACAACAGGTATGGCTACGCCGCCAGTTGTGCAACAGGCGGTAAGGCATCTGCAGGATACTGTGTCTGACTTTCCAATTGGGCTTCACTTTCACAACACGCGGGGCTTAGGTCTTGTGAACGTTGTGACCGGTTTGGAAGAAGGAATTGACCAGTACGACGCTTCCTTTGGTGGAATGGGTGGTTGTCCTTTTGCGCCTAAAGCTACGGGTAATATCTGCACGGAAGACTTGGTTTATATGTTTCAAGAGATGGGTATAGAGACCGGAATAGATCTCTCGAAACTTATTAAAATTGCCAAAAATGTAGAGTTGGTTATGGGGCGGGAGTTGCCAGGTCAGGTAATGAAAGCTGGTCCAAGGTTGCAACTGCATGACATGGAAGACGTGGTAACCGCGGCTGGTTAATAACTCAAAATTTTTTAGGACTGATTTATGGCACTATCAGGAATTCGAGTTGTGGATTTAACTCGAATATTGGCCGGCCCATTCTGCACCCTACTATTGGCGGATATGGGTGCAGAGGTAATTAAAGTGGAAACCCCAAAAGGAGGTGATCCTGTTAGGGGACAAGGTGCTATAAAAGATGGATTGAGCTGGTATTTTGCGCAATTTAATCGGAATAAAAAATCCGTAGTGCTAGACCTTTACTCCGAGGATGGAAAATCTGATTTGGCCTTGCTTTTAGCTTCGGCTGACGTTCTCGTTGAAAATTATCGACCAGGGGTTTTAGCTAAGATGGGTTTTACCGAAAAACGTTTGGAAGAAATTAATCCTCGCCTTATACGAGCCAGTGTGAATGGATATGGCTCGACTGGCCCATATGTTGATAGACCGTCATTTGATTTTATTGCCCAAGCTATGAGTGGATTTATGAGTGTAAATGGTTTGCCTAATCAAGACCCGATGCGGGCTGCCCCGCCTATTAGCGATCTCATAGCGGGCTTGTATTGTGCTTTCGGCATCGTAACAGCTTTACAGGCTCGATTGCGAACGGGAAAAGGGCAGGCCGTTGAATCGAGTTTAACAAACGGACTAATAAGTATGATGGCTTATTTGTCAGCAGAATTTTTTGCTACTGGCAGAATCCCTGCTCGGACAGGTAATAACCACCCTATAGTAGCTCCGTATGGCCTATTCAAAGCTAGCGATGGCACTGTCGCAGTAGCACCATCCACAGAAATTTTTGTTCAACGTTTTCTTACGGTCCTAGGCCTAGAAAAAATATTGGAGGACCCAAGATTTCGTTCAAATAATTATAGAATGGCTAATCGCGATGACTTATTGGAAATCATAAATAATGTAACAGAAAAAGAGACAGTAGATCATTGGATTAAAGTCATTAATGAAGCGGGTTGTCCTTGCGGCAGAACAATGGATTTGGCCGAAGTGTTTTCTGATCCACAAGTGTTATCTCAAGAAATGATGTTAGAGGTGGAGCATCCGGGTCATGGTGTAGTTAAGATGACGGGTTTTCCGGTTAAGATGTCGGAAACGCCGCCAAAAATTCGCCGCCCAGCGCCGGAATTAGGAGCTGATACCGATAAGATACTGCGGCCGCTTCGAAATCAAAAAAATGAAGCCATGTAAAATGGCGGATAATACGAGATATTATATATAGAAATAGCTTGTTTAAGTATCTCCCATTTTCAGCGCTTCTATAAATGCTGATTGTGGAATCTCAACGCGACCAAACTGCCGCATTTTCTTTTTACCTTTTTTTTGTCTTTCCAAAAGCTTTCTTTTTCTAGTGATGTCCCCGCCGTAACATTTCGCGGTGACGTCCTTCCGCATAGCACTAATGGTTTCTCTTGCAATGATTCGACCTCCGATAGCGGCTTGAATCGGAATTTTAAAAAGTTGTCTAGGTATTAGGCCTTTTAACCGAGAGCAGAGTTCGCGCCCACGTGGCTCTGCTTGAGATGCATGTACTATCATTGATAACGCGTCCACAGGCTCGGAGTTCACAAGCAAACTCATGCGTACTAAATCGCCTTCGACATATCCATCTATCTGATAATCGAAACTGGCATATCCTCTAGAAATAGATTTCAGACGGTCGTAAAAATCAAAAACAACCTCGTTTAGTGGGAGCCTATAAACGGCCATAGCCCTGTTGCCGACATAGGTCAGCTCTATTTGTTCTCCTCTACGCTCGGTACAAAGAGATAGTATCGGTCCAAGATACTCGTCGGGGACAAATATAGTTGCCTTAATCCACGGCTCTTCTATGCTAACAATTTTTATCGTCTCGGGCATGTCGGAGGGATTGTGAAGGCTTAGCGATTCCCCAGAATTCATGTTGACTTTGTATACTACGCTTGGTGCCGTTGTTATTAAATCTAAATCAAATTCACGCTCAAGCCGTTCTTGAATGATTTCTAAATGTAATAGGCCTAGGAAGCCGCAACGAAATCCGAAACCGAGGGCCGCCGACGTTTCCGCTTCAAATGAGAAGCTTGCATCATTGAGGCGCAATCTATCTAAACTCTCTCGAAGTTGCTCGTAATCGGCAGCGTCCACAGGGAAAAGCCCGCAAAAAACAACAGGAATACTTGGCTTAAAGCCAGGTAGTGGTGTGATTGTAGGTTTTCTGTCATCAGTAATAGTGTCGCCCACCTGCGTATCGGCCACGGTCTTGATAGCGGCTGTAACAAAACCCATTTGCCCTGGACCTAGTCCATCGGTCTCGGTTAATTTCGGTGTGAATGCTCCCACCCGATCCACATGATGAACAGCACCTGTCTGCATCATTCTTATTTTCATACCTTTTGTTAGTGTGCCATCATAAATACGAACTAATGTCATGACACCGAGATATGGGTCATACCAAGAATCTACCAAGAGCGCTTTCAAAGGCGCAGATGGGTCCCCTTTTGGAGCGGGCAATCGTCCTACCAATGCCTCTAAGACTTCCAAAATATTGACGCCAGTTTTGGCAGAAACTTCCACTGCATCAGAGGCATCAAGGCCAATAACTTCTTCAATTTGATTTCGGGTTCGGTCTGGTTCTGCAGCGGGGAGGTCAATTTTATTTAAAACAGGAATAATTTCGTGATCAGCATCAATAGCTTGATAGACGTTGGCAAGAGTTTGGGCTTCTACACCTTGACTAGCGTCTACTACTAGCAAGGATCCCTCGCAGGCTGATAAGGAGCGGCTAACCTCGTATGAAAAATCTACATGTCCAGGGGTGTCCATGAGATTTAATTCATAAAATCTCCCGTCTTTTGCCTTGTAATTCAATCTAACAGCTTGGGCTTTAATTGTGATACCCCGTTCCCGTTCAATGTCCATAGAATCCAGGACTTGGTCCTTCATCTCCCGTTCTGTTAAACCGCCACACACTTGAATTAATCGATCGGCAAGCGTGGATTTTCCGTGGTCGATATGAGCTATAATAGAGAAATTTCGAATCCGAGCTAGATTGGTCATCAACAATGCCTAAGAGTCAAAGGATAACGCAGAAGATAAGCTTACGTCGCGAGTTTCGCAATGATAGACAACGCTTTTGAGGGATTGTCCGCTACTTATGAAATATTTTTATCTCGGAAAGGGTGGGCGGGATAAGTTCCCAGGATTCGTACCGCTCCTTTAGGGCAAAAAAAATGTAGCTCCTCTAAGGCCAGATTCATTAGTGGATCGTCCGGATGTCCATCGGCATCGACATAAAATTGTGCGGCTTCAAAGGATCCATCGATCATATAGGATTCAAGTTTCGTTAGGTTAATACCATTTGTGGCAAAGCCACCTAAAGCCTTATAAAGTGCCGCTGGGACGCTACGAACCCGGAAAACGATGGTGGTAACACTCCGCCCGTTTTTCAACGGTGGAATAAGTGATTCTCTCCCCATGATTAGCATTCTAGTGGTATTATGTGCAGCGTCTTCCACATTTTCTCGAAGAATTTCCAAGCCATACATTTCAGCCGCCAGTCTAGGACCGATAGCTGCGATAGTAGGGTCGCCACGGTCAGCTACATCTTTAGCTGCCCCCGCTGTGTCTGGGTGCTGAACTGCCTTGACATCAAGTTCTCGAATGAGTTGCCTTGATTGTCCTAAGGCATGAACGTGGCTGTGGATTTCTTTCAACTTCGATATTTGGGCTCCTTTAACTCCCAACAGCATTGCGTTGATTCTCTGAAAATGCTCACCAATAATAAACAATCCCGATTCGGGCAGCAGATGGTGTATATCTGCCACGCGGCCGGCGACAGAGTTTTCGACAGGCACCATTGCACATAAGGCATGTTTTTCTTGAACGGCGGCTAACATTTCTTCAAAACTGTGGCAAGGTAGTACGTCCAAATTAGGATGCGCAGTTAAGCATGCCATATGGGAATTCGCGCCAAGTTCGCCTTGGAAAGCGATAGTTTTTTCTGGATCAGTCACAAAATCAACCAAATTCATAGTTTCAAAAGATAACGGGCACGTTTTAAATCTGCAGGAGTATCAACACCGAACGGAATTGTGTCAACGCGAGCTACGTCAATTCGCATTCCATTTTCTAGCGCACGTAATTGTTCCAAGTTTTCTTGTTTCTCTAAAAGCGATTGAGGGAGTGAAACAAATCGTTCTAGCGCGTGTCGCCGAAATGCATAAATTCCAATATGATGAAATAATGGGCCAATTCCGTTGGGAGCAGTTGAACGAGTAAAATACAGTCCACGTCCTCGAAAGCCATCTGGTTCCCAGGCGACCACGGCTTTTACCACTGACGGATTGGTTTTTTCTGCCTCTTGCCTAATTTCCGATGCCACTGTTCCTATATGTACCTCAGCGCGATCTAATAATTGATAAGCAGCAATTACAGTGTGCTTCTCTAATATAGGTAAATCCCCCTGGATGTTAATTACAGCGTCATGTTTACCATAAGGATCGATTTGTTTTAAACCGGCAAAAATACGATCAGATCCTGAAGGAATAGCTGGGTCTGTTAATACGGCTTCGCCTCCAGCTTGCCGAACGATGTCCATAATTCTTCTGTCGCCGCAAACTACTACCACGCGTTCGATGCCTGATTCCAATGCACGATCTAATACGTGGATTATCATTGGTTTGCCATTGATGTCAGCAAGAGGTTTATTGGGGAGTCTGGTTGCCTCCATCCGGGCAGGTATCAAGACAATAGGATTTTTGGGTTTGGTCATTTTCTTAACCTACGGTTGCTGTACGGGTATTGCGGCGATATGCCGCGCGGTCCAACGTGTCAAGTGTTTGCGTTAGTCTATTAATAATTCGTTATCCGCGGTAACAAGGGTAATATATTTCGTCCTTCCACATTATTGGACATGCGTGACAGGAAGCGCTAGATTATAACACGCCTTTCTTTTGGGCTCTGAAAGCTATGGTTTAACGAGGATTAGGTATGGCATCGCTGGAGATGAACAAAGTTGCTGCGGGAGTGCTGTGTGCTGGTCTATTAGCTATTGCGGCGGGCACAATTGCCGATTTTCTCGTACACCCTGTATCGCTTGAAAAAAATGTTTATATTATCGATACATCGGCGGTTGCTAGTTCCACGGATTCGACTAAGCCAAAAGGCCCGATTCTTGAACCTGTGATGGCTTTACTTGCTTCGGCGGATGCCGCCAAAGGCCAGAAAATTTTCAAAAAATGCGCTGCATGCCATACCACTGATAATGGTGGTAAGTCGAAAGTGGGCCCCAATCTTTTTGGCGTGGTTAACTCGAAAAAGGGCAGCAAAGATGGGTTTTCGTACTCGGCGGCATTACTTGGTTTTGAAGGAGCACCAAACTGGGATTATGGATCATTAAATGCCTTTCTAGCAAAACCTAAAGCCTATATGCCTGGCACTAAAATGAGTTTTGCTGGTTTGAAAAAAGTTAATGATCGGGCAGCAATGATTGCTTATCTGAGAACGTTGGCGGATCAACCAGTGCCCTTTCCTACGCCCGATGAAATAGCTAAAGAAACATCTGGCGAGTAATACGATAAAAATTTTGGTGTCTCGAGATACGCGCTTATGAATAGTTCGACGTTGGAATTTGGGGCTTTTGCTGAATCTCTGGTTGATGCAAGCGGCAAGACCATTATGGCGTTTTGGCGTAAAAAACTTGATATTTTCGATAAGGTAGATGAAAGCCCAGTCACGGTAGCCGATCGGACCGCTGAGTTGCTTATACGCCAAATGATAGAACGTGAGTATCCTGATCATGGTATTGCGGGAGAGGAATTTGGTCAGGTGCGTATGGACGCGGAATATATATGGTCGATAGATCCGGTGGATGGAACCAAAGCTTTTATTAGTGGGTCCCCATTATTTGGAACGTTGATTGCGTTATTGCAAAACGGCGTTCCTATTTTGGGTATTGTGGACATTCCTGCCATGAAAGAACGCTGGATCGGTGGTCGAGGCATCCAAACCACTTTGAACAAAAAATTAGTACAAACGAGAACGGGAATTAAACTCCAAGATGCAACTTCTGGTTCAACGAGTCCTTCGAATTTCGTGGGGCGGGACGCAGAGCTACTTTCACGAGTGCACGAGCGTCTCAAACTTCCGATTTATGGGCATGATTGTTACCTTTACGGGTTGTTGGCACTTGGGACTATTGACCTTGTAATAGAAGCAGGGGTGTCTGATTATGATTATCTAGCGCCGTCAGCAATAGTTGATGCTGCAGGGGGTATTATGACTGGTTGGGAAGGAGAGCCACTAGGCTTAGGAACAACGGATCGAGTGGTTGCTGCGGGAGACGAAAAGTTACACGCAGAAGTGATCGAGCTGTTGAATGGCGATTAAACGACTTGGAAACAAAACGGCAAGAAATCTATTTTTCGAAGGTTTATAAATAATACTACAATCGATGACTTGTGTTAGATTTTTTAGCACTATAAAAAAAGATGTGTTGGACAATAATTGATGATTTTCCACAGACTGGTTTTCCTTTTTATTTTTTCCTTTACTATATTTAATTTGGTATGCTCGTTCAGTTATGCTTTAGAGCGAGTGCAGGCTTTCGCCATGCATGGTTCGCCAAAATATGGTCCAGACTTCACTCATTTCGATTATGTTAATCCGACGGCTCCAAAAGGAGGGATTGTAGTCAATGAAGCGACTGGGACTTACGACAGTTTTAATTCTTTTATCTTAAAGGGCGTTTCGGCTGCTGGCTTAAATCTCATTTACGATTCTCTGATGGTAAACTCGGCCGACGAAGCCTTCACTAATTATAGTCTCATCGCTCAAACAGCAGAAATCCCAGAAGATCGATCTTGGGTTTCGTTTAATCTAAACCCCGATGCTGTTTGGCATGATGGGAAACCAATTACACCAGAGGATGTTATTTGGACCTTTAACGTGCTTACAACAAAAGGCCACCCGTTTTACAGAGCGTATTATCGTGACGTCAGAAGTGTCGAAAAAACGGGACCGCGGCAAGTAACATTTAGATTTCCAGGAAGTTTAAATCGAGAGTTGCCCTTGATTTTGGGACAAATCAAGGTTTTGCCTAAACATTACTGGATGGATCGCGATTTTAGCAAAACCAGTTTGGAACCCCCATTGGGTAGTGGAGCGTATAAAATCAATTCTTTTGAAGCGGGCCGTTCGGTAGCTTACAAGCGTGTTACAGACTACTGGGGTAAAGATTTACCAGTTAATAAAGGCCAGTCAAATTTCGATGAAATTCGATTCCAATATTATCGTGATAGAGATGTAGCGACGGAGGCTTTTAAAAGTGGGTCCTTTGACTTGCGGGCAGAAAACATGGCCAAACGTTGGGCTACTTCTTACAATTTCCCCGCCATTGAGGATGGCAAGGTCATTAAATTATTAATCCCCCATGAGCGACCGACCGGTATGCAGGGGTTTATTTTTAATATTAGAAAACCCTTTTTTAAGGACAAGAAAGTTAGGAAGGCCATCTCATTTGCCTGGGATTTTGAGTGGACTAACAAAACCATTATGTATGGAGCGTACACTCGCACGAATAGCTATTTTTCTAATTCAGAGCTTTCTTCTGAAAGTGGACTGCCAAATGGGGAAGAGCTTAAAATATTGGAGCAGTTTCGTGAACGTGTACCAAAAGAAATCTTCTCGAAAATTTATAAAGCCCCTGCTACAGATGGATCGGGAAATATCCGAAACAACCTAAGAACAGCATTGGGATTGTTGCGAGAAGCGGGTTGGCAAGTTAAAGAAGGCAAGTTAATTAACTCAAATGGCGAAGCGTTTGCATTTGAACTTTTGCTTGCACAACCATCCATGGAAAAATTAGCGTTACCCTTTAAGCAGAATTTGAGTCGGTTGGGCATAAACATGTCGGTTAGAACTGTCGATGTAGCGCAATACCAACATA
>CAZADS010000071.1:0-9676 GCA_964483985.1 uncultured Thalassobaculaceae bacterium
CTCGTCAGAAGGACTGATTTTACAGCTAGGACTTCACGAACCATTGGGCCTTTCCCTCCCCCCGCCCCGCCGGGACCATGCATATGCATGGAACGCACTTCAAAGCCGACTGCTTCTGCTGCCTTTTTATCACGGGCACGACCGGCAATCCTCAGACGAACTTCATAGGGCTCGGGTCGAGCGTTCACGTCTCCATGCAAGCTCGACATACCTATCAAGTCTACGCGATAGTCCTCATAACTGAAACCTTGCATCGTTAGGCGCTCCCGAACAACCTCGGCAGCTATATTAGCTCTGCTAACTGCGTCGATACCACCGAAGGAAACTTCACCTTCGCCGATATACCCATCGGTATGACCAACCACAACTTTATAGGTTGGTGTACGTTGTCGAGCTTTTGCACCGAAAACCGAAACCTGATCCACATCATCCTGAACGAACTCAACCTCCGTAATATCCAAAACACAATCTGGTGTTATATACGACGTCGGATCATGCATTTCATATAGCAGTTGTTCCGTACAAGTCATAACATCCAGGCGCCCACCCGAGCCCGGCGTTTTTTCAAGACGAACGATACCATTGCTTGACACTTCAGCGATGGGGTAACCCAATCGAGCTAAGTTAGGAACGTGTTTGCGTCCTGGCCATGCAAAACACCCTCCCGTAAGGGAGGAAGAACACTCCAAAAGGTGACCTGTGACCGTTCCAATAGCGAGTTTCGATAGATCATCATAAGACCACCCAAACTCGGCCAACATTGGTGCTAGGAATAGAGACGGGTCAGCCACCCGCCCCGTCAATATAACAGAAGCACCTGTTTTAATTGCTTTCGCAACAACGTCGGCTCCAAGATATGCATTGGCCGAAATTAAATTGGGTAGGATTGATTCCAATGGTTCGCCTGTTTCTAAAATCCTAAGCTCTGGATGATCAGAAATAACATTTGCCACATCATCGCCTATTACAATCGCACACGGTATATCTCCGAGGCCTAAATCCTTTGCTTCTTGCCGCATAGCCCGAGCGCCGCCTACCGGATTAGCTGCTCCCATATTACTAACAATACGGATACCATTTTTTTGACAAATAGGCAGAACAGCTTGCAAACGTTGGTGAAGAGATGGCGTATAACCACGTTCTGGATCATACATTCTTGTTTGAGTTTCACGACCAATGGTACGTTCGGCCAGACATTCAAAAATTAAATAGTCCAACGCACCGAGTTCGGCTAATTCTATGGCTGGCGGTATTCTATCATCGGATTGCCCTGCGCCGCATCCAATTCTAATAATCTTTTCGCTAGGTTTATCTGTCATCTATTATACCTTTCCGGTCCATATGCTGCTCCGGTTTCTAGCATTTTTAGGATATCCAATTCCGAATAACCAGCCTCCGCTAACACCTTCCGTGTATCCGCTCCAAGTAATGGAGCATGACGAAAGTGCTGATGCTGCCCCCCGCTAAATCTATTAGCTGGTCGTGTTACTCGAATCTTTCCTTCGCTCGGATGGTTCTTCCGATTAAACAATTCGACATCTTCCAGATGAGGGTCTTCCAGCAGGTCTTCTATCGTGTTGTATCGTTGTGAAGGAACATCCAGTTTCTCGAAAATATCCAACCATTCCTTCGTAGTCTTTTTTCCTAAACCCTCGACTCGAACTTCGAAATACTCTTCGGCATTAGCAGTGCGGCTTGCGGCACTGCTAAATCTCGGGTCGGATTTTAGTTCTGGTCTTCCGATCGCATCGAAAAAAGCCGAGGCCTGCGCATCGGTATTTGGTCCAACGGTAATGTAGCCATCTTTTGTTGCTAGTGGCCTGTAATGAGGGCTCAATAAGCGGCCGTCACCTGTGGGACCTTCGGGAGGTTGGAACGTTGCGGCACCCATATGTTCCGATGCAACAAAGGATGCCATGTTTTCAAACATTGGAACTTCTATCTCTTCTCCCATACCCGTTTTCTCTCGGCGAAACAGGGCAAACCCAATGGCTTGGGCGGCTATAAGGCCCGTGGTATGATCAGTCATGACCATGGGAACAAACCTTGGCTCCCCCGTTGCTCGATGAAGTGTTGCCGCAATGCCAGAAATGCTTTGAATAATTGGATCATAGGCAGGTCTATTATAATAACGTCCGCCTTTTCCAAACCCTACGATCGAACAATAAATCAGCCGCGAATTTTGCTCGGCTAGATTCAGGTAATCCAATCCAATTCTAGCTAATGACCTGGGGCGTACGTTTGATAGAAATACATCGGCTTCCGCTATCAAACGGTGCATGGCTTCTAGCCCTTGCTTATTCTTTAAATTGAGGCAAATAGATCTTTTATTTCTGTTAAAGTTTAAAAACTTTCCTGACATCCCAGGATTGCGGCTACCTTGAGCCATGGTCCGAAGCAGGTCTCCCTCTGGCGCCTCGACTTTAATGACTTCCGCACCGTAGTCGGCTAACGTTCTAGAGCAAATAGGGCCCACCACAATTGTGGTTTGATCAATAACTTTAACACCACTTAATGGTCCTTGGCTCATTCAGCAAAATCCAAATCCATAATACCGCACTGAGCCCCCTCTTTGTCTGCAACCCAGCAATGCATTTTTCCATCCATCAACTCTGCACCGCATATATTCACTGTATCCCCAACATAAATAGGACGTGTAAGCCGCGTCGAAAATCCCTTAAGTTCACCAGGAGCCCGTTTTAGTGCTGCACTAGCAAGCAAAGTCATAGTCAAACCACCATTTTGCACCGTCGCTGGATAACCTTCTTCCTCACGAGCGTAATCCGCATCGTAATGAATCCGATGAGCGTTCCAAGTCACTGCTGAATATCTGAAAACGAATGCTTCTGTTAGCGTAACCCTGTCCACCCATACTGAATTGGTTGGAGCAGCAATAGGCGCTGTGACCTTACTTTTTTCTCCTGGACCTGGCATTTCCCTATAAACTGCATCGTTTTCATCGATCGCTATTACTTTCCCCTCACTCTCTATTACATCTCTTAACGTCAGAATGGCTATTCTTCCCGTCCTAGCAATTTTTGGAGTGATAGAAACAACCTCGGTTATTCTTTTGGCAGGGACACCGGTTTTAAGGACTCCCATAATCTTAACACGGCGGCCCGCTCCCATTCTCCTAGGTAATGGAATCGGCGGCAATACGACACCAGGCTTCGGATGTCCATCCTGCCCAATATCTGATTGTCGAGTTATATTTGGAAAAAATAACCCAAACCAATGTGGTGGAAGAGGGGTTCCGACTCGGTAATTTTCTGGTTCTTCATCCAACATCCCAGCAATTCGTTGAACAACAGATAAACCAATTTCGTCTTCCACCACGCGCTTACTACCAACGTGAAGCGCTAGTGATTCGACTGAAGCCATAAAATCTTGGTCACTCTGCATTAAAAAGACCTCCTAATGTTTTCTGGAAAATATTATGGTTTTTAACGATTGAGTATCGCGAACCTGATCTGTCCCGTTAGGTATTGGAAAATTTTAACAAAACTATAAAACACAAAGTTAGTTGGGACATCTGTTTTATTGAAAGTTTGGTTAAAATTTTTAAAAGGATCGGAATATCATGTCCACCATGCCAAAAGGCCCACTGCAAGGTATTCGGGTAATAGATCTTACAACAGTTATGCTTGGCCCATACTGTACGCAAATTCTTGGAGAAATGGGCGCAAATGTTATTAAGATTGAAACTCCTAGCGGCGATATAAACCGATGGACGGGGGAAACGCGCACGCCGGGGATGTCGTCCGGCCAACTTATGAAGGGGCGGAACAAACAAAGCATTATCTTAAATCTGAAACTACCCCAAGCAAGAGAACCCTTCGAACGCCTCATTAGAAAAGCTGATGTTTTTGTGCATAACATTAGACCTAGAGCGGCAAGACGGTTGCAGATTGATTATGAAAGCATTTCCTCCATAAAATCAGATATTATTTACGCTATGGCCAGTGGATTTGGTGAGGACGGACCATTCGTGGACAAACCTGCATATGACGATCTGATACAAGGAGCCTCTGGTATAGCCTCCCTTTTTGGCAAAATCACCGGGACGCCGCGATACGTCCCAAGCGTCATAGCTGACAAAACCACCGGATTGTTTTTAGCTAACTATATATCTATGGCCTTGTTCCATAGAGAAAGGACAGGGGAAGGGCAGAAATTACACGTCCCAATGTATGAAACCTTCGCGAGTTTTATTATAAACGAACATATGCAAGGCAGTACTTTTATACCCGCAACAGGCTCCCCCGGCTATTCGCGTATGTTGACGTCTCATAGACGTCCGTACGAGTCGTTAGATGGATTTGTATGCGTGGTTCCGTATACACAACGACATTGGCAAAATTTCTTCAACGTGACTGGTCATCCCGAACTCATTGACGATCCTCGCTTTCAAACGCAAACTTCTCGTACAGAAAACATAGATGCTCTTTATGGTTTTGTAGCAGAAGCTATCAAAACTCGAACTTCAGCAGAATGGATCGAGCTATTAACGGAGGCGGATATTCCGGTCGGCCCAATGAATAGTTTAGAAGATCTTTTCGATTGCCCTCATTTACAAGCTGTTAATATGTTTCCTGCTACGGAACATCCAACGGAGGGACGTATCTTGAATATAAAAGTCCCCGTCCAGTTATCTAAAACCCCAGGGGGCTTATATCGTCATGCGGAGACGCTGGGTCAAAGCACCAATGAAATACTAACTGAGCTTGGATTTAATGAGGAAGAAATAGAATATTTAGCCGAAACTGGAGTTACTAAACCCGAAATTAAAAATAATTCCCCTGATATTGAAGCTAAATGATAAATCAATGAAAATTTTTAGAAACGTCGGCGGTGTTATATCAACCGCTTCAAAGAAAATTAAGGACTGTTTCCCTAATTTCTATACTGCTAAACCAATAACTAATGGTTCATAATTCTACTGTAGCAAAATATCAAAGAGGTTAAATTAATGAAATACAGCTTCACAGAGGAACAAGAGGAATTTCGTTCTATCCTCCGTCGTTTCTTTGAAGATAAGTCGCCAACCTCTGAGGTGCGAAGATTGATGGCAACTGAAGACGGATGGGAACGAGAACGTTGGTTTGAAATAAATTCGGAGATGGGTCTCACCGCTTTGGCAATACCCGAGAAATATGGTGGCCAAGGATTTGGCACCTCGGAACAATGCATCGTTCTTGAAGAGATGGGCCGTGCGCTCCTTTGTGCACCATACTTTTCTACAGCTGTGTTAGCTGCATCTTCGGTTTTATACGCCGGGAAAGAACAAGACAAAGAATATCTTCTTCCGGAGATCGCATCCGGTAGATTGATAGCCACTTTAGCTTTCAAAGAAGAAAAATCCAGTTGGGATCCTGCTAGCGTCACAACCACAGCTAAACGTCAAGGGGGCACCTACTTTTTAGAAGGCACTAAAAATTATGTAGTAGATGGGCACACAGCCGATTTGATTTTAGTCTTGGCCAGAGCGCCGGAAAGCTCAGGGGCTGACGAACTATCATTATTCTTCGTCGAAAAGAATTCTCTGGGGCTAGATAAACAACCACTAACGTCACTAGACGAAACCCGAAAGCTGGCTAAGCTTTCTTTTAAAGATGTACCCGCCAAATTGCTAGGTGAAGAGGGTTCCGCCGGTAAAATCATGGAACGAATTTTGATTAATGCTACAATCTGTCTTTCTAACGAAATGATTGGGGGAGCGGATCGTCTTCGCGAAGATGCTTTAGAATATGTAAAAATGCGAATGCAATTCGGCCGTTCAATAGCTTCATTTCAAGTCACTAAACACAAAGCAGCTGATATGTTAGCCGACGTAGAATTAGCCAAATCTGCCGCTTATTATGCCGCTGCAGCCTTTGATGACGGTGACGAGGATGTTGAATCAGTAGCGTCACTAGCTAAAGCAGCCGCATCAGAGACCTATATCCAAACCGCAATCCAAGCAATACAAATGCATGGGGGCATTGGCTTTACATGGGATAATAATACACATCTATGGTTTAAACGCGCAAAAAGCTCCGAGGTTTTTCTAGGAGATGCTAACTATCATAGGGAACGCATGCTGCAACATTGGACGCCGGATGGGGATAGCCAAAATGAGCAATAATACAGAATCCAGCGTCCGCGCTGAATCCCGGGATTGGCTGAACAAAAACTGGAGTCCAGATCTTCGCCTCGTCGATTGGCGACACAAATTGGCAAATTCGGGTTGGGGGATGCCAAATTGGCCATCGGACTGGTTTGGCCGTGATTTACCCGCCGGATTAATTCCTATTGTGGAAGAGGAGTTTCAAAGTATTGGTGCACTACCAATTCCCAAATCGGGGATAAGAATGCTAGCGGCCTCCACGATACTTAGCCACGGATCTGATATGCATAAAGAAAAATTCTTACGCCGTATCATCACAGGCGAGGATATTTGGTGCCAGTTGTTTAGCGAACCAGGAAGCGGATCGGATCTAGCTGGAGCGATCACAAGAGCCACCATGGCTGGGAATAAATGGGTGGTCAATGGCCAAAAGGTGTGGACCACAAGCGCCCATAAAGCAGACTGGGGGCTTTTACTCGCTCGTACAGATATGAATGTCCCCAAGCACCAAGGGCTATCATACTTTATAATTGATATGCATCAGCCCGGAGTGGATACTCAACCATTAAAACAAATGAACGGCTACGCTTCTTTTAATCAGGTTTTCTTAACCGATGCAGAAGTTCTACCAGACTTTCAAGTCGCAGAATTAGGAGACGGTTGGAAGGTAGCAACTACAACCCTAATGCATGAACGAAGAGCAGCAGATTCTTTGAGGTCATGGGGCCAAGCAGTGAAGAGACAGGGTCCCATTTACGATGAAGAACGGACCGAGCTGGAAACTACGATGGCTCCCTATAAATGGTATCCTCAAAGAGCCGGAAGGGTAGATCTTATCATAGAACGAGCCCAGGAAACGGACACAATAAATGATCCGGCAATTCGGCAAGAGATAGCTAAATTGCTCGTGCTGCATAAAT
Source organism: uncultured Thalassobaculaceae bacterium (assembly GCA_964483985.1). GTDB lineage: Bacteria > Pseudomonadota > Alphaproteobacteria > Thalassobaculales > Thalassobaculaceae > CAZADS01. The sequence continues at coordinate 7,027 of CAZADS010000071.1, forward strand.
CAGCAGAATGGACGGCAAGACGTGCTAGATCAGCGCAGGAACAGGGAAAACCACAAGGTCCGGAAGGCTCTTTAGGCAAACTAGTAGCAAGTAATGTAGCTAGACTTTCTGCTCGCGTTCATACAATGATTTCGGGTTGGGACGCTATGTTAGCAGGAGCGGACGGACCATTAGACGGCACAATTGCGGAAATCTTAACCTCTTTTCCCGCTTCTTCAATCGCAGGAGGGACAGACGAAATTCAAAAGAACATTATTGCTGAACGGGTACTAAATATGCCCAAAGAAATTCGTGTTGACGCTGATAAGCCATTCAAAGACGTACCACGGAATGTTATTTCGTAATGTAGCGACAAAATTTAAACCCGTATTATCTTATTGAGCCCGCTTTAACCCATAAGCAATTATCAGGGATATCAATGCAACGATCGGGATAGCTATGGTAGAAAGAAGCACTATATCATAACCTCCCAACCGCCAAACTAACGATGCAGCAATTGGTGCAACAGCTGAACCGCCCATAAACCCTACTGCTAATAGCCCCGAAATTATCCCAAAATCTTTACGCCCCAATAATTCTGCTATTACTATAGGTCTAATGATACTCAACACTCCGGCGCCAGCTCCTTGTAAGACTACAAACGGGAAAATCAAAATAGGAATAAAGGAAGCGAAGAATATTGCGGTTCCAGCAAGAGATAAAGCTGTAAAACAAGCTATACAAATTCCGCGCACGGAAACGTAATTTTCCATAAATATCATAATAACACGACCGCCAACTTGCATCGGCCCTATCATGGATGCAGCTAAAACTGCTGTCGGTTGGCTCAATCCACGGTCCGTCAAAATTGGCAATATATGACTTATTATTAAGCCGTGATCCAGGGCGAGAAGTAAAAATGCAAGCCCTATCAACCAAAATGATGCGGTCCTAACAGCAATTACTGCCTTTCGAGTTTCAGCGCTCGGTTTGGGAGCCGATATTCGAGCTAATTGATCGGTATAATGACAACCAATCAGGATCAGTGGCACACAAACCACCAACACCACTATCGCAAACACGACTACAGCGCCCCGCCACCCCAGCTCATCGGTTAAAATATGTGCGCAGGGAAAGGAAACGGTGCCGGCAAATCCAGCCGCCAAGGCTACTAACGTGATAGCTCGTTTCGCGTAATTTCCCATACTGTGAACAAGCAACGAAAAACAAGCCTCATAAAGGGAACCGGCCATGGCAATTCCTATGCCTATCCATATTAGATAAAATTGCCAAACAGCAGTTACCTGGGATAACAATAACAGCATCAAGGCAGCGGTAGCAGCCCCTCCAGCAAACACAAAACGCCCGTGACCCCTGTCTATTTGCCGGCCTGCCACCGGTGCAAAACATGCCGCTACTATCAATGACAGCGTAAATGCTCCAGTTAACTCGGTTCGAGAGAACCCAAGATCCGCCTCCCAAATCGGTAATAAAGCAGGAAAAGAATAATAATAAGCAGCCCAAACTAAAGTTTCAGCTATAGCAAATGAGAAGATAATTCTTTTAAAGTATTTGATAGGCCGAGACTCTTTACATGGAAAATCAGGTTTAGCTGACAACCTTGTGTGTTCAATCACTATTGACTAATCTCTATCAACGTTATCGATATTTACTGGCACACCAAACTTACGGTGACAGATTTCGGCAAGCAACTTTATGCCATCACGAATAACTTGTTTTTCTGGGTGGCCGAAGCATAGGCGTATTTTCGAACGGGCGACCTCGACGTCAGAAGCCCACTCGGGCCCTGGGTTTATTGCAACTCCTTCGGAAGCCGCAGCCTGCGCTAATTTTAGAGCATCAACTCTATCTGGCAAAGTAATCCACAAGAAAATTCCCCCTCGAGGAATTTCAAACTCTGCAGATGTACCAAAATATTGATCCAACGCTTTAATCATTGCATTCCGTTTTTCCTCGAGTGCTACATTGAGTTTCGTTAAATGGGAATCGAATTTGATCTTACAATATTCGGCTAGCATCATTTGTTCCAACGCTCCCGTTCCGCCGTCATTTTTACACGAAATCATTCGAGAGATTAATTCCCAATCCGCGACGATGTAGCCAACACGAAGAGCGGGTGCAATTGTTTTAGAGAAAGAACCACAATGGATCACCCGATTACCACTATCCATTGCCGCAATTGCCGGGGGACGCCCTCCGTCCCAAATTAAATCCGCATAACACTCATCTTCAACAATAGGAATTCCAAACTTCTCAGAAATAGACAGTAATTCTCGCCGCCGCGCCTCCGACATAATGCTTCCACTTGGATTTTGAATGGTAGGTATTACGTAAATATATTTGGGCACCATGTTTTGCGCCCTTAACTTATTCAATTTACCTGCTAACACATCTATCTTCATCCCATCCACATCCAATGGAATCCCAATTGGTTTCACTCCACATTGACGAAGTCGACTTATCGCACTGCCATAACTAAATTGCTCCACAATAACAATATCGCCTGGTTGGCACAGAATTGAGTTAACCAAATCCAATCCTTGTCCTGATCCAGATGTTATAAGAATATTGTCCGGTGAAGTTTCAAACCCGCTACGAGCTGCTAATTTTTCGGCAACAAACTCCCTCAATGGTTTATAACCAAGGGGAC
>CAZADS010000072.1:0-14094 GCA_964483985.1 uncultured Thalassobaculaceae bacterium
TCGATTACCTTTGCGAGCAGAAAAATGCTTTGCTAATAGATGCTACTCACCCTTTTTCTATACAAATGAAAAAGCATGCGGCAGAAGCAGGAAAATTGGCGAAAGTGCCAATTTTACATCTTTTGCGTACAGCATGGAAAAAACAAAAAGGGGACGTCTGGCATGACGTATCAAATATTTCAAAAGCGGCGATATGGTTGCAGCAGTCCAATCTCAAAAATAAGGCGGTGATATTTTTGACTATCGGCAGTCGAGAAATACCTAATTTTTTTTCTGTCCAGCGATTCCGTTATCTTGTAAGGAGTATTGAACGACCTAAAAATGTAGATGCCTTGGAGGACGTTAAAATCCTTTTAAATCGTGGACCGTTCACTGAGAATGAAGAATATGAATTAATGCGAGATAACGGTGTAGCTTGTTTGGTGACTAAAAATAGTGGTGGACCGAATGGGCTAGGAAAAATTGATGCCGCTAGGAAGTTAGGGCTGCCCGTAGTTATGGTCCGCCGACCGAAACCTCCGCGGACCAACGTCGTGACAAGTGTGCAGGAGCTCGTACTTGAAGCTCAGCGTCGCCTTGCTTTAGGTTAATCTGGTTATTGGTTTTGTGCGATGTCTGAATAAATGAGTGTGGTCTGCATCATAAAGTTTACTGTTGGAAAATTCATTCTCTGTTAGAACTGGGCCGACTAACACTAGGGCTGTGCGGGTGATCTTCTGCAAGCGGACTTTTTTAAGAATATTTCCAAGATTGCCTTTGATAATTTTTTCATCCGGCCAACTGACACGATAAAGGACTGTAACAGGATAATCTGAGCCGTGAATTGGTGTTAAAGTCCGACACACATATCTAAGGTTGCGGATTGATAAGTGTATCGCGATTGTTGCTCGAGATTGGCAAAGTTTATCCAATTCTTCGCCTGAAGGCATCCGAGATGATTTCATTCCAGTACGGGTAAGTATGACTGTCTGACTGATGCCAGGCAACGTTAGTTCTTGACCTAGGGCTGCTGCTGCTGCTGCAAAAGCTGGCACACCTGGGGTGACATCAAATTCTATATTCAATGTTCTTAAAATTCGTATTTGTTCCCCAATAGCACCAAAAAGTGATGGATCGCCGGAATGAATTCTGGCAACGTTCAGATTTTGATTATGAGCCTCAACCATTTCTTCTACGATCTCACCTAGTGTTAGAAAAGCCGAATCAACAATTTTGGCATCCTTAGGGGCTAAGCGTATAATTTCTTTTGAGACGAGTGACCCAGCAAAAATGCAGACCTCGCTTTCGGAAATAAGTCTTTTCCCGCGTACCGTGAGCAACTCTGGATCTCCGGGTCCTGCACCAATAAAGTGTACGGTCATTGTCTGGAACCTGTGCGGACTTCGCTGTTTATAGTATATCCACGGGGAGTAAAAACGTACCCATCGGTTATGCGAGTTTGGCTATTACCAATTAAAACCAAAGTGAACATATCTACGACGGAAGGATCAAAGTTTTTGAGTTTGGTGACGATAATATTTTCATCAGTTCTTCCTATTGATTGACCTATGGCCACCGGCGTATCTGGAGAGCGATATTTCCGAAATATCTCGATAGCTTGCTTGATCTGTACTCTTCTTCTGGTTGACGCTGGGTTATAGAGTACTATGACAAAATCACTTTCTAACGCGGCCGTTAAGCGCCGCTCGATTATATTCCAGGGTGTCATTAGATTGGAAAGTGAGATAGCGCAAAAATCGTTCCCCAACGGCGCGCCAATACGGGCAGCACAGGCTTGAAATGCAGAAATTCCCGGAGCCACAATAATCTTTACCTGTTTCCAATTTGGTCGATCGGGGTTTTCTAGGTGCTCAAAAACAAGGCTTGCCATAGCGTAAATACCTGGATCGCCAGAGGACACCAGAGAAACTTTTCTTCCTTCTGACGCGAGATTTAAGGCAGCTATTACTCGTTCGGACTCCTGTCCTAAGGAATAAGTATGCTTTGTTTTCCCGTCGATTAGATCTCCTAGTAAATTTAAATAAAATTTATAACCTATTAGGTCATCAGACTGTTTAATTAGTCTTTCGATTTCAGGCGTTCTCCATTCAGCAGCACCGGGTCCTGTGCCTATTATATAAAGTTGGCCGCGTCCCACCCCAACATTATTTGGATAAATGATACCCGTGGCTTTTGCAACTGCACATGTAGCTTTTTGGGAACGACGCTTAGGTGTGATTAGTTTCCCTTTAGGGCCAGCAGCTGCCAGGGCGGCGGCTTCTGCCACTCCGTGGCATCCAACTGCAGAAAAAACTATTTCAGATGGATTCTTTAATCTTGGTGTTTCTTGCTCTAGTCGTTCGCTCGTGAAAAACCTTGCTGGTCGTTTGAACCATAAGGCAGCCTCATTGATCGCGGGTTCGTCCATTTTTAAATCTATTGAAACAATCGCCGCAATACTTTGTTTTGCTAAACCAGATTCGCCGAGTGTTTTAGTAACTAGATTTATTACTTCTTCTGGTGAAGTCCCGCGTTCGCAACCGATTCCTAGCGCTAAACTTTCTGGGTGATAGATCAGTGTTGAAGAATCTGGCTTTTCTACTTTCTCACTGGCTTTTATTATTAGATTTGATTTCTGATTTATTGGAATGTCTTGTCCAGATATCCACGGGATATTGCCGTGTAAACTAACTGGTGTGCCGGTTAAAAGTTGGGCCAAAAAATCTTTATATCCTTGAGTGGAAGCCAAATGCCATCCTAAGGGTGGGTCATCTAATCCGATTCCGAAATGGATATCGCTAGCTGTTGTAATGGCTGGGGCGGTGTTAAAGAGCTTTCCTATAGTTCTTGCCAAAGAATTTGCACCGCGGTGTCCTCCCAGGACGGGTATAATAGCGCTGCCGTCTTCTGCCACAACAACTACCGGCGGGTCAGTTTCCTTGGTTCTAATATTGCGAGCAATTAAACGCACTAAAACCCCAAGTGCTCCTACGAAGACAATTTTGTTTTGGTTTTTGAATACGGTTCCTAAATGTTCAGTGAAATCGCTTATTGTTTGGTCACAATCCTCCATCCTCCCATGAAGTGGAGCGCGCAAATGAGATGAAATTTTACGAGCGGTTTCGAACCCAGATATGGAAAGAACTATAACGACGGTCATTCCCAAGCCTTTCCCCGTTTATGTACTAGAATCATAGAAAAATAAGGTACTTTTGATGGTTTAACTTTTTTTAAAGGCAAGACGACTTGGTTTTCCATGGTGGCATGTTCTATATAACGTGCTTTGTTAATTAGGCCCGTATTGGCTAGAATATCGTAAATTCTGCTAAAATGTCGCCCAACTTTGACCACTACAAAAGAGTCAGCACATTTGATTCGCGTTTCAATAATTTCGTTATTTAAAGGTGCTGGAATGATTAGGAGAACGTCATTCCTAGAAGCAAGGGGAGCAGAAAGTGCCGCTGAACACGCCATTAATGAAGATACTCCTGGTACAACTGTTACCGGGTAATAGCGTGCTAGACGACTGAATAAATACATAAAAGATCCGTAAAAAAATGGGTCGCCCTCGCAAAGTATGGCTACAGTTTTACCTTGCTCAACTTCTTTAGATAGAAGCGTAGCTGTTCGATCATAAACGCCCTTTGCCGGAAACGTATTTGATAGTATGGGGATACGAATTGGAATTTCTGTTCTATCTGAGGGAATAAAAGGAGCCGCAATAGTCCTCGCAACACTCTCGCCGACGTCGGGGGCTGGAAATGCAATAATGTCTGCTTCTTGAAGTATTCTAAATCCTTTAAGTGTTATTAATTCTGGATCACCTGGGCCTACGCCTATTCCGAAAATTTTACCATGCATGTTAATTCATCTCTGAAGCAGAAAAAGATTTTTGAACCGACCATTGAGTGACAGTCATTGACGGTCTCCAGCCGCGATATGGACCAAGAGATTCGGCTCGGCTAACCGCTATTCGAATCAAATTTCCACCATATTTTTTATGCTGCGATCCCAGAAGTTGCTCACCTTCTAAGGTTACGACATTCGATACTAATCTTCCTCCGGGTTTTAGATAGAGCCAGCAGGTGTCCACAACACCTGGTGCCGTTACTCCACCGCCGATAAAAATCGCGTCGGGACGAAGCAACCCGTGAAGTATGTCGGGGGCCTGCCCTGCTATAACTTGGAGAAAAGGGACGCCAAGGCGAGCTGCATTTTCGGCTATCATTAGTCTTCTGTCAGGCCTCGGTTCGATTGAAATTGCCTTACAACTTGAATGAAACCTCATCCATTCTATACTTACAGCACCTGATCCAGCTCCCACATCCCATAACGTTTGGTTTGGTGTTGGTGCGAGAGCGGATAGAGTAATAGCTCTGACCTCTCGTTTGGTTAGTTTTCCGTCATTTATAAAAGCATCGTCCATAAGGCCCGGAGATCTTGACAAATGTCTAGCTTTCGGACCAGGAATTAGTTCCACCGCTAATGTATTTAGTGCGGCCCCAGATTTATGTGCCCAAGTACCGGCTTTTCCAGCCGAATTATTTTCTAATTTTCCTCCCATATGTTCCAAAACAGTAAGTAGGCTGTTTTCATAACCGCGCTCAGTAAGAAAAACAGCGACTTTTGAGGGCGTGGATGCGTCATTCGACAAAATAATTAATTTCGAATGAGGCTGTAAGAACGGTTCTAACATCCCTAGAGGTCGGCCGTGGACAGTTAGTAGTTCCACTTCATTTTCCGGCCATACCATTCTTGCGCAGGCCAAAGTTAAGGCTGAGGGTGCTGGGAGAATCAAAATTTCCTTTTTAGAAAAAGATTTTATTAAGGTGCTCCCGATGCCAAAACACATTGGATCTCCAGTGGCTAAAATGCAAACATCTCGATTTTCATATTGTCTTAGCTTTTTCGTAAGAAGCTTTATGGGTGATGGCCAAATGATCCTTTCGCGGTCGTCATCCGGTAACATCGACAAATGTCGGTTGCCTCCTATCAATACTTCAGCTGATTCAATTATCGTTCGCGCCGCTGGTGTTAGGCCCTCGATTCCCTCTTCGCCTATTCCTACAATCTTTAGCCAACGACTTTTTGGATGTTTTGACATCATTCAGGAATTTCCATAGCCATTTGGCTCAGGGCATTGACTGCCGCAGCTGCTAAAGCGCTACCTCCTTGTCTGCCAAGAAGCGTAACATGAGGTATCTCCGGGAGTGCTTCATGCAGTAACTTCTTAGATTCCGCTGCACCTACAAATCCGACAGGGAAGCCCAGTACGATTGCAGGCATAGGCCCGCCTTTTTCAATCTCCTCTATTAGTCTATATAATGCCGTTGGAGCGTTTCCTATTGCTACTACGGCATAATCCTGAATATCTTTCCATAAAGGAACTTGAGCAGAAGAGCGGGTCGTATCTTCTTGTTTGGCTCTTTCTCCTACTTTGGGTTCGTCTATTAGGCATATTGCGTTGTTTGTAGGATCTTGGTTTTTTAACGATAACCCGGACCGAACCATTTTACAGTCACACAGGATTGGAGCACCCATTTTTATAGCTTTAATTCCGCGTTCGACTGCGCCGTCTGAAAATCGAAGGCGATCGGCGATCGCGATATTTCCTATCGCATGAATTAAGCGAACGGTAACTCTTTCTTCGATCCCAGAAAATCCAGATAGATTAGCCTCCCGTCTAACTATTTCGAACGACTGGCGATAGATGGCTGATGGATCTTTTAGATATTTATGAACCATAGATTAATGGTCTTTATCGTCTGACATACTTTTAGGTCCTAAAGGATGATCTCTATGAGGATACGGATGATGGGTATGCGCATGTCCTTGATTTTGAATTGAATGACTGTGATCATGCTGGTGATCCCAATCATTGTGGCTTTGTTGCTTCCTGCCAACACCTTCTACGTGATGATGATGGCTCTCTTGTGGCAGTCCGACTTCAGATTCGAATCCTAAAATCTGGTTACGGTATTTACATAACTGGCAATTCATATTGCCTGAGCCGTGCATAGCTTCATGAATACGGTCGATAAATGTTTCAACAACCAGAGGGTGATCATTCAGATAAGCGGCTTTAATAAATTCAATCTCGGGATTTTGAACGGATACTTTATCTGTGGAGTCATAAATTCTACGAACAAGTACACCACTAAAAAGAAAATAGGGAAATACTATCACCCTTTTGAAACCTAAATTCACTATACGTTTCAAAGCCGGTTCAACGAGCGGAAAAGTAACTCCAGAATATGCTACTTCGCCCCATCCAAAACCCATGCCTTCCCAAATCATGCGCATTACTTTCGAAACATTAGAATTAGCATCAGGGTCTGAAGCACCTCGACCGACCACAACAATACAAGTTTCATGTTTTGAAATATGTTGACCTGCTTTTAAAATAGCCTCTTGAATTCTTTCGGCGGATGCTTTCAGCATTTTCGGATCAACACCTAATTCTCGACCATATCGGATTTTAATTTTGTTAGTTTTTTGATAATTATTAAGTACAGAAGGAATATCATTTTTTGCATGACCAGCGGCAAATAGCATGCCGGGGATGGCTAGAATGTTGGTTACACCTTTTGCTTTAAGTGCATTTAATCCATCCCGAATAATTGGGGTAGCAAATTCCAAATAGCCATAGTCTACATGGTAGGAGGGCAACTTTTCGGTCAGTCTATCGGCTAGAATCGCAAATTCCTTAACAGCGATTTGATCGCGGCTACCGTGACCACATAACATAACACCTAATTTATTGGTCATACGCGTGATTGCCTCCGTCTACAAATGCGGTCACAGTCTGGACGGGGATTTCAATCCTGTCGTGCCCCGCTACGAATATCCATCATGGATCTATTCGGCTACGACATAAAAATCTGTCACGACCAGCGTGTCCCAGACCATTAGAAAAAACGTTTACGCCTTTATCACATTAAGAGCAAGACTAACAAATCCGCCCCCACCATTTTTAGGATTAGACATTTTTCTTTTCATACGGTTATGCGATTGTTGAAGCAGGTAAAAACCGATTTTCTGGGCGAGGTAAACCTAAATTCTCCCGTAAAGTTTTACCTTCGTATTCAGTTCGAAAAATTTTCCTTCTTTGAAGTTCCGGAATTACTTTATTAACGAAATCTTCAAGACCAGCCGGGAGATACGGGAACATAATATTGAAGCCATCGCATGCGTCCGAATCAAGCCATTCATGCATTTGATCTGCAATCTCTGACGGAGAGCCTACAAGTGCGAGGCCAGAGTATCCACCTAATCTTTGTGCTAATTGACGTACTGTTAAATTCTCTCTTTTCGCGAGACGAATTGCGCGTTCTCGTCCGCTCTTACTCGCATTGCTTTCGGGAATTTCCGGTAATGATTTGTTTGGATCAAATGTTGAAGCGTCATGGCCAAGTGCAATGGAAAGTGATGCAATAGCACTGTCGTAATGAACTAGACTATCAAGTTTAGCGCGTTTTTTTTTCGCTTCAGCCTTATTTTCGCCCACCACTACTAAACACCCAGGGAGAATTTTCATTTGGTGTCTAGGCCGGCCGAGTGCGTCCATCCTACCTTTAAGGTCTTTGTAAAGCTGTCGGCCATCTTCGATTGTAGCAAGGCTAGCAAAGACCATTTCAGCTGTTTCTGCAGCGAGTTGTTTGCCAGGCTCGGAGGCTCCTGCCTGCACAATCACGGGCCATCCTTGCGGGCACCGAGCAATATTTAGCGGTCCTTTTACAGAAAAAAATTCGCCTTTGTGATTAAGCGTATGTAGTAGATCAGGGTCGAAAAAGAGGCCGGTTTCCGTATTCCGTATAAAGGCGTTATCTGCCCAACTATCCCACAGTCCGGTAACGACATCGAAATATTCTCGGGCGCGACGATAGCGTTCCCCATGTTCCATCTGTTCTTTCATGCCGAAATTCAGGGCGGCGTCTGGATTAGATGTTGTGACTAAGTTCCAGGCCGCGCGGCCGCCACTGATATGATCCAGAGAAGCAAATCGTCTGGCTACTACGTAGGGTGGTTCGAAAGTAGTGGAGGCAGTGGCTATGAGACCCAGACGGTTGGTAACCATAGCTAAAGCCGATAATAAGGTAAGTGGATCAAAAGACGTTGTGGTAGCGCTTCGTTTTAACGCCTCCAAAGGCATGTTTAACACAGCTAAATGATCTGCCATAAAGAAGGCATCAAATTTACCATGTTCTAGTGTTTGGGCAAATTTTACTAAATGTTTAAGATTAAAATTGGCGTCTGGCGTACCACCAGGATAACGCCACGCTGCGGTATGAATGCTGACGGGACGCATGAAGGCTCCAAGATGCAATTTTTTGGTTGAAATCATGCCGGATATTACCTCATAGCTTTAGGTGTATGGTAAACACATTGTCCTTTGAATGGATAAATTATTTATGAAGCCAGATTTAGGAATCGTCATTTGGATTTCGTTCGCCTATTTCATTAACTGTCACAGTTGGAGTTTTAAAAATGAATCCCAAAATAAAGGGGTCAACACAAGCGCCAGGGCATTTATTTTGCTTTGGTCTTGGATATACGGCCGGCCGGCTTGCAAAACGGTTATTGACAAATGGCTGGCAAGTTTCAGGTACTGTTCGATCGTCAGAAAAACAATCCTATTGGAAACGCCAGGGAATCTCCACAAGCTTATTTGACACCCATCAACCGTTGGCTAGTATCGATCGTATTTTTCAGAAAGTTACCCATTGTCTTATATCTATTCCCCCTCAGTATAATGGTGACCTAGTTCTATTGAAACATTCAGACGATTTAATTCGTTCGTCGAGCTTAAAGTGGATTGCATATCTTTCTACTCCGTCAGTTTATGGTGATTGGAAGGGTAAATTAGTTAAGGAAAGCGACGAACCAAACCCCGGATCCACTCGTGGACATCGTCGATTGAACGCTGAACGTGCTTGGCTTTCGGTTATGAAGAAAACGGTTGCGGCGGTGCAAATATTTCGTCTTTCGGGGATCTATGGACCTGAAAGAAGTGTTTTCGATCAAATTCGAGCGGGAACAGCAAGAATAATCGAAAAACCGGGACAGGTTTTTAATAGAATTCATGTTGATGATATAGGAAAAATCCTCTGCGCATCCATGGCCAGGCCTAATTCTGGCCAAATTTATAATGTTGCCGATGGGGAGCCTTGCTCCAGCGGCGAAGTTATTCGCCACGCCTGTCACATGTTAGGAGTTGCATCGCCGGCACCTATCCCGTTTGAGTCCGCAAATATGTCCCAAATGGCGAGGTCGTTTTATAGCGAATGCAAACGGTTAGATACCCATCGCATTGCGGAGGAGTTAGGAGTAACGTTGGATTATCCGACGTACCGAGAGGGTTTAGAAGCTATTTTGGGAGCAGAGAAATCGGGTGATTGCAACCCCATTTAGGCAAATAATTGTTTTTAATAAAAAAGTATTAGAAAATAATAATTCGAACTGATTAAAACTCGATACCTGCCTGTGCTTTAAATCCTGATCGAAAAGGATGTTTTATCATCGTCATTTCAGTCACGAGATCCGCTAATTCTATAAGAGGGTCCTTTGCATTTCTTCCCGTGATGATGACATGCAGGTCATTCCTCTTAGATTTTAGGGCTGGGATTATTTCTGCTAGCGGAAGATAATTATAGCGTAATACGATATTGAGTTCGTCCAGTAGTACCATACCATAATTAGGATCGGCCATCATTTCTAATGCGCGAGTCCAAGCAGCCTCGGCCGCTGCTATATCTCGTTTTAGGTCTTGTGTGTCCCAAGTAAATCCTTCCCCCATTGTATGAATGGTTACTTGTTTAGGAAAAGATTCTAGAACCTTTCGTTCCCCAGTCTCCCATTTCCCTTTAACAAATTGTACAATTCCAACCCTCATTCCTTGTCCAATGGCTCGGCAAACCATTCCGAAAGCAGCCGTCGATTTTCCTTTTCCTTTTCCCGTATGAACTATTATTAGACCGCCAGTTCGGGTTTTAGTAGCCATTATTTTATTTCGAGCTACTTTTTTCTTGGCCATTTTTTCTGCATGTCGTTTCGTTTTAGCAATTGTCTCTAATTCTTGGGGAAGTGGGCTGGAGTTAGACATATTATTTTCCCTCAAGCGATAAGAATTAATCTATAACGAGACAACAATTTCCTAATTTTCCAAAATCGGCCATTAGTTCCTGCCTCGGGCCTGCGACCAGAGGCTGGGTGGTAGACCCAGTGGTGATAATATCGCCAGCCGTCAGCATTTTCCCATTATCGATCATGAAATTTGCGAGCCAAGCTAAAACTGCCATCGGACCGCCATCCACGTTCTTCCCAAAGCCCTCACGCGTATTGGTCCCATTAACGTATAACGTTACCGCTTGATTTTCTAAATCTAAATGATGGAAGGGTTCTATAAATTCTCCATGAATCCAACCACCATTCGCTCCATTATCTGCGATAATGTTAACTATACCGGCTTTATTCCATACAGGGAAAGGTGACGTGACAATTTCAATTGCTGGAGCCGCTGCTTGGACCGAGTGAATTACCGTTTCAGATGTATATGGGTTATTGGTCTTGGGTAGGTCACTGCCCAACTTAAGCGAAATTTCTGGTTCGATAACGATCACATTAAACTTTTTGGAATTTATGGTTAGTGGAGTTTTATGGCAATAATTTGATATAAGAACGCCAGAAAAAGGTTCTTTGGTGCCAAGCATATCTTTAGCTGCTGGATTGGTAGCACCAATTTTATAGCCAATTTTAGTTCCTCCGGATTGGGCCATTAATTTTTTTACCAATACAGTCTGTATCTCATATGCTTCCGATACAGTGGTTGGTTGGCAAGAAAGAGGAAGATGTTCGATGGTGAGAAATTCCTGTCTCGCCCTAAATAGTTCGTAAGCCGCCGCGTTAGTGGCCTCAGAGTCTAACGGCATAATGAGTCCTTCGTTGATCTGGTCTAGCACCAGAGTAATACTTTGCTTGCTCAACAATTAACATTAATTTATTAACCCTTTGCAAGCATTATGTCTTAATCGTATGACTTAGGTGGAATGCTTGAGGTTGCAACTTTGGCTCATTATAGATATTTCTGCTTATAGGCACTTATATATGTTAACGCTGCTCACAGAGATTACCAGAATAGAATTGAATAGTACTTGTTTGGGAGAATTGTGGTGAGCAAAATATTTTGGATAAAAGCTGGCACGGAACAGTGGTGTCTGCATTGCAGGGTGGTATAACCGGATTCCAATCATGCAAATTGTTGATGGAATGAGTAAAATCCGACAAAAACATAAAGGTACCGTCGCTGCTGTCGGAAATTTCGATGGCGTGCATTTAGGGCACCGGACTGTGATTCAGGAAGCTGGTCGGATCGCGAGAAGCCTGAACGTTCCCTTGTCGGTTTTGACTTTTGAACCGCATCCAAGAGTATTGTTTCAACCAGAAGGCACTTCTTTTCGACTTACATCGCGCGAAACAAAGGCGGAGGCCCTAGAACAGCTGGAAGTGGATTTATTGTTCGAAGTTACGTTCGATCACGAATTTGCACAGATTACTGCGGAAGAATTTGTTGAAAAAATCCTTAAAAATAAACTTGGACTTAGACACGTTGTTTGTGGTTACGACTTTATTTTCGGTCATAGACGTCGGGGTACGTCAGAGATGTTGGAACACATGGGGCGTGAAGTGGGAATTGGAGTAACAAGAATGCCCGCGTTTGTAGAAGAAGACGGCGCGGTTTATTCGTCCACTCGGGTTAGACAATGTTTGTCGGAAGGGGACCCTAAAGGTGCAGCCGAGCTTTTAGGAAGGCCTTGGGCATTCTCAGGGCTTGTGGAAGAAGGCGATAAACGAGGGCGCACTATTGGTTTTCCAACCTGTAATTTAAGGATAATCCAACTAATTCAACCTGCCCATGGGGTGTATGCTATTGAAATTAGGGTGGAGACGGAAGAAATTTGGTTGGCTGGTGTAGGAAATTTTGGTCGTCGACCCACCGTGAATGACAGAGGGTCCATTTTTGAGGCGCATATCTTTGATGTGGATAGAGACCTCTACGATAAGAGATTATCGATAAGAGTAATTGACTTTATTCGTCCAGAGTTGAAATTTAGTGGTATTGAAGCGCTAACCGCGCAGATTGCTGCTGATGCAAAGCGGGCCCGTGAACTCCTTTTGGATTGAAAGGCCGCCCGTAATTGGGGTGCTTAAAAAATGACTGAAGATTATAAATCTACAATTTTTTTACCGAAGTCTGATTTCCCGATGAGGGCGAGTCTCCCAAGACGTGAGCCAGAAATCCTTGCTGAATGGGACCGGATCGGCTTGGAGAAATTATTGCGTCAAAACCGAAAGGGAAAAGAGAAATTTACCCTGCATGATGGCCCTCCATATGCAAATGGTCACCTGCACATGGGGCATGCACTTAACAAAATTCTTAAGGATGTGATAAACCGGTCTCAGCAAATGCTCGGTAAAGATGCAAACTATGTTCCTGGATGGGATTGCCATGGTCTTCCAATTGAATGGAAAATCGAAGAGGAATATCGATCCAAAGGCTTGGATAAAGACTCTGTTCCAATAATAGAATTTCGAAAACAATGTCGTGAATTTGCAGAAAAATGGGTAAAAATTCAAACTGAAGAATTCAAAAGACTTGGTGTTACCGGGACCTGGGAAAATCCATATACTACAATGAGTTTTAACGCGGAAGCCCAAATAGCCCGTGAAATTGGTAAATTTTTGCTCAACGGCGGCCTTTATAAAGGTGCAAAACCGGTTCTCTGGTCTGTTGTCGAGAAGACGGCTCTGGCAGACGCAGAAGTGGAATACCACGATCATAAATCCACGACAATCCACGTTCGATTCCCTGTTATACAATCTCGTCTCTCGATATTGAATGGCGCTTCTATTATCATTTGGACGACAACTCCATGGACAATTCCTGGGAATAGAGCAATCGCTTATGGGAAGCAGTTTGACTATGCAGTTTACGAGGTAACAGAAGTAGAGGACAAAAGTTTTGCAATAGTTGGCGAAAAGATCGCGATTGGAGTAGAACTGCTACAAGAGGTGCGAGAAAACGCTAAAATAAAATCTGTATTGGAATTAGGTCGTTTTAGAGGGGCAGACTTAGTTGGCACAATTACTGCGCATCCATTACGAGGAGTGGAATACGATTTTGATGTGCCTCTATTGGAAGCAGACTTTGTTACTCTAGATCAAGGTAGTGGTTTCGTGCATATTTCTCCTGGTGCTGGGTCGGACGATTTTGAATTAGGCCAAAAATACGATCTTGAGATTGTTAATAATGTAAATGATTCTGGAAAATTTTACGACCATATACCATTGTTTGCAGGTTTGGACGTTTTTGAAGAAAATTATAAGATCGGAATGATAATCAAAGATGCGGGTGGTCTCCTAGCGATTGGTCGATTGGTTCATAGTTACCCCCATTCTTGGCGATCAAAAGCGCCCCTAATTTTTCGAACAACGGCGCAATGGTTCATTTCAATGGATACGAATGACCTACGTGAAACGGCTTTACGGGCAATTAATGAAACCCGTTTTGTTCCATCGCGAGGACGAAACCGTTTACATGCGATGATCGAGCAACGTCCTGATTGGTGCGTTTCACGACAACGTGCATGGGGTGTACCAATTCCCGTATTTGTGCATAAACGGACCGGAGAACCGCTGCGAGATAAAAGTGTCATTGACCGTATTGCTGATATCTTTGAGAAAGAAGGGTCTGATGCATGGTATGCGAGCCATGCCAGCCGTTTCTTGGGAGATGATTATAACGCCGACGATTTTGAAAAAATCGAAGATATAATAGAGGTTTGGTTCGATAGTGGGTCAACCCATAGTTTCGTCCTAGAAGCCCGTCCGGAACTTAAATGGCCCGCCTCACTATATTTGGAAGGTTCAGATCAACATCGAGGGTGGTTTCATACATCTCTTCTGGAATCTTGCGGCACTAGAGGTCGGGCGCCGTTCGACGCCGTACTTACACACGGTTTTGTTTTAGATGAGGATGGGCGAAAAATGTCCAAATCACTGGGCAACGTTACAGCCCCCCAAGATGTAATAGACCAAAGCGGTGCTGATATACTTCGG
>CAZADS010000073.1:0-11476 GCA_964483985.1 uncultured Thalassobaculaceae bacterium
ACGTAGATTGTTCCCTAGGAATCCGTGTAATATGAAACTTGAAAAAGCCTTCGGTTAGAAACTTGAGCCGAAAGCGAGGCTTGGATTGGAACTACTCATGGTTGCTTTAATAGCAAATGCTGATCTCGAAACTTCTTACGCTGAGGCAGAAGAGACTTTTAAAATACGGAACCCTAAAAGCGGGTCTATAAATGAATCTGCCGGCCAAGTCATGCCTGGTGGTAATACTAGGACAGTTCTTCATTACGCTCCGTATCCTTTAACTTTTACGCAGGGAAAAGGGGCACATTTATGGGATGCAGATGGCCATAAACTGGTTGACTTTTTAGGCGAATATACAGCAGGGCTTTATGGCCATGACAACTCTATAATTCAATCGGCAATAGAAACAGCAGTTCATGATGGGATAGTGCTTGGGGGTCCTAACATGATGGAGGCAAAGCTTGCACGGGCGATCGTGGATAGATTCCCAGCGTTGGAATTGGTGCGCTTTACTAATTCGGGAACAGAGGCGAATTTGATGGCAATTGGTGCGGCTCGGGCTTTTACTGGGAGATCAAAAATCATTGGAATGCAAGGTGGCTACCATGGAGGAGTACTCTACTTTGCGTCTCCGTCCCCAATTAATGCACCATATGAAGTTATTTTGATTCCTTATAATGACGCCGATGCCGCTCGTGACGCAATCCGGCGAGAGGCCGATCAGCTGGCCTGCGTGATAGTTGAGCCAATGATGGGATCAAGTGGTTGTATTCCTGGTTCGGTAGAATTCCTCACAACTCTGCGTGAAACTACTCTAGAAACCGGCGCTTTGTTGATATTTGATGAAGTGATGACTTCTAGATTGGCACCTGGCGGACGTCATGGAGCTCTGGGGATCAGACCGGATCTAATCACGCTTGGTAAATATCTCGGCGGTGGGGTGTCTTTTGGTGGTTTTGGGGGCCGAGCTGAAGTGATGGTTGGTTTTGACCCGCGCACCGAAAATGCTTGGCCTCATGCCGGGACATTTAATAACAATATAATGACTATGACTGCAGGTCTTGCAGGTTTATCCCAGTTATTTACCCCGGACGCTTGTGTTAGACTTAACAATATGGGGGATAATTTCAGAGATCGATTGAATAGCGTTATTAACAAACGCGGATTGCCTATTCAGGTGATAGGAATAGGTTCAATGAACACAGTTCATTTTAAGGAAGGTCCGATTAAAAGACCTATAGTCGACCCGATAGCTAGTCGCAAGCGCGATCTAATGCACTTGGATATGATTAACGCAGGAGTTTATCATGCCCGAAGATGTATGATGAATCTTTCGTTACCTATGGTTGATGAAGATTTGGATGTTGCCGCTGGGGCATTTGAGGAATTTCTAGATAGCCGATATAATTTATTGGTCAATAATTGATCTAGGTTGTGAACATGGTTATAAGAAAACTATTGTTTGAAGCGGCTCGGCGTCTGGCACAAAACCCGGAAGTCCGTCAAAAAGTTGGTGAAGTGGCAGATAACGCGTATCAAAAAGCTGCACCTAAAGTTGAAAATGCTGGACGCCATATTTCAGAAAGTTTTAAAGAGGCGGCTAGTGAAGGCGGAATTGTGGATGATCCTTTGGATTTTGCGAAACGCTTTAAAAATAAGCTTTTACCACCAGAAGACTAACCGTATTTTTTGAAGCTGGCTCTTTTAGTTGACTTGAACTGTTTTTAGTTACCGGCTTTGAATATAAAAAACCACTTATAGGATATAGGTGGCCTAGAAAATTTATTTATTTGCATTTATTAACAACAAGAAATATTTAATCTTTTTATTTTTTACAAGCAGAAAATTTGTTCAAATTTAGAAGCTAGACCACACTTTTTCATTTCCCCCAATACCTTCTGAAAGTCTCTATGATTAAGTCACCGACTCCGAGTGTAGAGGTTACCTATGGTTGGGTAGTCATAATTAGCTCCTTAGTTTTACATAGCATTAGCTTAGGGGCGCCCAATATCCTTTTTGTTTCCTTGAAACCCATAGCATTTGATTTGAATAGTCCTCGTTGGGTTCCGTCAGTTGCTTATTCATTCATGATGGTGGGTACTGGCGTAGGAGGAATTTTGATGGGATTGTGGATGGATAAACGCGGTATCCTACAACCAGTCGCTTTTGGTTCTTTAATGATAGCAATAGGTGCTTTCGTAGCCAGCTTTTCTCAAGACCGTTGGGGTTTATGGGTTGCTAACGGGATTCTAATTGGTTTGTTTGGCAAATCGGCTATGATTGTTCCGCTGATTGCTAACGCTACGCGTTGGTTTGATAGACGTCGCGGGCTAGCGGTAGCTATAATTACTTCAGCTCAGGGTATTTCTGGTTCTCTTTGGCCTCCAATAATTGAATTTCTCAACACTAGTGTCGGTTGGCGCACTACCTATTTGTATTTTTCTATATTAGTGCTTTGTACAATGTTGCCATTAGCTTGGCTCATTCGACCAAAACCCCCGGTTTCCATTGATGAGAAACCAAATCTAACTGAAGAAGAAGATGGATTGTTGATGGGATTATCACCAAACTTGGTGCAGGGGCTATTGCTTGTTGCTGTTCTAGGCTGTTGTTCCGCGATGGCAGTTCCAATTGTCCATTTGGTTAGCCATGCAACCGATCTTGGCCATGCTGCTGATCGAGCGGCAGAACTTTTAACTGTCTTGATGTTCGCTGCTATATTTAGCCGTCTTGCATTTGGAATATTAGCGGATCGGATCGGCGCACTTCCTACATTATTAATTGGGTCAGCTAGCCAGGCCCTAATGATGTTTGTATTTATTTGGGTCGAAAATCTATCCAGTCTTTATATAGCGGCTGTGTTATTTGGGCTGGCTTTTTCGGGAATTATGCCCTGCTACCCGTTAATTTTGCGAATATGGTTTCCCGTTAAGCAAATAGGTTGGCGAATTGGAGCTCAGTATATGTTTGCTGCTTTTGGTATGGCTCTGGGTGGTTGGATAGCAGGCTATTTACATGATTTAACCGGATCTTATTTCGTATCTTTCATGTCGGGCTTGGCCTTTAACATAATGAATCTAGCAATTGTGGCTGGCTTATTTTTTAGATCAAATCGATTCGGCATAAAGCAATTACCAGCATAAAATGTTTTCCGTCTTAAAATTCAAGCTAAGACATTCACCAAAGAGCCTCTTGGGCCACTGGATTTTGAGGTGCTATCCGTTTGGTTGGAATTTTGTGGTTTAGAAACGATTGTGTCAGGTATTAGCTCTGCCTGAGCGGGACGCCCCCTTTCTATCTTTTTAGTTTCCCTTGTTTGTTCTTTGGTATCAGGGCGGTTTTGCTCGGTTGCTTTTCGTGCCTGCGTTACCGAAGTCGTCGATGTTTGAGTTTGGCCAGAAGAGTTGATTATCATAATTAGATGGCAGAAATTATTTTAAAAGGGGATAGTATTGCAGGTTCATTATTGCTTCTATGTAAGGAAGTTATTTAAAACTTGAGATAAATATAATTCTTTTTTTTATAGGCTGCAAGAAAAACATGGAGTGATCTTTTCCAGATTCTCGAGAATCTATCGCAATTGATTTTACTTTATCTTTTTGTTGAATTAGTCAGCATTGATCCAAACAATATTGACATGGGATCGAACATTAAATGGGACTATCGAAAAAATGAAAGATTTACCTCGGGAAGCACGTGCTTTGATTATTGGAGGAGGAGTGATTGGTTGCTCAGTTGCGTATCATCTAGCCAAATTAGGTTGGAAGGACGTAGTGCTGTTGGAGAGGAAACAACTAACTAGCGGGACGACTTGGCATGCCGCTGGGTTGATAGGACAACTGCGGGCAACGTTTAATATGACTAAATTAGCCGCTTATTCTGCAGATTTATATAATGACCTTCAAACTGAGACAGGCGTAATGACCGGTTATAAACGTAATGGGTCCATATCTTTGGCAATTAGTGGGGAAAGGCTAGAGGAGCTTAAACGCGGTGCAGACATGGCAGCTACATTCGGACTAGAAGCGAAAGTCTTGAGTAGGACTGAATGTGGAGATCTATATCCCATATTGGAGGCATCAGATGCTGTAGGGGGAGTTTTTCTTCCAACTGATGGGCAGGCGGATCCTTCTAATATTGCATTGGCTCTCGCTAAAGGAGCAAGAATGAGGGGCGCGCTTATTTTTGAACAGATCAAAGTACTTTCAATTAAGCAGCATGCTGGTCATGTTATTGGTGTTTCGACGGATCACGGCGATATTGATACTGAATATGTGGTCAATTGTGGTGGGATGTGGGGTCGTGAAATTGGGGCCATGGCTGGGGTGAGTATTCCGTTGCATGCCGCAGAACACTTCTACGTCGTAACAGAGCCTATAAAAGATTTGCCGCTAAATTTACCAGTGCTACGTGTCCCAGATGAACACACTTATTATAAAGAGGATGCAGGAAAACTTTTAATAGGGGCTTTTGAACCGATCGCCAAGCCGTGGGGAATGGATGGAATTCCCGAAGACTTTTGTTTTGATCAATTGCCGTATGATTTGGATCATTCCGAATTAATTCTAGACGCAATGGTCAATAGAATTCCCATTTTAAAGAAAACCGGCATTCAGACATTTTTTAACGGGCCTGAAAGTTTCACACCGGATAACCGGTATTTGTTAGGACAGGCTCCAAATTTGAAGAATTTTTATATCGCATGTGGTTTTAATTCAATCGGCATTCAATCGGCTGGTGGAGTAGGAAAAGCGCTATCGGAATGGATGGATCAGGGAGAGCCGCCCTTTGACCTGTGGGATGTTGATATTCGTCGTATGCAGCCCTTTCAAAGTAATAAAAATTATCTATTTGAAAGGTCAAAAGAGGCTTTAGGTCTTCTTTACGGCGATCATTTTCCATTTCGTCAATTCGAAACTAGCCGCGGTCTTCGAAAGAGTCCTGTTCATGATCGTTTGGCTGATTTAGGGGCTTGCTTTGGTGAGACTGCGGGCTGGGAACGGGCGAATTGGTTTGTTCCTCAAGAACAATTAGTCGTTGGGATGCTACCACAATATAGATATTCTTGGAAAAGACAAAATTGGTTTGAATTTGCAGCTAAAGAACATTTGGCCGTTAGGGAGGGTGTGGGGCTTTTCGATTTGACGTCGTTTGCTAAATTTCGTGTGGAAGGGAGAGATGCTGAATCTGTCTTACAAAAACTCAGCGCGAACAATATCGCTGTATCGCCAGGCCGTATCGTATACGGCCAATGGCTTAACCAGAAAGGAGGTATCGAAGCGGACCTGACTATCACAAGAATCTCAGAAACAGTATTTTTGATAGTTACCGCTGCAGGTTCAGCTGTTAGAGATTTTACATGGCTACGTAACCATATTCCCGATGGTTCACATTGTACGGTCACCGATTTAACGGCAGCCGAATCTGTATTCAGTGTAGCCGGTCCAAGGGCAAGAGAATTTCTTCAAAACCTAACCACTACCAATTTATCGAACGATGCTTTTCCTTACTCGACTGCAAGAGAAATAGAACTTGGTATGGCGTGTGTTAGAGCGCATCGCATTAGTTATGTCGGGGAATTAGGCTGGGAAATTTATGTGTCTTCTGATCAGGCGATGTATGTGTTTGATCTAATAATTCAAGAAGGCAGTCAATTTGGCCTTCGTTTGTGTGGAATGCACGTTCTCGATTCCTGCCGTATAGAAAAGGCTTTCCGCCACTTTGGCCAAGATATAACAGATGAAGACCACGTTTTGGAAGCGGGATTAGGGTTTTTGGTAAAAACAGAAAAGCCAGATGGGCCACTCGGTAGTTTCATAGGTCGTGATGCTGTTATATTAAAACAGAAACAAGGCTTGTTTCGGCAGTTAGTGCAATTTCGCCTACAGGATCCTGAACCTTTATTGTTCCAAAATGAGCCAATTTTCCGAAATGGTACCTTAGTGGGACGCTTAACTTCAGGAAATTATGGCCATTATTTAGGAGCTGCCGTCGGTCTAGGCTATGTTTCATGTGACTCTGCAGATACTGACACTGACATATTGGAAGCGCAATATGAAATCATGGTTGCTGGGCAACGTATATCTGCTGTGGCAAGTGTTCGGCCAATGTATGATCCGTCTGGGTCACTAATGAGAAGTTAGTGTGTAGAGTAGAAATTGGTTTTAACCGATGCTGTGTTAGCCTTAAATTTAGTTGGTGCAGATTTATTATTTTGAACCAGCAAGAGAGGTAAATCAGGAAGGTTAACATTTGTAAAATTTATTGGCCCAGAACAAGCGATAGTTTTTAAAAGCACTTAGGAGGTTTTGAATGCAAGATCAGAAGTCATTGTCATCGGGTTGGCGCGAATATCCACGTTATCCAGATTCAGCGATAGAGGTATTAGATCCGAGGTTTGAAAAATATCGGATTTTCAGTGCCGCTGTTGAGCAACTATTCACTGGTTGTCGATGGGCAGAGGGGCCAGTTTATTTTGCTGATGGTAGGTATTTACTTTGGTCAGATATTCCCAACCAACGTATACTAAAATGGGAGGAAGAAACTGGGACCGTGAGCATATTTCGTAAACCTTCAAATTGGGCAAATGGCAATACAAGAGATAGACAGGGACGCCTTATTACCTGCGAGCACGGAAGAAGAATCACGCGAACGGAAATTGACGGGACGATCACTATCTTAGCGGATAACTGGAATGGGACAATGCTAAATTCGCCTAATGATGTTGTGGTCAAATCGGACGGTTCAATTTGGTTTACGGATCCAATTTTTGGTATACTAGGAAATTACGAGGGTAAGAAAGCCGAACCAGAATTGGATCAACACGTATTCCGGATTGACGGCGATAACGGAGAAATGAGTATAGTTCTGGATGGGGTTCTTGGCCCCAACGGATTATGTTTTAGCCCAGACGAGAAAATCCTTTACGTTGTTGAATCCAGAGGAATTCCTAACAGGAAAATTCTTGCTTACGATGTAGGAATGGACGGATTTACGCTAACTAATAGGAGAATACATATTGACGCGGGCTCGGGAGGTACTCCGGACGGACTTCGGTGCGATATAGATGGCAACCTTTGGTGTGGTTGGGGTATGGGAAGTGAAAGTTTGGATGGGGTTAATATTTATGCACCAGACGGCGATAAAATTGGGCGAATTGCTTTACCAGAACGTTGTGCGAATCTCTGCTTTGGCGGTCCGATGCGGAATAGACTATTTATGGCGGCAAGCCAATCGCTTTATGCGCTTTATGTGAATACACAAGGCGTTAAAGGAGGTTAAATGAGGTTCTTAATCCGGTTATACAAAATCTAATGAGCCACTCACGTATTGGCTGTGATTTACGATTTCGGTTTAAAGGACTCCGGAGCTAACCATCCAAATGCTAAACCAATACCTACTAACAGAACTGCCGAAAGATAAAGCGCTGTATTGGGGCCTTCTATATCCACGATAATACCCAATAAAATTGGTCCAACTACATAGCCAATATCGCCCACCATGCGAAAAGCGCTCATAGCCGAAGCATTCATCCCAGGCGGTGCTGAATCTGCTGCGTAAGCAGCAGGCGCCGCGCCGCCTATAGAAGAGGCAATCCCCCATAGGGCATTGGCGGCAGTAAACCAAAGAAAAGAGTCTGCAGTCGCAAATAATATAAAAGAAGCTCCTGTGATGATGGTCGCTGGTACAATTACTGCTTTCCTGCCCCATCTATCGGCTACAATGCCCGCAGGGTAGATGGCGACTAGGCCAAGCACGCTTCCGATTGCAATGGCCATTCCTATTTCGTCGTATTCCAACTTAATACGAAAACTCCCTATGATAGGAACTATATTAAAAAGGCCTCCCGTCCTAGTAAGAGCATTTATCAAAGCGATTCCGCTAACCAGAACAAACCCAATTTTGGACCAAAGTAAATTTAGTTGGGAGAGAAGTGGCGGAAGCCCCAAATCTTTTTGTTCTAGCGCTCGAGCCAAATGCCGAGTTTCTTCTACGGCAAATAGTGCAACTGAACCGGCGATCAAACTAGCGAATGCGCAAAACCAAAAAGGAGCAGTTAACCCATAAGTCTGCGCTAATATTCCACCAGGTAGCGGGCCGATACCAACGGCGAAAATAAATGCGCCTTGGTAAATAGCAATAACGCGGCCACGGCGTTCTGGAGTAGTTATATCAGCTAACACGACAGTCCCAGTTGTTACAATCATGCCAGCTCCGACCCCGGCAACAAAACGCGCTACTAAAAATTCAGGGTAGGCATCCGCATATACGCTCCAAAAATTTCCAAGCGCTGACATAAGACCTCCCATCGCTAAAGCGGGGCGTCGGCCCCATTTATCGGAGATTTGTCCCGACGGTATAGCCATTATAAAACGTGCTAATCCGTATGCTGCAATTGCCATTCCGATTGCGGTACCAGATACTCCAAAAGTGTCGGCATAGAGCGGCAAGGAAGGCACCATGGCGCCGAAGCCAAGTTGATTGGCAAAAATTAGCACGCACATCCAAATAAGCACGCGGTTTTCAATATGCATTTTGGTTTATAATTTTCTCGAGGAAGGTTGATATAAGCGTTTTCACCTTAAAAAATAGAGCGTCGATATGTTTTTATAACTAATGTAAAAATTAGTCGCTCTTAATTTAGGTTTTTAAATTATGGGTTTAAAACAGATTTTCACATAGGTTAAATGTATCTAAATTCGGTTGACAGGTAGGCTATCATGAATCAGATCCTTAAAAAGGTATTAGAACACTAATTTGGTAGTGCTAAATATCAATTATTAACTGTATACGGATGAGCTTTCTCTATATTTTCCTCATAACGGGCTATAATGACTGGAACCATCGCAACTGTGGATCTAAGCAGAGGAAATCGGTTCTTGCTATTGGTGACAATGGCGGGAACTACGATGTTGTATTCCCTAACCATGACGTTGGTTAACATCACTCTACCTCAACTGCAGGGTGCGATGTCTGCTAGTCAAGATCAGATTTCCTGGGTGGTGACATTAAATGTTTTAGCAACGGCAATAGCTACGCCATTAACCGGATCTCTTGTGGCCATATTTGGGACGCGTTCGGTTTTGGTTTTCTGCAGTGGCAGTTTCACTCTCGCTACGATTGCCTGTGGTTTGGCAGATTCTTTGGAATCGTTATTATTTTTTAGAGTGCTGCAGGGAGCCGCTGGCGCCCCCCTTGTTCCTTTGTCGCATTCTACTCTTTTGCAGAATTATCCGCGCGAAATGCATGCGAAAGCTAATAGTATTTATGGTATCGCTGTCGTTCTTGGGCCTGCCTTAGCGCCATCGTTGGGAGGATATCTTTCTGAAATTTATGATTGGCGGTGGACATTTTTTATGATGGTACCCCTAGGAATTCTGGCAGTTTTCGGTAACTTACGGTACGTAAGTGATGGGGGAAGAGATTCGGGAGCTCGTTTTGACTATCTTGGTTTTACTCTCTTTTCCTTAGCAGTGGTTTGCCTGCAGTTAGTATTAGATCAAGGAGAGGGTGAAGGCTGGTTTGAGTCTTTGTACATTCTTACACTAGTCTCCTTTATGGCTGCTGCATTTTATATGTTTATAGCTAATTCTTTCTTTGCTCAAAAACCCTATATAAACCCGAAAATTTTTCTGAATCGCAACTACGTAATCGGTGTATTTCTCTGCTTTATATATGGTTCCTTGAACTACACACCATTAGTATTATTGCCATCGATGTTGCAGAATTTAAAGGGTTATCCAGATCTTCTCATAGGTTGGGTTTTAGCCATGCGTGGGTTTGGTATGGTCATTGGGTTCTTTTTCGCTGCTCGAATGGGGCGTATGGATCCGAGGGTTGGAATGGTTTTAGGAATGGGATGCATTGGCCTTAGTGGTTGGATGATGAGCCATTATGACCTGAATGTTACACTATTTGCCGTTTCTTGGGCCAGTTTGGTACAAGGTATCGGTTGCGGAGTGCTATGGGTGCCTCTCGCTGTGATTACTTTTTCAACCTTACCATTAAATCTTTTTCCGGAAGCGTCAGCATTTTTCCACTTATTGAGAAGTTTGGGAACCAGTGTTTTCGTGGCTTTATCTATTACTTTATTAATGAGAACTTCGAAAATTAGTTATTCTGAAATGACAGAGGCTTTGAGTCCTTTTGATGAGCGACTCCGGTATCCGAATGTTGTTGGCGATGGTGTATTGGATTGGACAGAAAATTTTGGGCGATTATCGGCTGAAATAGATCGTCAGTCGATGATGATAGGGTACGATAATGCTTTTTATTTTTATGCTTTAACATGTTTGATGGCACTCCCTGTATTGTGTTTGGTGAAAATGAAGTCTCGAACAAATTAGACGTGGTATAAAAAACCTGTCTGGAAAATACCACGTGGCTAGTTTGGCAACTCTTCGATAAGATGGTGATTAAGTTATTAAGGGAATATTTAAATGCAGACGGTTCGTATCGGGGCGGTTAAGGATTTTGATGATCCTGGTAAACGAGTAGTTGTAGTAGATGATGAAGAAATCGGTGTTTTTCGAATTGGGGGTGAGTTTTTTGCGTGGCGTAATGTGTGCCCGCACCAAGGAGGGCCAGTCTGTCAAGGGCGCGTGTATCCTTTAGTTCAAGAGAATATTGATGCTGATATGAAAAGCTATGGGCGTATATATGACGAAAAAAAAGTTAATATAGTTTGCCCGTGGCATGGATTAGAATTTGATATACGCACTGGCAAACATCCAGGAACCGTTAAATTGGCCTTAGAGCCAGCAAAGGTACAAATTGAAGCAGGAGAAGTTTATGTCATCGTCTGAGAAAAATGGATGCTATTTAGAGTTTCAGCATGCCCGAGGCCTTGAGAATGATCCGTATGGAGCGATTGAATGTGTTGCAGAAATGATATGGGAACGCGCAGAATATGCTCTAAAAACTGGAGAGGTGTCCCGTATTTCTGACGAAGCTGTAACCCAGTTAATGACAACCGCTATAAAACTATATGCGGCTAAAGTGGATGGAGAAGAGCGAACATTCAGACCATTACTAGGGCACTACGATGAAGTGGTAAGCCCAACGGAAGCTTTGACCTCAGTGACTGAAATACTGCGTGCTTTGCGCCTTGGTCCAATGGAGTTTGGTCTTTGGTCAAGGCGTAGACCCGAAGATTATCACGAGACAGACCATTCGAAAATAAATGTAGTCGGATATTCAAAATAAAGATGACACAATTTTGGAGGTTGGGATGGATGCCACCGTCATTCAGGCTAAAGATCATCCGGTTCAAGAATTAAACACATATACGGATACCCGGGATTATCTTGTCCACGCTCGAAAAGATGCAAAGCGTAAGGGATTTTCGGACTGGCTTATTATAGATATCGATGCTCACCATGTTGAAAGCGTTAGTTGGGCCGAGGTTACATCCTATATAGAGGACCCAGTCGTAAGGCATCAGGCAACAATGTATCAAGCAGAGCGTGTGGGTGCGCCTCCATATGGTTTAAAC
>CAZADS010000074.1:0-6553 GCA_964483985.1 uncultured Thalassobaculaceae bacterium
GTTTGCTCCGCAATTTCTCTTAAAGCAACAACTGGATTTTTGTCATTATCCCGGTCTAATGTTATTTGGGCTCCAGAAGAAACATCACGCGAACGCTGTGCAGCGACCATGACCAAGTCAAAACGATTTGAAATTCGTAAAACACAATCCTCTACTGTTACGCGCGCCATAATTCAAACACCCTATTCCAAGCTATCATAATTAACGTTTATAAGACTTACTGCAAAAACCAGCAAGTTAGAAGACCATTAAATTTACAAAAAAGTTTTTAGCACTCAATAACGCTATTAGCTGACGCGTTTGATTATCTGCTCCTTAGGCAACATATGGATCATTTCTTTGATTCGCATTCCATCGACTGGATGTGTCCATGAGGCACTTATTTCGTGCAGGGGCACCAAAACAAAGGCTCGATCCCTTAAACGTGGGTGTGGGAGCGTCAGGCCACCTTTTATATTACTAACGCAACCCCGATAGTCCAATAGATCAAGGTCAAGTGTTCGAGAGCCATTTACAACCTGTCGAACACGACCAAATTTCGCTTCTATTTTGTGAAGTGATTTCAGTAAATCGAAAGGATTTAATATAGTTTCCAAGGAAACTACCGCATTAATAAACCACGGCTGCTCCGAAGCGGGGACGGGAGAACTCCAATACCACGGGGACACCTCCAAAATATTCATCTCATAATTAGAAAATTCATTAAGTGCCGCTTCGCAGGTTTCCAGCACACTTTTACAGCCCAAAGCTGGAAGGTTAGCGCCTACCCCAACATATATCATCGGATTCTCCTCTGAGAAGTAGTCGAGCCAAAAATAGCAGTAAAAAAAGAACAGACACAGTTAACCCACCTGAAGCTATTATTACCGATTTTAGAGATCGATAATTGATATAAGAATTAGAAATTATATCTGCTCGCGAGAAAACTAAATAAGTTATAATAATAATCTCTTAATTTCTTGAATCCCGATGAGGAATAGTTAATGCATTTTTACAATCAGGAACGAATAGCCTTATTTATTGATGGAGCAAACCTGCACGCAGCCGCCCGGTCACTGGGATTCGACATTGATTACAAACAATTATTAAATCTATTTGCCGAACATGGTCGACTTATTCGTGCGTTTTATTACACGGCGCTTCTTGAAGAACAAGATTATTCTCCAATTCGCCCGCTTATCGACTGGCTTGATTATAATGGTTACACAATGATCACTAAACCTGCAAAAGAATACACAGATGCAAGTGGTAAACGTAAGATCAAAGGCAATATGGACATTGAGCTAGCCATAGATATGCTAGAGATAGCCGAAAAATTGGATCACATCGTTTTATTTTCAGGTGACGGGGATTTTCGAAAGTTGGTTGAAACCGTTCAACGAAAAGGAGTCCGGGTGACGGTAGTTTCCACAATTAAATCACAACCTCCTATGATCGCAGACGAACTTCGACGGCAAGCCGATGTTTTTCTCGAACTAAATGAACTATCAACAATAATCACTCGTCCGGGAGCAGATAAATCATCGCATATATGAGAAAACTTGTTTTCAAATACTAACGTAGATCTCCACGACCGTTTAGATTAGCAACACAAAAACCAATTGAACGTATTAGAAAGAACATTCAATGAAGTTTCTGCAAAGGGGTTTGACAGCGGGAAGGTGGAATTTAACGAGACTAAATCGAAATCAAATGTAAACAAACTTAACTCACCTTATTGTAAATAGTGCAAAGTTAGATTGGTAACAAATTTGGATTTTCCTATATATCGAAATCCTACAAAGGATTGTGCGTTGTGCCCACGGTTAAAAGGTTTTCGAACAGAAAATAAGATAAAAAATCCTGATTGGTACAATGCTCCAGTACCATCTTTTGGTGAACGATCCAGCCGACTTTTAATAGTCGGTCTAGCACCAGGATTACGAGGAGCTAACCGAACGGCCCGTCCTTTTACAGGTGATTGGGCCGGCGATTTACTTTTCAAAACACTATACAAATTTGATCTGAGCAATGGCATGTACCAAGCGCACGATGCGGACGGATTGCGTCTAGTAGATTGTCGAATCACGAATGCTGTAAGATGCGTTCCTCCAAAAAACAAACCCGTCGCATCTGAGATTCGGCAATGTGGAATTTTCCTAAAATCCGAAATAGGGGCAATGCAAAATCTCCAAGTCCTTTTGGCTTTAGGATCAATAGCGCATGGTGCCATTTTAGCTGCGCTGGGTCTTAGCAAGACTAAATTCAAATTTGGTCATGGATATGAACATAAAGTCGCGGAAAAGCTCTATCTGATAGATTCTTATCACTGCTCGCGCTACAACACTAATACTGGACGCCTTACCCCAGCTATGTTCGATGAAGTTTTTGAACAGACAATAAAGGTCCTGAAATAATAGGTGGTTAAAGTCAGCTAGCCTTTATCTCTCAAAACTCTTGCTTTTTCTCTTTGCCAATCCCTTTTTTTAGCTTCCTGCCTCTTATCCACTTTACGTTTGCCACGTGCAATTCCGATTTCTAATTTTGCTATTCCCCTATGATTAAAATAAAGTTTTAACGGGACTAGAGTACAGCCGTCCCGTCTTACCAAGCCCAACAATCTATCACGCTCACGCAAATGCACTAATAAGTGACGGGGCCTTTTAGGATCATGATTAAAACGATTAGCCGCTGCATATTCAGGAATATGTGCATTAAATAACGTCAGGGCACCTGTTAACTCCCCAGCGTAGGACTCATTGATACTCGCCTTCCCCTCGCGTAGGCTTTTTACTTCCGTGCCCAAAAGAATAATTCCGGCTTCAAGTGTGTCTTCAATAAAATAATCGAAACGAGCCCGACGATTTTGAGCAATCGCACGAGCCCCTTGCGATACCATCATACCATTCCCTATCTTAAGATTTGGAATTCGGATTTAATTTATTAGGCCAGCGTGACGCATTGCGAATTCAACTTTCTGCTTGCTCGAATCAGCTATCTCACAAATTGGCAACCTGGCTGCAGGTTCGCAGAGTCCCAGAAGATGGGCCGCATATTTCACTGGTCCTGGACTTGTTTCACAGAATAAAGCGTCATGCAATGGCAACAGACGATCGTTTATTTCTCTCACCTTGTCTAAATCGCCAACACCCCATGCCTCATGTAATCTAGATAGCGGACCTGGAGCCACATTGCATGTAACCGAAATGCACCCGTGCCCGCCCTGTGATAAATAAGGCACAATAGTGGCGTCCTCTCCAGAAAGTTGGCAAAAGTCGGGTCCTATCTCCAGTCGCGTCGCTAGGGGACGAACGAGATCCTGTGTCGCATCTTTTACGCCAATGATATTGGCATGATCTGACAACCTTTTCATAGTGGCAACTGACATATCGATTACGCTACGTGGCGGAATATTATAAATTATTATAGGTAAATCCACCGCTTCTGCAATTGCTGTAAAGTGGCGATATAAACCTTCCTGCGTGGGTTTATTGTAATAAGGGGTGACGTGTAATGCAGCATCTGCGCCCGCAGATTTTGCATGCTGCGTGAATTCAATAGCCTCTGCAGTAGAATTTGAACCAGCACCAGCGATAACAGGTACACGCCCATTGGCCTCGTCTACGCAGAGTTCGACAACGCGATTATGCTCATCGTGGCTTAATGTTGGGGATTCACCGGTTGTGCCCACTGGAATTAAACCATTTGTTCCTTCCTCTATTTGCCAGCTTACCAATTTTCTGAAAGCCGTTTCATCGACGACCCCATCTTTAAATGGTGTTATAAGGGCGACGAGGGACCCTTTAAATTGTGGATTGCCTGGGTTATAGGTCATATTGCACCTTCCCTAATTGATGACTTCAATACCTGTCAGCTCACAATACGTCGAGCTTGACCGTGCGGCAAGAGCCTGGCTTATTTCCAATTTGGGCCATAGCTGCATTTAAAGTTTAGTCACTCCGTATATGGAGCTTTAATTGAGAGAAATTTTAATTAATAGTTCAGTCAACCGATATCGAAAACTACGACTTAGTAACGCATATTTGACGCTTTTTATATTGCTAGCCTGTTTTCCGATCGTTTCGCCACAAGCTTCTGAATATCCTCCCATTCCGAAGCCTCGTCCTTTGGATATTTTTTTTGATTCCACAATTCCAGCCAGCACAAAAGCATTAAAACTTAGTGTCCGAAGTCAAAGGAGTTACAAAAAGGCGCTGTTCTTTGCTGAACACGGCAACTGGGCCAAATTACGTCAAATTCAGAGAGTGCCCACCAATCAAGCACTAGAGAAAGTCATAACTTGGTTATCATTACGTCACCCAAGATCCAAAGCGGACTTTAAAACTCTCGCAAAATTTTTAGATGGTAATCTACTTTGGCCCGACCGCGCTCTAATGAAACGACGCGCAGAGCTATTGCTAAATAACAAGGTGCCATTAACGACGCGTCTAGATTGGTTGGGGAAACATCCAGCTAGAAGCACAGTCGGCCGGCTAAAACATATAAATGCTTTAGTGCAAGCAAATCGAACGGAGCAATTGGGAGACGTCGTTAGAAACACTTGGCAAAAATCAAGCTTCACTTATAAAGAACAACGCAAGTTTTATCAAAAGTACAAATCATTTTTAAGTGATAAAGCACATTGGCAAAGATTGGATCGTTTATTATGGCTAGGTTGGACAAACTCTGCACGCAATATGCTCCACCTTGTTAGTCCTGGGCATAGATTTTTAGCAGATGCAAGAATTAAACTTCGCAACATGTCAGGAGGTGTCGATAACGCTATTAAAAGGGTGCCAAAGGAATTTCGAAACAATAGTGGCCTAATCTACGAAAGACTCCGTTGGAGACATAGAAAAGGATTTATTGATAAAGCCCAAGAGTTTCTTTGGGATGCACCTAATAATCAAGATTTTCCGGCACTTTGGTGGCCGGAACGGTCACGGCAAATCCAACATGCACTAAGCAATAGAGCGTTTTTAGATTCCTACCTTTTAGCCGCTTCCCATATCCAAAGAGAAGGACGTTCTTTTGCTGACGCCCATTGGTATGCAGGTTGGATAGCTTTGCAATTTAATAATCGGGCTTATGAGGCTATAGGTTATTTTTCTGAACTATACCAAAGAGTTAACACTCCCGTCAGCAAGGCTCGTGCCGCATACTGGGCGGGGCGCTCATTAGAGCAAAGCAACAACCCTTGCGAGGCGGCTGAATGGTATAAATTAGCTGCTCAACACCAAACGGTTTTCTACGGACAACTAGCAACAAAGAAAATAAAATTGGACCCAGTAAAGTCTGAATTGGAATCAATTGGAAAATCAAATGCACCAATGCGCACCAATTTCAAAGAGTTGATAAATGTCGTATTACAACTAAAAATTATGAACAAAGAAAAACTGGTTCGAAAGTTCCTTCGTACTCTTGCTAAAAATGTGTCTTCTGGATTAGAAGCTAATAGAGTTTCATCATTATCCACCAATCTTGGTCACCTCGATCTCGCTGTATACGCCTCCCGAAAAGCAGCTCAAAAGGGAATTATTTTATTGAATAACGGGTATCCAATAATTCCCATCCCTAAAATCGGTGCGCTTGAAAAAGCTTTAGTGCTCGCTGTGATCAGACAGGAAAGTAATTTTAGGACGAAAGCACAAAGTCCATCTGGCGCACTTGGTTTGATGCAACTGATGCCAAGAACGGCAAGAAATATTTCTAAAACATTGAATTTAGGATACACAAAGTCCCGGCTGATACGAGATCCTGAATTTAATTTGCTGCTCGGAACGGCTTACTTAAAAGAGCAATTAAACCTTTTCAAAGGCAGTTATCTGCTTGCTATCGTAGCATACAACGCTGGCCCTAAAAGAGTTAAGCGTTGGCTGAAACTCCATGGGGACCCGAGAGATAAAGGAACCGATATTATTGACTGGATCGAACGAATTCCTTTCAGTGAAACACGTAATTACGCCCAAAGAGTATTGGAGAACCTGTATGTTTACCGAAAAAAATTAGGGATCAAACAAGCTAATAGACTGTTAAATTGGCAACCTTCCCGTACGGTCGTTCCTAATAATACGATCGATGCGTCAGACTCGGCGTCTAGTGCCTGCGCCGCGCTAGATACAGCGTATTAATTCATATCCGTTCAATAATAGTAGCCATTCCTTGTCCAACACCTATACACATTGTGCAAAGAGCGTAGCGCCCGCCTATTTCCTCCAGTTCCTGGGTGGCAGTCAGTATCAATCTTGCTCCCGATGCTCCTAAAGGATGACCGAGTGCGATAGCACCCCCGTTTGGATTTACCCTAGGATCATCGTCAGACAACCCTAATTCCCGCATTGTTGCAAGCGCCTGACTAGCAAAAGCCTCGTTTAGTTCTATGACGTCAATATCCGAAATTTCAAGGCCTGCTCGCTCTAACGCTTTCTGAGAAGCTGGCGCCGGTCCAATCCCCATTATACGCGGCTCAACCCCAGCGGTAGCTCCCGTCACCACGCGGGCCCGAATTCGCAAATTATTACGAATAGCCGCATCCTCTGTAGCTATTAGCATCGCCGCGGCTCCATCATTAACA
>CAZADS010000075.1:0-11144 GCA_964483985.1 uncultured Thalassobaculaceae bacterium
TTCATCCAGAAATAATTCATATACAAGGTTCTCAGGCGGTTTAGAACCGAGTACCTTGCAGATTTTCGACGATGCTTTGACGCTATCTATCAAATCTTTTCCGCACATTTCATAATCAACCCCTAGAGCATGCCAGCGCATCGCCCAATCGACTTTCCATTGCAGTTTGCAATGACCCCCAGTTATGGGAACTTCGATCTTTTTTGACGATATAGGGTCCTGATAGATAACGGTTCGTGCATGAACATCATGGCGAATGATTGGAACCTGTAATACCTGTCCTGTTTTTGGACAGATAGGCAAAAATGGACTATACGTCTGTTGCCGTTCTTTTCGCAACGTTGGTAACATAATGTTCATTACAGCATCATATTGTTCCAAAACTAAATTTAGAGTGTTATCGAAGAAACCGTTCCTATAGCAATCAGTTGAGCTCATGAATTCGTAATCGAATCCAAAGGCATCCAAAAACCGTCGAAGCATAGCGTTATTATGATGTCCGAAGCTTTCGTGTGTACCAAAGGGATCAGGCACTTCTGTCAGCGGTTTATTAAGATAAGGTTCAAGGTTATCCGAGTTTGGGACATTATCTGGAATTTTTCTTAGACCGTCCATATCGTCGGAAAATGCAATTAGTTTTATTGGAATGCTTGATAGTTTGTTGAAAGCTTCTTTAACCATTGTGGTTCGAAATACTTCTCCAAATGTTCCAATATGTGGTAGGCCCGACGGTCCATATCCCGTTTCTAGTACAACAAAGCCTTTATCTGGAATCTTCCCGTCTAGTCTCTTCGTGATTTTTCGAGCTTCTTCGAACGGCCAAGCTCTTCCATTCTCTATGATTTCAGAAGGAATGATAAAATTTGTAGGCATAATTTATTTTCCGTATCTTTAGGAAGCGCAAGCTTAAAAGACTTGAATAGTAGAGCAAGGAAATTAGAGGTTGCTGTTTTTAAGGGTTAATTGATCTAAATTCATCATTAATTTTTACAATTCATTTCTCTTAAAATTTGAGCTCTATTCTTTGGATTCACTGTAGTTGTTATAAATTAAACATTTTCGTATATAGCCACGGGCTAGTTCGGTGGTTTATGGAGCCTCTTAACTAACACATCTTCTGCTTGTTTTCCGACTATGGAGCCATAGATATTTGAATCGGTTGCACCTTCAGTGGAAAGGACTAAAATCCGACTCTTTTCATCGATAGCTAAAGCTAATCGGGCTGATGGATCTACAGCGGCCGCAGTTAAAGCGGCAAGTGCGGCTGCTCCCGATTCCCCGGAAACGATTCCTAATTCCGATAATCGTATCATGGTTGGGGCAATTAATGGGTCGGCTAAGATCATAAAATCGTGAGCTGCGACGTTTAATATATCCCATGCAAGTAGAGAGGGCTCACCGGCGGATAAACACGCCATAATTGTATTTAGATTTCCTTGCGCGGTTGAAGGTGTGCCAGCAATAGCACTTTGATAAAGACAATCAGAAGATTCTGGTTCGACGACGATTATGCGGGGACGATGGTTGCTCCAAATACGCCAGCTTTCCACTGCTATTGCAGCTGCTATTCCGCCAACGCCACCGGGAACAAAGATATGGGTTGGAAAATCGCCCGATATCTGGTCAGCCACTTCCGCTGTAATCATGGTGTAACCTTGCATAACATGACTTGGGATATCCATGTAACCAGGATAAGAGGTATCAGAAACTACATGCCAGCCATGTTCTACTGCATCAATATCGGCTTGCCGGACTGAATCATCATAGGTGCCTGACACTCTTACGATATCGCAGCCGTATGCGGCGATTGCATCTTCTCTTCGCTTGCTCACATCAGCATGAAGATAGATTTTTGAAGCACATCCAAACTGTGCTGCGCCCCATGCAACAGATTTCCCGTGGTTTCCATCAGTCGCCGTGACCACAGTGACTTTGCTCAAAATTTCCTGATATTGCCCAGATCGCATGGCGGTTGTGGTTATTTTTGGCTGGCCCGTGTTTTTTTGAATGATAGTTTCTAATACCCGATAAACAGCGTATGCTCCTCCAAGCGCTTTGAAGGACC
Organism: uncultured Thalassobaculaceae bacterium; assembly: GCA_964483985.1. Classification (GTDB taxonomy): domain Bacteria; phylum Pseudomonadota; class Alphaproteobacteria; order Thalassobaculales; family Thalassobaculaceae; genus CAZADS01. The sequence continues at coordinate 2,066 of CAZADS010000075.1, forward strand.
CAAGGTCGAAGCGGAAACCTTCATCCTTGAGCCAGAGCTTTCCAATGTTGAGTTCCGACGAAATGTCGTCTAATTGATGAAGGGGCGTCACCTTGTAATCATCCCAGAGCCGAAGCTCTGAACGTGCTCGCATACCTTCAGCTTTTGGCAGTATTCTTTCAATCTTGTCATCTGGTGGAATAGAATCGAAATTCGATTTAAAATTATGAAACCAGCTTATCCTACCGGGTTGGAATTCCTTAAGCCAGGGTTTAAGCATAGTATTCCATTTCAAACGGATAAAAGGGTTGGTGGGTCATCACCAACTATTGTAGTCCGATGCATTATTCGGCGTTTTTTTGCGGCATCGTAGGGCATCACGGCATGCATTGTACAACGGTTGTCCCACATTATCACATCGTTTCTTTTCCATTTATGGCGATAAACGAAACAATCCTGAGTGGCATGGGCGATCAAAGTCTTAAGAAATTCCTGTCCTTCTGCATGGTTTAATCCCTGAACTTTGGACATAGTATGAGGACTTAAGAATAAAGAACGCCGGCGCGTAATTGGGTGAGTCCGAATAAGAGGATGTGTAACGGGCGCTAAATTCTCATACTGGCCTTTGTTAATTTTTGCAGCTAATCCTTCAGAAAGAGATAAGATATGGTCATGGTCATGCGTAACATAGAACCGTTCCAATTCCATGCGCCGTTTCATCGGCAGCGCGTCAAATGCAGCAGTCATGTCGGCAAAAAGGGTATCTCCGCCATTATCAGGAATTTGGATGCCGTGAAGAATGGATCCCATGGATGGGATTTTTCGAAATGAACTGTCTGTATGCCAATGCCACGTGAGTTCGATATACTGCCAATTGGTACTGCTCGCGGGCATAATTTTCCCAAACTCGTCTACGTTTGCGACTCTATAAATTTCAGGATGAACGGACGAGCGATGAGCTATGGAGGGGTGAATTTCCAACTCGCCAAACTGTCGAGCGAAGGATATTTGTTGTTGGTCGGTAATTCCTTGATCTCGGAATATTAATACTGGGTATTCCATCCAGGTCTTATGTAGTTTTTTAAACGTTGGAATATTGAGTTCCCGACGTAAGTCTAACCCTTCAACTGATGCTGCCAAACCTGTGCCATTTTTTGATACCATGAAAGGTATTTCAATTGAATCATTAACCACCAAACAAACTCCATAATAAGGTTAATTATATGCTGCTATGGCTGTTTGAAAGCAACATAAATTCTAATGAAAAAATATTCCCTAAGTGATTTTCCTGATAACTATTTTAAACTAAATTAAAGTAGAAATTATCAATTAACTCTAGGCATATTAAAAAAATAAACGTTCAATCATTTAAATAAAAAATGAGATCGGATATTCTAGGCGGTTGACGGATGAGCTTATGGTGATCATAAGAGGGTTGTGGGCCTGTAGTTCAGTTGGTTAGAACCCGCCGCTCATAACGGCGTTGTCGGGGGTTCGAGTCCCTCCGGGCCCACCATCATAAGTGCAACGGTCTCTATTTTTTATGACCATTTATCAATTAATCGGCCGCTTCTGATATTGGGCGTGCCCCCGGTTCTATCATGGTAGGTTGTAATAGACCTTCTTCGATCGCCTTGATTTGCAAAGCTAAAAATTTTGAGTAAATCCTAATTTGTGCCAATCCACCTGCAGTAAACCAAAGCCCAGGCTGCGGTGTTCTACGCCACATATTGCGAAGTTCGCCGCCTTGGTCAAAGCCCCACACAGGCCCTATTTTATTTGCGATTTGATCTCCAAGATAGTGCCGTACTGTATCTTGTTGGTTTTTGTATCCAGTAGCTGTAACAAGAAGGTCTGCCTCAATAATACTTCCATCCTTCATTTTTGCGCCAGTGTTTACAAAACTATCAATATCGGAAAATTGTATCAGACCAACTTCACCATTTATAATCAATTCAGAGCATCCTACATTGAAGCAATATCCACCGCCCCGTCTAAGATAACTCATCTGAAAACCCGTATCATCATGTCCACCATAATTCAGACGAAATCCTCTGTCTTCTAGCCCATTCAGCAGTTCCTTATCATTTTCCCGCATTGAGTTCGTTGCAATCTGATAGGATTTGATAAGTACTTGATATGGAAATGAGACCGCCAAAAGATCATTATCCTCTATTGGAGGCCCTTCAAAATAATGGGCGTAGACTTTTTGAGCTTCTTTTAGGCTAACGATATATGTTGAACTTCGTTGGATTATGCTTGCACTAGCACCGCAGGCGTGCAGGTCCTGTGCGACGTCATGCCCGCTATTACCGGTTCCCAGAACGAGTGCTTTTTTTCCTTTCCAGTTGTGGCCGTCTATATACGAACCAGAGTGCATAACCGTACCTTCGAAATCTTGAAGGCCCGGAATTTCAGGAAGGACGGGTATGCTACTAACTCCTGTAGCGAAAACCACATGCCTTGGTTTAACTTCTCGTTCTGAGCCATCTTTGCGCTTTAGAGTGATAATCCATTGGCTAGTTTTATCATCATAAGAGCCATTTTTAAGTTCGGTGCCTACCCAAACATTTAATTCCATGCTCTCTGCGTATGCTTCAAACCAATTCGCCAATTTGTCTTTTGGGATGAAAACGGGCCAATTAGGAGGAAAAGGCATGTAAGGCAAATGATTTACATAAACCTCGTTATGCAAAGTTAAAGAATGATAGCGTTTTCGCCAGTTGTCACCGATTCGTTCGTGTTTATCTATAATTAATGTATCGACGCCCAATACTCCCAATCTAGCGGCTATTGTGAGGCCGGATTGGCCGGCACCTATAACAAGAACCGTTGGTTCACGGTCTTCGTAGGCACGAGATCTTTTTCGAAGGTCTAACCAATTTTCGTCACCGAAGGTTCTAGAATAATTTTCTCCGGTGGGTCGATTGTTCCCCACAGTTTCTTCGAAACCACTTATGGCTTCGATGGCTGTCATTAGAATCCAGGCTTTTGTCTTAGTGGGAGTATATTGGTTTGGAATTAGACGTAAAATTCCGTTGGCGGGGCCTGATTTGGTATCAAATTCAATAAAAGACTCTATACAATCAACTCCAGCTCGGCTGATATTACGCGGTGGAGTTCTGCCTTCAGCTATTCTGAATCCTGTTGGTTGGGTTCTAGCTAAGCTATCTCGGAGAGTTGAGGCAATTTCGGCACCACCACTCATGCTTTGTATATGCCATGTGAATGCTAATAGATCGCGCCACTGACCATCAGCAATAAATAGATTCGCTGCAGATTGAACATCCTGCTCATCTAGATAGGTCCCAAATGCTGAAAGCCAAGCTTCTGTTGCATCCACGGAATCTATGTCCGAAAGGTTTACAGCTTTTTTCATCTTAAAAACTCCAAGCGTTCGGCCTAATGCTCAGCAAACGATAATTAGCACCTTGTTTTAAAATTTGATTCGCTTTTGCGTCAATCAAATTTGTCTCTAGTCCATTTTAATTTTAAGTTTATCGAAATGATATATTGTTCGAATTACTGAGATTTATTTGTTTTTTTGTCGGCTGTGCTAATTGTCGCCGCTGTTTGATTGAATAGCATTTTTCGTTCGTATTCGTTGGGTGGTCCTTTTCGACGGAATTCTTTACCAAGATCCACACCGCGTTGGACAGCTGGACGGTCTTTTATAATCGCACGCCATTTGACGATTTTGGGAAAAGGGTCGAGTGAAATACCTAAAGGTTTAGCTATTAGAACCCACGGCCACGCAATCATGTCGGCGACTGAATATTCGTCACCAAGTATGTACGCTTGATTTTCGAGTCTCCTTTCCAATACACCCAGACATCGATCATATTCATTGGCGTACCTTGTGTGTGAATAATTATGGTCGCCCTCTGCATAATTTACAAAATGACTCAATTGGCCGGCCATGGGACCCTGATTGCCAGTTTGCCAAAAAAGCCATTCGAGTGCTTCCTTTCGCCCTCTGACGGTATTGGGGATAAAATATCCGGTTTTTTCGGCGAGATAAAACATAATCGCACCTGATTCAAATACAGAAATAGGGTCCCCAACAACGTCATGATCAACGATTGCGGGCATTCTATTATTGGGACTAATTTTTAGAAAGCTTGAGCTGAATTGGTCTCCCTTGCCTATATTTATTGGGTAGGTATTGTATTTTAACCCAAGTTCTTCGAGCAGAATTGAAACCTTCCAACCATTTGGTGTTGGCCAGTAATAGAAATCAAGCATTTAATTAGTCCTTGGGTTTTCGGAGGTTTTGGCCACTTATTACGCCGTCGACAGCTAATGACGCAAGCGTTTGATCATCGTAACCGATAGCTTGCAAAGCATCTTTACTGAACTCACCCAGTTCTGGAGCGCCTCTGGTGATTTCCAATGGTGTACCGGAAAATAGCGGAGCTGGCCGTGCTTGCCTTAATCTGCCAGCTTTTTTGTGGTCGTATTCTTGAACTGTCCCGTTAGATATTATTTGTGGATGATGAATTACGTCTCGGCGGCGCAATACTGGGGCACAGGGGACGTCAGCGGAATCTAAAATACGTAACCATTCTTCCGTACTTTTTCTTGATAAGACCATTTGAGTTAGCTCGAGTCGCTCATTGATGTTGTGGTGTCTAAGAGCGGGGGTGAGGAATCTCGCATCCTCTAACCATTCAGGGTGACCAACCGCTTTTGCAAGATTATTCCATTGTTTATCAGTATTTACAGCGACGCTAATGTAACCGTCAGTGGTTTCGTAAATGAGATCAATAAAACTTTGAGCAGATTCTTGTGGAAACTCGCCTCCCACAAAGGTTTGGCTTCCCATATCGGAATGCCATAGAAACGATACAACAGCGTCAAGCATTGAAAGACGGACGTGTTGACCTTTTCCTGTTTTTTCTCTTGATAAGAGAGCCGCGGTCACCGCTTGAGCAGTCATAACGCCTGTTAGCTTATCAGGAATAATAGTTCGTACGAGTCTAGGTCGGGCTTCGTCTGCTCCTCCTTGAATGGTTGTTAAACCAGAAAGTGCTTGTACGAGTGGATCGTAGACAGGTCTATTAGAATAAGGGCCATTTTCACCAAACCCACTGATAGACACAAATATTATGTTCGGTGAAATTTTTCGAACCACATCTTCGCTTAATCCTATACGTTCAATAACCCCAGGGCGCATGTTTTGGATGAAGACATCCGACTCCCGAATTAAATTTTTAAGAATATCCATCCCCCGAGGATCCTTAATATTGATCGCTATTGAACGTTTGCTTCTATTGTTATTTAGGAAGGAGGCAGAAAACCCACCGCGTCGGTTTGACATGGCGCGAGTAAAATCACCGCCTTTTGGGTTTTCGATTTTTAAAACCTCTGCTCCCTGATCAGCTAGTATCATCGTTGATAATGGACCAGAAACGACACTCGTCATATCAATTATACGAAAACCTTCTAAAGGACCTGGCATCAAAAATTCCGTATTGTGTTAAATTCTGAACGATACCCACTTTGGGAATAGTTATTGTAGCATTTGAGCTAATAGAATGAGGTGACCAGTACAACAACAGTTCAAGAATGTAAAATATTTGTTAGTTTTTACTGGTGCTCGACCAATAAGTACTTTGAGAAAAATCCACGTGATTTTGACAAAAAGCCTTAATTTGGAAAATATAGCAATTATAACTAAAACCGCCAATTGTGGGTTGAAAATAATATTGGAGAAGACTGATGCCAAAAGCATTTGAAGATATCCGTGTTATCGATTTGAGTCAGGTTTTAGCTGGGCCGTCCTGTGCCTTACAACTCGCGTTGCTCGGAGCTGACATTATTAAAATAGAACCGCCAAACGGCGGGGACCAAATGAGAGATCGCGTTCTTGCAAGCAGACTTGGCCCGAAGGGAATGGCTGCGGGTTTCCTTACCATGAATATAGGAAAACGAAGTTTAGCTCTCGACATAAAAACCCAACGCGGCAAGGCTATTCTTTTCGACCTGATTGGAGGAGCTGATGCAATTCTTCATAATTTTAGAGCTGGTGTCGTAGATAGATTAGGCCTCGATTATGAGTCCGTTCGGGCTGTAAATCCAAATATTATTTATACGGTGATTAGTGGTTTTGGCAGCATTGGACCCAAAGCATCTGATCCTGCTTATGACGGTGCGGTTCAGGCGGCATCAGGTATGATGGCAAATAATGGTACTGAAGAAAGTGGTCCATTGCGAACCGGATATATGCCTGTTGATTTAATGACGGGTATGGCTGCTGCTTTTGCAACTACGGCGGCTCTTTTTCGCAAGCACCGGACTGGCCTAGGCCAAATGGTGGACGTTGCAATGCTAGATTGTGCCATCGTGTTGCAGGCAGCTAATTTTGCAAGATATTTTGTTGATGATGTTTCCGATATGCGGATTGGTAATCAGTCGATTGCAGGGGTTCCTACTGCAAGCAGTTTCCCCACTGGGGAAGGATCTATGTTATCGGCTGCAATTATGCCAAACCACGTTGAGGCACTTTTTGATGAGTTGGGTATTGGATATCTACTCGATGATCCGAGGTTTTCAACTAGGGAATCTCAAATTGAAAATAAGAAAGAAGTTAGAGAAGCTATTATTGAGGCATTAAAAAATGATTCCGCCTCAAATTGGGAAAAAAGGCTGGCCGTTCGCGGCGTTCCAATAGCAAAAATAAAATCAGTGGCGGAAACTGCTCAAACGGAACAACTAACGCATAGAAACGTTTTGACTGATGTTCCACGAGCTGCTGGGTTAGATGAGGATCTTCGTTTGGTGGGAGCCCCATATACCAATTCAGTAGATGGTCCTGAAGCAATGAGCGCACCGCCTAGACTTGGTCAGCATAGTCGCGAGATCCTTAGGGATCTGGGGATTGATGATAACGCTATCGATAATCTAGTAGCGGAAGGTATTGTGGTGGAAGCTGGGTATTAAACGAAACTCTGGCCAAAACAAATAACTCAACATGGTTCTCTCCCAACCTAAAGATGGGAACATAGAAGCTTGCTAACTTCTTAAACGTAAGTGCATCATTTTTCCTATGGAAACTGGACATTCCCTTTTTAGTCGTACTCGAACGACTATAGCTTCATTGATATTGTTTCTCGTAGCGGGGGCGGTTTGTTTTTCAGAAATGCCTTACGAAGATGTGCCGGATGTAGCCGTACCTGTAATTTTAACTAAGATAGGATACCATGGTATTTCTCCGGCGGATGCTGAAAGGTTAATTGCAAAGCCCTTGGAGCGTCGGCTAGGTGGTCTGGATGGAGTGAGGGAAATTCGCTCTGAATCCTACTTTGGTGGCGCAACAGTAATTTTGGAGTTTGAGGATGGTTTCAATATCAATAAAGCGCTTGCCGATGTAAGATATAAAGCAGAGTTAGCACAAAAAGATTTTCCAATTGGTTCAGGGAAAGCCACTGTACAGGAAGTAAGTCTGAGTCTATCTCCAGTATTAATCATTACCATTTCGGGTGATCTTGGAAAGCCTAAATTGTTGGATTTAGGCAGACTTCTCCAAACCCGTATTGAAAGTTTAGTGGATGTTCGTGAGGCTAAACTTATTGGAGATAGCGTTGAAATAGTTGAAATAATCGTAGATCCATTAAAGCTTCAAAGTTACGAGATAAATAATGATGGTTTAATTAAAACTGTCCAACGTTCTAATCTCTTAATAGCGGCTGGAAATCTCGAGACCGGCTTGGGTCGATTTTCAATAAAGGTTCCGAGTTTATTTTCTTCATTGGAAGAAATCGGTTCTGTTCCAATCAAGGTTTTTGGAGATTCTGTAGTTCGTTTACGCGATATAGCAAACATCCAGAATAATTTTAAGGAAAAAACAAGTGACATAAAGATTAATGGAAAAAGCGCGATCGCTATCGAAATTTCTAAAAACCCTGGAGCTTCTGTAATTGGGGTTTCGGATTCAGTCCGCGATTTAATAAATACCGAGAGGAAGCGCTGGCCTGAAAAAGTGGATGTCAATTATCCACTAGATAAATCCCTTAAATTTCGGTTTTGGTTTCAGGATATAAAAAATAACCTGCTCAGCACGATGTTCATTGTTGGTGTGATAATATTTTTTTGCTTTGGTTTTAGGTCTATAGTTCTTGGTGGCATTGCTATCTCAGGCGCATTCTTGGGCGGGATGTTTTTTATATCAACTCTTGGATTTGTAACTAATACGATAGTTCTAATAGGAATCTGGTTTGTGGCCGCCTTAGCTATAGATAGCACTATTGTTTTATTGGATTATGTGAGTCGTCAGACAAAAATGGGACGGTATTCGCGTAAGACTTTTGAATTAGCAATAAGGAAAATGGTTTGGCCGTTAATTTTCTCATTTTCAGTGTTAATGGTCGCTTTTTTACCAGTATTCTTTTTGCAAGGGACTATCGGAGAGTTGATAAAATTTATACCTATCACAATTCTTTTTCTGTTAATCTCATTATTAATTATGGTCCTAGTTTTTACCCCCGTACTTGGTGTTTGGATAGGGCCAAAAATCAAAAATGATAAAGTATTTGCTGCCGATGCAGAATCTAGTAATTCTTCTTTAGAAGTTAGCAGGACGCGGGGTAGCCGCAAGGTTTATTTGATTTTTCTTGGCTTTCTATTAGACCATCCTGCGAAAGTAGTATTTCTTGCAATCTTAATATTTCTTTGGGTGCCTTGGTTATATGGAAACTACGGGAAGGGTGTCCAATTATTCCCAGATGAAAGCGTTTCACACGCTAAATTGATATTACGTGCCCGCGGAAATCTCTCATTAATAGAACAAAGTATCCTTGCGCATGAAGTAGAAAAAAGTATCGCTGGTACAAATATTTTTTCATCTATTTATACTACTATAGGGGAGACTGCCCGAGGGTCTGGGGCTCAAGACGTGATCGCACGAATGAATTTGGAATTTAAGTACTGGCAAAATAAAAAGTCCGCTCAGGTTTTGTTAAAGCAGATTGAAACGCGAATCAAACATATTCCCGGGCTAAAAATAGAAATGTTGTTAGACCTTGAGGGTATCAGCAAGGGTAAAACAATTCAGGTTGAATTAATTTATGATGACTATGATACGATGCTTCCTGTTGCTTTA
>CAZADS010000076.1:0-27618 GCA_964483985.1 uncultured Thalassobaculaceae bacterium
AATCTTGATTGACGACATCGCTTCTTCCTATCAATCTGGATCTAATAATCTGATTGAAGGGGATTTGAAATGCGGTTCGAAAATAAAGGAGTAATTGTTACTGGCGGAAGCGGAGGTATCGGTAGGGAGACAAGCTTTCACTTTGCTGCCGAAGGAGCGTCCGTTTCGATAGTCGATCTTGATCTGGATCTTGCCAAATGGGTGGCTAAAGAAATTGAAGATTAAGGAGGTAAAGCTCATGCCTTCGAAATGAATGTCACTAACCAAGAGCAAACAGAAACTGTTATTGAAGCTTCGGCTAAAGCGATGGGATCTCTAGATATAATTTTCTGTAATGCAGGCATAAGGGAAATTGCTCCAGCGCAAGACTTACCGTTAGACGAATGGAAAGAAGTCATAGAGGTTAATGTAACTGGCGTTTTCATTTCGGCTCAGGCGTTTGCTCGTCACTGCATCGCTAAGGGCCAAGGGGGCGCAATCGTTAATACTGCATCAACGTTGGGTGTAATGGGTTCGACCGCTCGATGCGCTTATGCTACCTCGAAGCATGCTGTTGTTGGTATGACAAAAGCATTGGCGATGGATTTAGCTCCGTTTGATATTAGGGTTAATGCTGTGGGTCCAGGGGTTATACGGACACCTTTAACAGAGCGTTATTTCCAAGATGCAGAGATGGCAGCTAAAATAAAAGATATCCATGCAATGAATCGTTGGGGTCAACCGTCTGAAATAGCACGTGCGGTATTATTTTTAGCCAGTGATGATGCAAGCTTTTGTACAGGGCATAATCTTGTAATAGATGGTGGTTGGACTGCGGGTAAGAGGTTATAGAGTTTGGTGGCTTATTAGAAAGCTTTTGAAAATTATTTTACAGTCGGACAAAAACTTTTACATAATCCAACCTAGAGGATGAGGTTTATGCAACAAGTAACAAAATCAGCTAATAATACGGAGCCCGCGATGGGGTTAATGGCAAATCTTACTTATATAGTCAGACAAGATGCTAAGCCTTTTTTTGAGAGTTCTCGGTTAACAGGAGGGATACCCAAGATCTATTTTAGAACAGAACAGCGTCCAGCAACTATCTATGATATGCGCCATGTTATTGAATCATTATCAATGGATGTGAACGGATTTGAACTTCATAATTATCCGAGCAAAGTGAAAAATTTATATGATGACGAAGCAATTGAACAAGACTACAACACTGAACTGGAGAAGATGCTCAAATTGAAAACTGGCGCTGATTTAGTCAAGATCTTTGATCACACTCGACGATCTAGTGATTCGGTAGGGGCAGATAATACGGACGGGAAACGACTCCCGGCGGACAGAGTCCATGCAGACTACACTATAACTTCGGGCCCTCAACGGGCTAAAGACACACTGGGAGAAGGTGAGTTTAATAGGATCCTCTCTTCTGAGGGACGAATCATTCAAGTTAACGTGTGGCGTCCCATTAAAGGTCCAGTGCGCTGTGCACCTCTTGCTCTGGCGGATGCTTCAACCGTGCCATCCGAAGATTTAATAGCTACGGATCAAAGATTTCCAGACAGAGTTGGCGAGATTTATCAGTTAGCATATGGGGCAGGACACCAGTGGTATTATGCGTCGGAAATGAAACCAGAGGAAGTAATACTAATAAAGGGATGGGACAGCGTTGACGATGGACGAGCTCGTTTTACGCCGCATGGGGCATTCAACCATCCTGAAGAAACACCAGCTATGGAACCAAGGGAAAGTATTGAGACCAGAACGTTTTTGGTTTTCGACTCAAACTGGGCTAAAGTTCCGGTCGTTTAATTTTTTGATCTGTCCTTAAGTTTGGGAAAGCGTTGAAGTTTTCGAGCCAGATTCCGTTGAAATTCAGTCTTCGGGATAACGCCACGGTGTTTGGGGCTGATCTGCGTCCTCGTCGATCGTCCAGTGTGGCAGGGCAAATTCGTCTGACACATCTACATAGACCAATTTTACCTTGGTTCCTATTCCGACACATTTAATCATATCTGGTGGAGCGAAATTTCCGTCATGAGTCATCAAATTCCCAGCGACACGAAGGGCTTCATGTTCGGTAGGTTGCCCTTTTTGAGTGTCAAGATCGGCTAATATTATCATATAAGGCACTTTGTCTAGAAAAGCGGGTTGGATGGGATGATGCACTTCCACGTAGGAATGGACAGTACCTTTTCCTTCAACCGGGACCCACGCGGCCTCACGATCAGTGGTCCATGGGCAGGCGGTAGTAGGCGGATAACGCAGTAATCCACTTTTTTTGCCTCGTTGCAATCGAAAGTCCCGATTAGAGCAATATCTGAAAAAGTTTCTGTTTTCTTGATCAAGGTCTTCGATGGTGAGTGTCATTCCCATATAATCACCGAGAATAGGCATTTCGTCGTTTCCTTTTTTAGTCTTTAGCCATAATCATCGCAGACCCGGTACCAGGCATGGCCCATCCTAGGTTGGCGGTTACTTCAACATTCTTAACCTGACGACAGCCTCCTTCTCGGTAGTCATAGGTATGTTGGCGTTTCCCGTCTGGCCCTATGGGGCAGGAATCGTCCGCTTCGCCTCGCAACTGTCGGGTATTTTCGATCACCATGTTCATCCCGTGGGTATAGCCTTCGCATAAATGACCGCCTGAAGTATTGTTTGGCCGTTTCCCCCCAAGTTCAATAGTGCCATCTGAAACGTAATTGCCACCCTCTCCCTTTTTGCAAAAGCCATAATCCTCAAGCTGCAACATAGTGGTAAAAGTAAACGCATCATACGAACCGGTAATATCGACATCCTCGGGTCCGAGACCCGCATTCGGCCAAAGAATTTCTTTTGCGTAATGACCTGCGACGGTAGAAATGGGGCCATGCTGATAATGCATGTCTATCCTTGGTTTGCAGCACCTTCCAACTACCGATTGAATTACGGCCGGTGGATGGGCACAATCTCGGGCTCGCTCAACTCGGGTTACAATAATACAAGTTGCGTTGTCAGTCTCTACACAACAATCTAACAAATGGAGTGGCTTACAAATAATTCGCGAGTTGATCACGTCGTTAACAGTATAGCGTTTTTTATAATAGGCTTTTGGATTATTAGAAGCATGCTTTGAATGCGCTACTTTAACTCCTGCAACTTGTTGCGGTGTCGTTCCGTAATCAAACATGTGACGGAGAAAGGTGGGAGAAAACATTTGTCCAGCGCTTTGCCATCCATATGCGCGATGGTGAATTTGGTCACCGACAATCGGGACGGCGGAGCGTGCGCCGGTGCCCCCGATGCGAACGGCAGAATAGCCATTCATCGATCTATATATTGCTACAGTTTTGCACATTCCAGCTTCGATAACGCCCATAGCAATACCTATGAGTGCTTCCGTTGAGGAACCACCACCGTGTACATCCATATAGAAATTCAGACGAATGCCCAAGTCTCCAGCGACCCAAGGAGCGAACGTAGAATCATTTCCGGAATAGCTAAGCATGCCGTCTATATCTTCGGGCTCCATTCCTGCGTCTTTCATAGCATTAGTAATGGCCCAAGTAGCTAATGAACGTGTTGATTCCTTCGAGCCCCGGCGATAGGGTGTTTCGCCGATACCACAGATAGCATACTTTCCTCGTAAAAATTTGGAAGAGCTAGCGTCGCGATCAGAGGCACTAGATACTGACATGAAAAGGTTTCCCAACAAATGAGTTATTTTGGAAATAAACAATTAAAAAAGGCGTCGTCACTTCGTGGGATGAAAGTCAACAACATTTGTAATCTAACATTATAATGATGTTCTTGATCACGCGGGTTGTTTAACATACGAATATACCACAAGGGCTTGCCATTCAAAACCCTCGTTTGTTAAAGACGCTGATAATGGGCTATAAAGTTATTATAATGAAAATACACTGTATGCCAGACGAAAAAGAACTTTAACTAAAAAATTCATCTATAAGATAGGATAGGCAATGACGCTGACATTTAGCAAGACTCTGGTATCTGGAGTGTCAATTGAAATGGCTTCCTTAGGGTCAGGTTCCCCTCTATTATTTCTGCATGGTGGGTTTAGCACATATGGTCACGAACAATGTTTAAGCACATTGTCAAAGAACTTTAATGTTATAGCGCCTATATTACCTGGGTTTGGCCACTCTGAACTCCCAAGAACCTATAATGACATCCACGATCTTGCTTATTTTTGCCTTGATCTTATAGCCGAGTTGGAATTGAACAACGTGACTTTGGTGGGATCCTGCTTCGGCGGATGGGTTGCTGCAGAAATGGCTATTAGATCTACTCAGAGACTGAATAATTTAATATTGATAAGCGCCCTTGGGGCGAAGTTTGGTGATCATTTGACGCGAGATATAACTGATATTCATGCAATGTATGAGGCTGATGTTCAGTCTTCGCTTTATGCTGACCCGGCTCGCGCTCAGCGCGAAACGAAACAATTAACCGACGACGAGCTTACAGCAATGGTTCGGACGCGGGAAGCATTCACACTGTTTGGTTGGAAACCGTATATGCATAATCCGAAACTTACGGGTTGGTTGCACCGGGTAGACTTGCCTAGCTTGTTAATTTGGGGCAAACAAGATGGGATGGTTTCTTTAGAATATGGTCAAAAATATGCGGCTGCAATTACTGGTTCCTTGTTTGAAGCAATTGACGATGCTGGTCATTATCCAAGTCTAGAACAGCCTGAAACCGTATCGGCGTTGATAACTGATTTTGTAAATAAAATTAAATAAGAGGAAAAATTATGAAACTTTATCATTTCTCGGAGTTAGCTTATCCAGCCGGTTGGGACGTCGGTTACGAAATGAATACGTTTCGCGTCGTGGTTCCGAATAAACACTACGATCCAAAAATTGGTGCCGACGATTATCACCGACATTTGGATGAGTTCCAACTGTGCGATGAGCTTGGCATTAATATTATGCTTAATGAACACCATAGCACGCTAACCTGCATGAACGCAGCAGTAACAGTTACTGGTTCTATCTTGGCTCGAGTAACAAAAAATGTTCGTATTTTATTGCTTGGAACTCCAATTGCCAATCGTCCGGACCCAGTACGCGTTGCGGAGGAAATGGCAATGATTGACGTTATTTCAAGGGGGCGACTGGATATGGGACTGGTTAAAGGCGCTCCATACGAAATAGCGCCTTCCAACATGAATCCTAGTCGTCTAATGGACCGTTTCTGGGAGGCGCATGACTTAATTTTGAAGGCTATGACTACACAAGACGGGCCATTTAATTGGGAAAGTGAAAATTATCATTATCGAAAGGTTAATATTTGGCCCCGTCCATGGCAACAACCCCATCCGCCCGTTTGGATCACTGCTCTTAGTCCGAATAGCGGTCGAGCAATTGCTGAACGGGGACACGTGGCAGCGTCTCTCCTGTCTGGGGGAATAGCTAGTGGGATGTTTGGCGCCTATAGACAGCGGGCCGCAGAGATGGGTTGGGCTGCTCCTAATGATCGTCTGGCTTATTGTGTGTTGGTTGGAGTTGGTGATACTGAGGAAGAAGGTCGAAGACGAGCTGATCAAGTGGCCGGCTATGTTCGCACGTCTCCCATTGTTGCTGAGCCTTTTAAGAATCCGGCCGGCTATAATCCAGTGCCTGCTAATGTCATGGCACTAAAAGCCGGACCATCTCAGAGTGTAGCAACGGTTAAAACAATAGATGGACGCATAATCGACCCTACAAAGGCAACTGTTCAAGAGTTCATGGATGCACGAACTGTATTCGCCGGTACTCCTGACCAGGTGTTCGAACAAATAAAATTGTTCGCTCAAGAATCGGGTGGTTTCGGCAATCTAGTTATTATGGGACAAGGAGGGACACTGTCCCATGACGAAACCTGCGCCAATCTCAGATTATTCGCTAAGGAAGTGATGCCAAGGCTTGGTGAAATAGAAATGCCTGAGAATCCATTTGGTGAATTAGCAGAACGTAACGCTGCTGCCGCCCAATAAAATTTGGGTATTGGAGTACTAGCATGCGAGCGCTTGTTACCGGAGCCAGCCCTGGGATAGGAGGAGCAACCTGCCGTAAACTTACAGAAATGGCAAATGCGAGAGGCGAAAGAGCTAAAATTGCGGCTTGCGAAATTCGTGAAACGGACGCCATTAAAATGTTGGCTGACGAACTCCGTGCTGCGGGGGCGGAAGTCATTGTGTTGACCGGTGATCTTGCTGATAAGAAGGTTCCCAGCAGGTTAATAAAACAAGCAGTAAAAGCTTTTGGGAGTTTGGATGCTGTCGTGAGTAATGCGGGAATTACTAGCCCGGCGCCCATCAACGATCTAAAAATTGACCAATGGGACAGGCTGATGGCAGTAAACACAAGAGCAACCTTGTTGTTAGCACAAGCCGCTTATCCAACACTAAAATCCACAGAAGGTAGTTTGGTGGCCGTGGCATCAATGTCGGGCATGGGAGCCCATCCCCGCATGGGAGCATATGGGCCAAGCAAGGCTGCCTTGATTTCACTATGTCAGGTTTTGGCGCAAGAATGGGCAGCTGATCGTATCAATGTGAATACAGTATCTCCCGGTATGATAAGAACACCATTGACTCAAAAAGTGTATGAAAACAATCAAATTGCGCGTGACCGGTCCTCACTTGTTCCATGGGGGCGCGTAGGAGAACCAGAGGATATTGCAAACACAATCGGATTTCTGTTGTCATCAGACGCAGCATATATAACGGGGCAAAATCTCTTGACTGATGGTGGGTTTGTAGACTCTCTTTATAGTCATATTCCAGGATTGCCTCGCAGTAACGTTTGATAGATAGAAATTAAGCTGCGGCCGTTTTTTGCCATGCTCCATTTGACCTCGTTTGCCTGACTATTGAAAAGCGGTTTCGCGGAGTATTTCTGGGGTGAAAGGAAGTCGGCGGGGCCGGATGCCAGTTGCTCTGCAAATTGCATTCGCAATGGCGCCGGCTGTGGGCCCGCACACGGCTTCTCCTACGCCTAAAAAAGGTTGATCAGGTTTACCTAAAAGGATGGTTTCTATTTCTGGTATATTATCAAACCCGATGATTTTGTAGCTATCCCAATCTCGAGATAAAATACCTTCTGAGTCATAATTTACCGCCTCGTATAACGTCCAACTTGCTGCCTGAATAAAGCCGCCTTCAAGTTGGGCTATTATCCCGTTTGGATCAATGATTTGGCCCGCGTCGCTAGCAATAACAGCTTTTTTTAATCGAACCGAAACGTTGTCATCTACGATTAGTTCTATGCCGACAGATACGTAAGCCTTTGTGTTTTTATATCGAGCGAATGCCAAACCTCGGCCAATACCTTCCGCTGCTCGTTCGAGTACTCCAATGCGTTCCGAGACTTTTTGAATACAGGCACATGCGCGGTCATCATCAAGATGACGCAGTCTGAATTCTACTGGGTCTTCATTGAGTTTTGCGGCCAGCTCATCGATGAAAGATTCTATTGCAAAAATATTTGAATAAGCACCGAGTGTCCGAAGTGCGGAGGTCCGAAGAGGCAAGTTTCTTACTAAGTGTTTAATGAGTCTTTTATTGTTTAGTTTGTACAAAGGATCTAAATTGCGGTGAATTCCTCCATGCGGATTCATATTAGGGGGGGGTGGTATAACGTTAGGTGTGGACTCTAAAAATTGTGTGGCCAAAAGTCGCGAGGGTCCTAAGCCGAGCACCCCAGGTCGAGGTCTTGACACATGGGTATCGCTATAAGTTTCATGACTCCAGGCCACTATAGAATTTTGATTATCAACGCTTGCCGATAAATCCATAATCATAGCCGACCCATACGGCTCCCAGGCGTGCTCATCTTCACGCGACCATTTAAGTAATATTGGTTTACCTTTTAGAGTTTGGGCTACTAAAACTGCATCCAATGCGGCATCATCTGCTCCGTTATGTCCATAGCAACCAGGACCTGGACGGTGGTAAACTGTTATATCATCGATTGATAAGGAAAGGAATTCGGCGATCGTTAAGCGAAGCAGGTGAATACCCTGACTATGGGTCCAAATTTGAAAACGGTTTTCCTTGAATAGCACTAATGCTGCGGATGGGCCTATAGATCCATGCATAATATACGGACGTTCATAACGACATTCATGATTCAATTTAGAGTCTTCTGATGGAATATGTGGCGGGGATACCGGAATATTTTTTGGGATCCCATCAATTACCGGCATGCTAATTCGCTTATTACTTGTAAGTTGTTGACTAATTGTTTGTTGTCCAAGATCACGCTTCGCAGCCCAGGTTAAAGTATTTTTTAGTGTGTGAACCGCTTTAATAACGGAGTACTCATCTTCTCCAGCAATCGCGATAAAGCTTCCATTTCGCACTATATAAAATCCACGAATGGATAGCTTTTCAAGGATATCTTCATTAACAGATTTTAAACGTGCATAGGGATGCGGCGGTCGAATGATGCGAGCATGCAGCATTCCAGGCATGGACATATCTTGCACAAACGAATGTTTACCAGATACGATATCATTAATGTCGTTTGGTATCGATGCTCGGCCAATCAAATGCGTTAATCGGTGGGGCTTAAAGTTAGCTTTATGATCAATCTCAATTTCGAACAATTTGTTGCCCTGAAGTTCCCAATAGGTGATCGTTTGATTAGTTGATAGAGTTTTTATAGTTCCGTCATTTATCGAAAGTTCCTTTGGATCGACTTTAAGGAGTTCCGCAGCACGGTTTAAGAGGTAGGAACGGGCTGTAGCCGCAACTAGTCTGATAGCGTTTCCACTTTCTTCTATGGAATTGCTGCCTGAAGTCATCCCTTCATTTGGCCCGTTAGCCGTGTTAGCAGGAACGACTAAGATCCGTTCGACGTTGACGTCTAATTCTTCAGCCACTAAACGGGTGGCAGCATGTGAAATTTTTTGACCGATGTCGACCTTCCCAATTCTAATCTCAATAAAACCGTTTGGTTTTACTTTTATCCAAGTATCCAAATTTGGATTGTTTATGAGGCTGGGGTTGGTGGTCATTTTCTACATTTCGCTATGCAATTTTCCGATAGCGGAGAGAATTCTCGCGTGGGTTCCGCATCTACAGAGGTGTCCTTGGAGTGATTGCTGAATTTCTATATCTGTTGGAATGTTTGGTCGATTAAACAACGCTGTTATCGTAATTATTATACCTGGAATACAATAACCGCACTGAGCTGCATTTTCCTTTACGAACGCCCTCTGAACTGTGGTTAGTTGGTTGAAGGATGACAATCCCTCAACCGTTATAATATCCTTGTCAACAAATTCGGATGCAGGAGATACACAGCTTAACCGACTTTCCCCATTAATTAGGACGGCACAGGCGCCACATTGTTCGAGCCCGCAGCCTAACTTCGCACCGGTTAGCCCCAATTTGTTTCGGAGAATGAAAAGTAAAGGCGTATCAGATTCTGTATCTATCTGATGTAACTCGCCGTTAACTTTCAAATTGAGTAAAGCCATCGTCACCACCTCGATAATTATGTTATTCAAGGCTGGTAGATTTTATATGTCGAGTTGTATTTTTTAAACTTATTTATTTAGCGTATTGGCCATTTCCTGACGAAGTTCCGCCAAATTTTCAACTGGCGTCGGACTATTAGATGACTCCAACGCAACAGCAGAATCCGAATCTTCTTTTGACAGTGAATCGTTCTTTGCTTCTTCGTCCGTAACATCCCACGGAAGGCGTTCTGCTGGCGCTAAATTTGGAACTGTTTGAACCGCCTTTTTTCGTTTGGACTTTGTTAATTTTACGGTTTCCGCCTTAATTTCCGCAGAATTTTTTATGGATGACCTTTTGTTAGAAGGCAGAGAGTCAAATATAGTCTCCGCATTGTCATAATCACTTCTGAGTCCCGTATCCGCCGCTTTGTACAGACGCCGGGCAACTCCTTCGCTACCACGCACATTTGTACTATCAGCGAGAATTCGCAAACCGACACAGGTATCCGAATCTAATTCTTTTGAACCGGCCATAAATCTACTCCATAATATCGCCAGAAATATATCTTTAAAAAGATTAGTTTACAAAAAAAAAATTAAATTATTTAAACTTTGCAATCTGTCACAAAAAGTTGTTGGTTAGTTAAGAACGAGACTTTTATTTTATATTTCCGCTTCCTCCTCGCGAATTGGGTGTTTAAATCAGGCCGGATTAGGCGTTTTTGATTCAACCGAGTTGGAGTAAGTTCTAATTTAAATCATGAGGAGGAAATGTATGATATTAATTGGGCGCAATGTTTCGCCATTTGTTCGTCGAACGTCTGTTGTATTAAAGTTGCTTGGTCTTACATATGAGCAAAAAATGCTATCCACGGCAGAAAACCTTGCAGAGATAACTTTAAGCAACCCTGTTGGTCGAGTGCCAGCCTTAATTTTAGATGATGGTGAAGTTTTGGTCGACAGCAGCGCAATAATTGATCATCTTATAGAAGCGTATGATGAGGCGAAAGATTTGTTGCCGGCTGCAGGCCCTTGTAGAAGGGCCATTTTGCGTACGACTTCGATTGCTATCGGAATTGCTGAAAAAGCTGTAGCCTCATCTTACGAACAGACGCGTCGACCTACTGAAAAAATTTTTCAAGATTGGGTCAACCGATTAGAAAATCAGGCTGCTGCCGGTTTGCAGGCGTTGGAAGAGATGGCAATTGTAACAGGCGGGTGGTTTCATGGGGAAAATATAACGTTGGCAGATGTTACTGCGATTTGTGCCTACGATTATATAACTGAACGAGTTCCTTCTTTACTTGGAAAAAGAGGATATCCAGAGTTGGCACGTATTGCGGCTGAAGGGAATTCGATTGATGAAATCAGAGTAAGTCACCCGAAAGCGTAATCTGAGCAATAAATCATGACTCTATATTCTGTTTATCGCGCTGATTACTGCTTTTATTGGCGCCAGAGTGATGGAGGTATCTATACCTACACCGAAAACGCTTTTTCCGTCGTGATCCGGAACGCTTAATTCTATATAGGCAGCCGCTTCGGATTCTGATCCTGCTGTTCTTGTATGTTCGGTATAATCCTTTAATCTGAATTTTAAATTAAAAGTATCTCGCATGCCTTTAACAAATGCTGCTATAGGCCCATTTCCAGTGGCTTCGATTTGGTGTTCTTTGTTTCCAAAACTGACTAAGGCCGTAATTCGTTCTAAATCGTTTGATCGCGATGCGGCGGTTGAAGAAAAAGAGATTAGGTTGAATGGTCCATTTTGACTAATAAATGTTTTCTCAAAGGCTGTCCAAATCTGTGTAGGAGTAATTTCTTGGCTTGTTTCATCAGTTATTTTTTGAATAACTTGGCTAAATTCAGCTTGAGCTCCTTTGGGAAGTCGAATTGAATAGTCAGTTTCTAGGATATATGACACGCCACCTTTCCCAGATTGACTGTTGACTCGAATTATAGCCTCATAATTTCGGCCAATATCTTTAGGGTCAATAGGTAAATAGGGCACCTCAAATAAAGGGGTGTTAGCAGTTTCCATTGCTTTCATGCCCTTGTTAATCGCGTCTTGGTGCGAGCCGGAAAAAGCGGTATGAACCAATTCACCTGCATAAGGATGCCGTGGATGTATTGGTAACTGATTACAATGAATAGCAGTTTCCATCATTGAATTTATGTTAGAAAAATCCAACATCGGGTCCACGCCTTGCGTAAACAAATTTAATCCCAATGTTACGATATCCACATTCCCCGTGCGTTCTCCATTTCCAAACAATGTCCCTTCCACCCGGTCCGCTCCGGCCATTTGAGCTAACTCAGCGGCGGCAACACCAGTTCCTCGATCGTTATGTGGATGTACGGATAATATTACTTTGCTTCTATCGGTAAAATTGTTGTGCATCCATTCTATTTGGTCAGCGAAAATATTGGGTGTAGCCATTTCAACGGTAGATGGTAAATTTATTATTGTACGATTTTCAGTAGTTGGCTGCCATATCTCCATGACGGATTCGCAGACATCCATGGCATAATCTAACTCGGTTCCAGTAAAACTCTCCGGGGAATATTCTAAACGTACGTTGGAGCCTTTATCTTCCAGCATTGGAATTCGGTCACGTACCATCCGAGCGCCATCGGTAGCTATCTGTTTCACTCCATCACGATCTGAAGCAAATACAACACGTCGTTGAAGAGTGGAAGTTGAATTGTATAAATGCACAATACAGTTTTTCGAACCCCATAGGCTCTCACACGTGCGTTGTATCAATTCTTCGCGAGCTTGTGTCAGCACTTGAATGACAACGTCGTCTGGTATTAAGCCTTGTTCGATAATTTCACGAACAAAGTTGAAATCTGTGTCGGAAGCGGCGGGAAATCCAACTTCTATTTCCTTAAATCCCATGTCTACTAGAGTCTTAAACATACGATGCTTCCGTGGTCCATCCATTGGGTCTACCAATGCTTGATTTCCATCCCGGAGGTCTACGCTGCACCAAATTGGCGCTCTAGTAATAGTTTGGCTAGGCCATTGCCGTTTTTGAATTAGAATTTGTGGATAAGCGGAATATTTCTCTATCGGCATGCTTTCCATTACATTTCACTCCTAAACGATTTATGCGGCGCCTGATTAACGTCTTTGCATGTGCAGATTATGTTTTGGTGTTTTTGTTGCCAATTGATTAATAACACGTCGTTTATTAGGGCTAAAAAAATCCCAAATATTAAATTTGTTAGATTTTTTTTCATTGCTATCGTTACAGAAGCGTATTTTCATAATAAGTCTTTGACGCTTTAATTAAACACCGTAGGCAAACGATTACTCCCCGGACTCTCTAGAGAGCCGGGTCGATAAGTCGTAGATTGAGGACTGGCGCTTTTAACGTCAACATTATAGAAAGATACGGATCAGAAAGGCTATCGTCAAGCGGTGGGACGCTCGATATGACTTTTTGTTATAAACGTCTAATCATCGTCGTCCAAAAAGCTTTTCTATGTCGGTGAGATTTAACTTGATGTAGGTTGGGCGGCCGTGGTTGCACTGGCCAGAATGTGGTGTGCGTTCCATATCACGGAGTAAAGCATTCATTTCTGTTGAGTTGAGTTTTCGGCCAGACCGGATGGAAGTGTGACAAGCTAATGTTCCGCAAATGTGCGAAATTTTATCATCTAATGCCGTTGCTCTATCAAATTCAATTAGGTCTTCTGCTAAGTCGCGAATCAGACGTTGTACGTTAGTTTGTCCAATCAATGCAGGAATTTCTCTGACCACTACGGCCCCGGGTCCAAATCTCTCTAATATTAAACCCAACATTTCAAATTCTTGGTTATGCTCGAGTAATCGGTTAACTTCGACTTCCTCCATTTCAACTACTTCGGGTATCAACAATATTTGTCTTTTTATGCCCCCTTGATCCAAGGATTCTTTCATCTTTTCGTAAACTAAACGCTCATGCGCAGCATGCTGATCAACAATCACAACCCCTTCTTTGGTTTGGGAAACTATATAGGTAGAGTGCATTTGAGCAAGCGCGGCTCCAAGTGGAAAATTAGGTGATTCAATTTCTCGATCACTTTTAGAAACGGAATCAGCGGGTTTGGCCATTGGCTCATTGGATATCCCCAAATCATTTATTGAGTGTGGTTCCCTATAATAGAAGGAGGCTGGAAATGTGTCATTTGGTGGAGTATTGTTTGGTTTAAGCTTAATGGTACTTGACCGGTCGATTGGCCGGTGAATGTTTGCATGTGTGGAGGGTGTGAACATTCCCAAAGCAGCATTTAAATTAGTGTTCGTTGATCGGTGCCCAACTGCTGCTAAAGCATGCTTAATGGCACTCACGATTAGACCGCGGACTAGACCGGGCTCCCGAAAGCGCACTTCCGTTTTTGCGGGATGGACATTAACGTCTACACTATCCATTGGTGCTTCTAGAAACAAAGCTAAAATCGGATGACGATCGCGGGTAATGAAATCAGCGTATGCTCCGCGCACGGCACCATATAGTAATCTATCTCGAACGGGCCGACCGTTTACAAAAAGGAATTGATGGCTCGAAGTTCTTTTGTTTATTGTAGGTAATCCGATAAACCCCGATAGGCGGAGACCTTCGCGAATGGCATCAATCGGTATTGCGTGATCTTCAAAATCCTCTCCCATGATGGCACCCAATCGGGAAAGTTGAGCTGTGAAAAAGTCTTTTTGGGAGGAAACCAGTCGAACCGGAGTACGTTTACCATCACTAAGGGTGAATGCTATTCTGGGGTTGGCCATAGCTAGGCGATGAACGACTTCTAAAGCATGATTAAATTCGGTTTTGGGGTTTTTTAAAAACTTCAACCGTGCCGGAGTTGCAAAAAAAAGATCTCGGATCTCAACGTAAGTGCCGGAGTTCGTTTTAGCGGGCCTTGGCTCGGCCACGATGCCGCCGTCTACTGCTATTGTCCAAGCATCCTCGGAATTATAGATTTGGGAGGTAATGGACATTCGGCTAATAGAACCGATAGAGGGAAGTGCTTCGCCCCTAAAACCGAGTGTGTTAATATCATTAAGACTTTCTTTAGCCAATTTAGACGTCGCGTGCCTCTCTACGGCTAGGATTAAATCATCTGCCGACATTCCATGCCCGTCGTCGTTGACACCAATAAAAGCCCTGCCGCCTTCGCGCATAACGACGTCGATGTTTTGTGCCCCAGCATCAATAGCGTTTTCCACGAGTTCTTTAATGGCGTTTGCTGGCCTTTCTATGACCTCACCCGCAGCAATTTGGTTAATTAGCCCTTGAGGCAAGCGTCGTATAGCTTGCCGATGTGAATTTTTCATAGATTCTTTGTCGAGCGCCATATTTGTCTACATATTGTTCCAATTTAATTCAAGGTACTAAATATAGCTATTTAAATGTCAAGAGTCGACTCATTGTCCCTGTATATAGAGATTATTAATTTTATCTGCTTAAGATTAATTATCGGTTTTATACAGGTCTGAGAATTGTATTATCGAGATCATGATTAATTTGACCTAGTTGATTGCTACAGCCTAATTATGGGTATTAGGTTTTCGAATAATTTGTGATTTAAATTAGATACGGAGAAACGCAATGCGTTTTGAAAATAAGATAGCCCTCATAACAGCAGCGGCTAGTGGTATCGGCAGAGCTACGTCCGATATTATAGCAAAGGAAGGTGGGACGGTTATTGCCATTGATACTGATGAGGAAAGATTAGAAAAAACAGTAACTGAAATTTCGGACGCTGGTGGCAAAGCATTTTCCTATTGTACAGATGCCCTTGATTTTAAAGAGGTAGATGAAACGGTTGCTAATATTGTCCAAAATCATAGAAAAATAGATATTTTAGTGAACGCGGTCGGCGGTAGTACAATCATTACGAATCCGGCGGCAAAGGTTGACGAACTAAAGTTAGATGAGTGGCAAAGTATAATTCATTTTAACTTGGATGGTATGTTTCTGTTCTCTCATGCTGTGGTGCCCATAATGAAACAGCATGGTAGTGGTAAAATCGTCAATTTGGCCTCCATTGCTGGCAGAGGATTTAGTGACGAAAGCAGTAGTGCATATGCGGCAGCTAAAGGCGGAGTGATAGCTTTTACTAAGAAATCTGCTCGGGAATTAGGTCCCTATGGAATCACCGTCAATGCTATAGCTCCCAATACGACCCTTACAGAGAGAATACGCCCTCGATGGGAACAACAAAGCCCTGAATCACAGGCTAGACAGATTGAACAGGTGCCACTCCGGCGGATGGCTGAAGCACTTGATCAAGCGCGGGTGATTTGCTTCTTCGCTTCTAGTGATGCGGACTACGTAACGGGGCAAACAATTGATGTTTCAGGTGGCTTAGTTTGATCTAGTCCCTGAACGTACGGGGAGATTTTGATATGGCAAAGAGCGAACTTTACCAAAAGGGTGACGCTATGCGTCGAACTATGTACGGTGAGGCGGCATATGAGCGTGCAAACACGACAGTCTATAGCGATCCTATCATGCGGAAATTTCTGGATTTAGCGACGGAAACGGTATTTGGTGCACTTTGGACACGCCCAGGGTTGGATACTAAAACGCGCGCTTTAATTTGTGTGATATCGGATGTTTCTACCGCGAGAGAAGAAGAGTTGGCTATTCATTTGCGTTTTGCTATCAATCAAGGATGGACCGAGGATGAATTAATCGAAACCATGCTGCATCTTTCCGGATATATTGGTGTGCCTTCAGTCCGCGGTGCTATGCTTGTCGCAACTCGCGTATTTGCTGAATTAAAGGTGGAGGGCAAGAGTTAACACTTTATGGCCCGGTAAGGCAGCTAAAACCCGACCGGGCTCTTCTCTTTCTAGGAAGATAATTAAATTCCACGTTCTTTAAATACTTCTCGGGCCTGTCGAAATCCATCAACGGCACACGGAAACCCTGCATACCCGCCAACTTGGATAAGAATTTCGGCGATTTCTTCTTTGGTTACACCGTTGTTAAGGGCGCCACCGAGATGAAGCCTAAATTCATGTGTCCGACCAAGGGCAGCTAACATTGCTATATTGATCATACTTCGTGTTTTAAGTGGTAATCCTTCTCGTCCCCAAATAGCTCCCCATGCATGAGTGGTGATAAATTCTTGTAGATTCATACTAAAGGCATCGGCATTATTTATAGAATTGTTTACATATTCTTCTCCAAGTACATTCTTTCGAGTAGCTAAACCCTGGTCAAATAATTCTTTAGTGTCCATGTTCTCACTCCTAGGATTTGGATTTTAATAGAGGGAGACTAACCGAGATTTATGCACCAAAACCGCATCTGTGTGATTATTTGAATTAATTTTCTTTAGAGTCTTTTTTACTTAAGACTCTGGACAGTATTTTTCTTTATTAGATCAAAATCGATCGTAGCACCAAGCCCTGATTCTGTTGGAGCATGAATCATACCTTTAGCATCTGGTTCTAGGTCATCAATAATACCATACTTTTGGGCTCCCGAAGGAAGTAAAACTTCAAAATACGTCGTATTTTTGATGGATAGGATTACATGTAGATTTGCCCAATTATTAAGAGAATTGCCACCATGATGGATTTCGTAATTTATACCAAAGGCTTCTGCTAAATGTGCTGTCTTTATCAGCGCCGTTATTCCACCTTTTACGGCAACGTCGCCGCGTAAATAATCGGTAGCCTTATTTATTATCCAAGGAGCGTAGTTAGTAAAACCACCCGGTGAATACTCGGTTGCCATAAGTGGAATTGACAATTTCTCTCTGAGTTTTATGCAACCCATTAAATCGTCATCCGCAAGTGGGTCTTCGTACCAATAGAAATTTAAATCCTCTATTGCTTTCCCAACTTTGATGGCATGATCGTAGGTATAGCTCCAGGTTGAATCTAGCATAATATCATAATCATCACCGACGGCTTTTCTCACAGCTCGACAAACTTCAATATCTTCTCGCCATACGGTAGGGGGATGAATCTTGTACGCTGCCCAACCATCTTCCATATATTCCAAGGCCTGGTCAGCGTAGGCTTCTCGTGAAGGTAGTAATGCGGAAGAGGCGTATGCTGGGATCGATTCGCGAAATCCACCAAGCATTTTATATAATGGCAAATTGGCAGCTTTTGCTGCTATATCATATAAAGCAATATCAACTGCCCCTATAGATCGAATTGTTGTTATTCTATTACGCCGCCACATCGCTTGGTAAAGTCGTTCTCTATCTAGCGGATTTTGCCCCATTAAAATCGGTTTTAAACTTCTAATTATTCCAAGCCCGTCAACCTGTGCACTAAAAGTTGCAGAGCCAAGAAAGGAATACCCTTCTATCCCTTCATCCGTTCTGATTGTGAGCAGGCCGAGCATGCTTTCGCCTGTCGAGTTTCCTGAACCTTCATGATATTTGGTTGCAGGGATATTTTCCCATTTGAACAAGTCAAGAGTTACATCGTCAATTTTCATCAGAAACCCCACCATCAATGTTTTTGGGAAATGCGGGAAACTATTTTCGTGATTAAGATCACTAATTATAAAATGCAATTCCTAGAATATTATTAAATTGAAGATATGAAATATCAAGTTATTCAGATCTTGATTTCGTAAAATGGTATATTTGGTTCACATTACTGGGTTCAAGTTTTTATGAGATTTTGACTATTTCGCGCACCCGATGTTTTAAATTGGGCAAGACATCAGTGTGAAACCATTCATTTTTTTGAAGAAAATTCGCGGACCGCCACGACGGATGTGGAAGCGGTATAATAGAAGGTCCGTAGTCGCGCCACGCCCGCACTGTATCGGTTAGTGTTTTTTTTCGAGCTCGTCGTAAATAATAGGCTTGCGCATGCATGCCTACTAAAAGGGTTAACTGAATACGTTTTAAATGAAATTGGACTTGAGCATGCCATTTAGGAGCACATTCTTTTCTTGGAGCCGCATCGCCACCATTTTTTAGCTTCCCAGGGTAACAAAATCCCATAGGCATCATAGAAATTTTGGTTGAATCATAAAAATCCTGTTTATCAACACTCAACCATTCCCGTAAGCGATCTCCCGATCTATCATTCCATGGAATGCCTGTAAAGTGCACCTTCGTGCCTGGAGCTTGGCCAATAATAAGTATTCGGGCCATAGGATCACTTACCAGGACGGGACGGCAACCGTTTGGGAGTTGATCTTCACAAAGCCGACAAGCTCCAATTTTGTCCAACAGCTGTTGTAATTTAGTAGCCAAATTAAAATCCGTTAAATAGTGATGGTGTGGATTTTGCAATCCTATATGCTGTCTTTGCAATTCATTTTTATATTTGTTGAGAAGCGATATTGTATACTTAATCCAACAATGGTAACGGATCTCAATTAAACGATTATAATTTTTCGTTAATGAAAGAATTGGGATGCGAGGGGATAATTAGATGGAATATGACGTCGTGGTTGTTGGTGCGGGAAACGCTGCGATGTGCGCGGCATTATCGGCTCAAGAGGCTGGCGCTAAAGTTTTAGTTTTAGAAGCAGCGACCGAGGATCTTGGAGGTGGAAACACCCGATTTACTGCTGGAGCAATCAGGACTGTCTATAACGGTGTTGATGATCTTAGAGAACTTATGCCTGATCTTACTGACGCCGAATGCGATATTACAGACTTCGGAACATATACTGAGGAACAATTTTTTGACGATATGTTTAGAGTAACAGAATATCGAACAGACCCCGAATTGGTGGAAATTCTCGTTAAAAATAGTTTTCCGACTCTGAAATGGTTGAGAAGTAAAGGTGTGCGTTTCGCACCAATTTGGGGTCGCCAGGCTTTTAAAGTAGACGGCAGATTTGTGTTTTGGGGTGGATTGACTTTAGAGGCTTACGGGGGTGGACCGGGATTATGTCAAGCGTTATGGACTGGGGCTCGGAAACGTGGGATTGATATAATGTTTGAAGCGCGGGCCATAAATCTTGTTCATGAATCGAACAAGATCACGGGAATAGCCATTCGCCATCAGGGAACAATTTCTAATATTTCCGCCAAAGCCGTTGTACTTGCATCGGGCGGCTTTCAAGCTAATACAGAATGGCGCACGCGTTATTTGGGGCCAGGTTGGGATTTGGCTAAAGTTAGAGGAACGCCCTACAACGTTGGAGATGGTATTCGAATGGCGACGGACATAGGGGCAAGCACGGTGGGCAATTGGTCCGGTTGCCATGCAGTGGGGTGGGAACGGAATGCACCCGAATTCGGTGATCTTTCGGTAGGAGATGCTTTTCAAAAACACAGCTATCCTTTTGGGATTATGGTAAATGCAACTGGTCGCCGTTTCGTGGACGAGGGGGCGGATTTTCGAAATTATACGTATGCGAAATATGGCCGGGTAATACTCAACCAACCAAATCAGTTTGCGTGGCAAATTTTTGATCAAAAAGTCATACATTTACTTCGGGATGAGTATCGTATTCGTCAAGTGACTAAGGTCACTGCCGATACGATTCCAGAATTAGCTGAAAAGTTGGAAGGGGTGGATAGTGAGGCTTTCGTGGAAGAAATTCAGCAATGGAATGCTGCCGTTCAGACTAATGTTGCCTTTAATCCAAACGTAAAAGATGGTCGAAGCACGAATGGTCTCAAAGTTGTCAAATCAAATTGGGCAAATACCTTGGACCAAGGTCCATTTGAGGCATTTCAAATCACATGCGGTATAACTTTTACTTTTGGTGGCATTCGGATCGATGGGTCCGCACAAGTTCAAAATACTGATTATCAGCCCATAAACGGATTGTTCGCTGCCGGCGAAATGGTCGGGGGTATATTTTATTTTAATTATCCTGGGGGTAGTGGACTTATAAATGGGGCGGTATTTGGAAAAATTGCTGGGCGATCTGCCGGCAAACTGGCTATGGGTAGCTCCTGATGTGCTTTAGGCTAAGTTATCGTCCTTATCAAATTTCGACCTTAACAGTCAAAACTAGATCCTTGTGTTTTTAGGGTTTTTAACCTGTTTCCATCGGAAGATGCTTATCGTTTGACCATTCTGACATAGAGTTATCGTATAAAGCGACATCCTCGTGGCCAAGCATTATTAACAGCATGGCAGTAGTGCTTGCAGCGATACCGCCGCCACAATATGTTATAACGCGCTCAGATTTATCTGCTGCAGTATCTCTCAGTAACTGTGCGATTTTTTCGGCGGGGAGAAAAGTGTTTGTTATTGGATCTATTAATTCTGTTGTGGGTAAATTTTTACTTCCGGAAATTCGGCCAACCCGTCCATAGGTTCGACCTCCAGTGCCTGTGTGTTGTTCTCTAGAAAGAGCATTTATTGTGCAGATTCTATCATTACCTATTGATGCCAACACTTCGTCTTTCTGGACGATAAGACCTGAGCGAAGTCGAGGAGTAAAAATAGCTGGGCTATAGTTGGCAGGTTTCTTGGAAATAGGATGATTATCTTTGGCCCATTTTACAAAACCTCCGTCAAGTACTTTTGCGTTATCAAAACCAAAAGCCCGCAACATCCACCAGACCCGTGTCGCCCATTGTGGTGAGGTGGTACTGTACAAAACAACAAAATTGTTATCCCCCAAGCCGTGTTTCCCTACGGCGGTTGCAAAGTCCTCCGCGGACGGAAACGTAAAACGAAATTTGCTTGTTTGATCAGATAATTCGGCTTGTAAGTCGAGGTAATCCGCTCCTGGTATATGGCCTTGATCATAATCGGGTTTACCGCTACCTACCGTGTAAGCTTGGGTAGGATGTGGTAGAAGGTGGGTTGTGCAGTCATATATACGTAATTTAGGGTCGTCAAGATGATGTGCTAGCCATTTGGTATCCACAATAAATTCAGGATAAAGAAATTGTGTATCTTGGAAACTCATGACTATGTTCCTTTCTGGTTAGCCGCCCATATCTCGCGCGCACGCTTGTTACAAACTATAATAGTTGACCGTAGTGATTACTCAAATTCGTATTAGGTTCTCTCGGATTTCGCCAAACGTTCAAGGGATGATTTGGATGGCAATTGCCGGGTTAATTTTTGCTTCCTTCATGGCAATTGTACGGCATGTTGGCACGTCAATGAACCCGATTCAAGTAGCGTTCCTTCGTTACGGGCTGGGAATGTTATTCATGCTTCCTTTCTTCCTTAGAATAAATTTGGCTGATCTACGAAGTGCCCGTTTTGGATTGCACGCAACTCGGGGAGTTATGCATGCTTGTGGAGTGATGGCATGGTTTTATGCCATGACTCGCATTCCTATTGCCGAAGTGACTGCCATAGGGTTTACCGCTCCAGTTTTCGCCACTTTGGGCGCTATATTTTTTTTGGGTGAGGAAATTAGAATCAGACGCTTAGTAGCGGTTATCATTGGTTTGTTTGGTGCTGTTATTATCTTGCGGCCTGGAATTGGTGAGATCGATTACGGGGCTATTGCAATGTTAATTGCGGCACCAATATTTGCAATGGCGGATTTAATATCAAAAGTTCTTACACGGCGTGAGACAGGCCCAGCAGTAGTAGCTTATCTATCGGTTTTTGTGACTCTAACAATTTTGGCCCCCGCTTTATTTGTTTGGCGTGAGCCTACTTTAGAAGAGTGGGTGCTTATGATAATTACGGCTGGGTTGGCTACATCGGGCCATCTATGTATGGTGCAGGGCGTAAAGGTGGCTGAAGTTTCTGCATTACAACCGGTGAAGTTCCTCCAATTGTTTTGGGCTGCACTAATCGGATTTCTAGTTTTTTCAGAGTTACCAGCAATCTGGACTTGGATTGGCTCAGCTGTAATTATTTGCAGTGCGACGTACATAGCCCACAGCGAAACTGTGGGTCGAAAAAGATAGCTCTATTCCGGATAGAGAATTTTGGAATCCTAATTATAAAGTTTTCAAGTTAATATCGAAACGGTTGATTTGAATTTTAGAAGTGTAGGTCTTACATTATCCTTTTTCTTTCAAGGTTGAAAATGTTAACCATCATACAAAAATGGCTCCGCCATTACCTTACCAGAGATCGTGCTGAAATTGGGATGGCCGTATGTGGTCTTTTTGCTCTTGTAACGCCCTTGTTAATATGGGTCTCGTGGTCAAAAGAAGTTTTCAAAGTGGTTTTGATAATCGGATTCACTTCGTTTTTGTTAGCCACGTGGTTTGCCCAATATGCTGCACCTGAAACAGTCGATCCAGATCAAGAACGATTACCTAAACCGGGAGAATTACCATTGACTGGTAGCGACGAGGATAAGTCCGATTCATGGCGCGAGCTAACTTAAGTATCAATAACCTTTTCAGGGTTTTCCATTATCTGAGTGTTTTTAATGAAACTTTCTGAAAAATTTTAATTTAAACAATGAAAACTCAATCAGTACAGTGGTCTTGGACCATTTAATCTGGTTTACAGTCTGGAGAATTTGGAAATGCAGCAGGGGCAAATTGTTTTTAATGCGATGGACAGGGTGATATTTGGAAAAGCGGCTGCGGAAGCTGTCGTTCTCGAGGCGGATCGGCTGGATGCTTCTCGAGTATTTCTTTTGGTAAGCGGAACGTTGAATAAGTCGACCGATGAAGTACAAAAAATAAAACGAGCTTTAGGAAAACGATTTTGTGGCATCCATGACCATATGCCGGCTCATTCCCCTCGTGATGCCGTAATTGCATGTGCGGATGCCGCGCGTCAGGCTGGAACAGATCTACTTGTAACATTTGGCGGTGGTTCTGTGACTGACGGAGGAAAGGCAGTCGCAATCTGTCTCAAGCATGGCATTTCCGACATGGATGGATTGGAGCAATTTCGAACATTCGTGGGCAATGATGGTAAACGAGTTTTTCCCGACTATGATGGACCGGATATTCGTCAGATTGCCATACCTACGACCTTATCTGGGGGAGAGTTTAATGCGAGAGCGGGAATAACTGACCCTCGATTAAAATTAAAGCAATCATATGTTCATCCTGAGCTCGTTCCTACGTCTGTTATCTTGGACGGGACCGTAACTCAATATACACCTGAATGGCTTTTTCTATCTACGGGCATTCGCGCCGTTGATCATGCCGTGGAAACCTATTTATCATTGGATGCTAATTATTATTGGGATGGTGCCGCGTTACAGGCTCTTCGTTTGCTTGCCGACGGCTTGCCCAGAGTTAAGGAGAATCCAAAGGATGTTGAGGCTCGTCAAAAATGCTTAATCGGAACTTGGCTTTCCATGGCAGCTATTGTTTCAGGTTGCCGTTTGGGTGCGAGCCACGCGATAGGACATATTTTGGGAGGAAGTGCAAACGTACCACATGGATATACTTCTTGCGTGATGTTGCCATACGTCCTTGCCTGGAATGAGTCAGTCAATCGCGACCGACAGTTAGAGCTCGTTGCGGCATTAGGGAAATCCGATTCGTCTGCGAGTGAGGCATTTCATAATTTGATATTAGATCTAGGGATGCCCAGACATCTGCGAGAAATTGGTGTTATGGAGGATCAGTTTCCTCAGTTAGCAGAAAACTGTATGTTGGATGATTGGACATTTTCCAACCCTAGAAAAATTCGAGGATCGAAACAGGTGATGGAGATTCTTGAAAGTGCGAGTTGAAAGAATCACAGGATTTATTTGATCTAAATATTTAAGTGAAAACGAACGAGCGCTCCCATATGGCTTGATTATGAAATAATACAGCCTTAGGTTTTAATAATTATCGTAGGTGATACTTAGTGATTTCAAATGGTCCAGGCCTCTGACATTATGCCACGCAAAGATTTTCAATCTTTAATATTAACCCTGCAGCAATATTGGGCTGATCATGGATGTGTGGTTCTACAACCATACGATATGGAGGTAGGGGCTGGCACTTTTCATCCCGCTACGACACTGCGCTCGCTTGGCCCGGATGAAGTTTGGAATGCGGCATACGTCCAACCCTCTCGGCGTCCAACCGATGGTCGTTATGGAGAAAACCCTAATCGATTACAACATTACTACCAATTTCAAGTCTTAATGAAACCTTCTCCGTCGAACAGTCAGGAACTCTATCTAGGATCACTAAAAGCTATTGGCCTAGATCCTTTAGCACACGATATTAGGTTTGTAGAGGATGACTGGGAAAGTCCTACTCTGGGCGCGTGGGGTCTTGGTTGGGAAGTATGGTGTGATGGGATGGAAATTTCACAATATACTTACTTTCAACAAGTGGGAGGAATTGAGTGCGATCCAATACCGTTGGAATTAACTTACGGTTTAGAGCGGCTGGCAATGTATATCCAAGGATGCAACTCAATCTTTGATCTCGACTGGGATGGTATTTCATTGGAACGTGGTGGTAAGCAATATCGAGATATTTTTCATTTGGCGGAACAAGAATATTCCGCACATAATTTTGAAGCAATAAACACTGAAAGATTATTTCAACATTTTTCTGATGCTGAAGCCGAGTGTGCAAACCTACTAGATAGAGAAAGGCCGCTCTCACTTCCAGCTTATGATCAATGTATGAAAGCTAGCCATCTGTTTAATCTGCTGGATGCCAGAGGTGTTATTAGCGTGACTGAACGGCAAGCCTATATCAGTCGTGTTAGAATACTGGCTCGACGCTGCTGCGAAGCTTGGGTGAGGGCTGGGCGTGCTTGGAAATTAAAAGAGGTGGATGATGGCTGAGTTGCTTTTGGAATTATTTTCAGAAGAAATCCCAGCTCGCATGCAAAAAAGAGCGGCAGACGATTTCAATAAACTTATAATTTATAAATTGAACAAGGCGAATTTGGTTTTTTCAAATACTAAATGCTTTGTAACTCCTCGTAGGATAGCTTTGGTAGTTGATGGTTTGCCTGAACGTCAAGCTGATCTGCGTGAAGAACGGAAAGGGCCGAGAGTTGATGCTTCAGAAAAAGCGGTGTTGGGTTTTTTAAAAGCTGTTGGTCTTGAGCGTGATGAAGTCGAAGAGCGGACATCGGAAAAAGGTACTTTTCTTTTTGCTGCGAAGGAGAAAAAAGGAGCCCAAACGAAGACAATTCTGCCGAATTTAATTCGTCAGGCTATACAAGAATTAGCGTGGCAAAAAAGTATGCGGTGGAGTAATAACTCGTTTCGTTGGGTTCGTCCCCTGCACCATGTGTTAGCAGTTTTTAATAATATTACTCTTAAAGGGTCAGTTCCGCTGGGTGTCAGGGATTTGGAATTCACAAACGTGACCTATGGACACCGATTCTTGTCACCGGGTCAAATACTTGTTTCCAATTTTTCAGAATACGAGACTAAGTTACGGAATGCGTACGTCGTCATAAGCTCGGAAGAAAGAAAACAAATTATAGCGGAGAACGCATCGAAACTGGCTAGCGAGCTAGGTCTGAGTCTACGGAAAGATATTGGTTTATTGGAAGAAGTAAATGGACTAGTTGAATGGCCGGTACCGCTGCTTGGGAAGATAGATCCAGCATTTTTGCACGTGCCATCTGAATGTTTAGTTTCAGCGATGAGGACTCATCAAAAATATTTTTCTATGGAAACATCGAAGGGAACGCTGGCGCCATATTTTGTGGTGGTATCCAACATGGCTTCCGACCCAGACCGAGATTCAACTATAGTATCCGGAAATGAAAAAGTGTTGCGGGCAAGGTTGTCCGATGCCAAATTTTTTTGGGAAAAGGATCTTTCCCAAACTATGGAGAGCCGAATAGTGAAGTTAAATAACATAACTTTCTATGAAAAACTGGGAAGTCTTGGAGAGAAAACTACCCGCATTGAAAAATTGGCGGAAAGGTTAGCCGAATTTATTCCAAACTGTCCGGCTAATGAAGCAAAATCTGCAGCACGCTTGGCTAAGGCAGACCTGACTTCTGAAATGGTCGGAGAATTTCCAGAATTGCAAGGTGTGATGGGTAGATACTATGCCCAAAATGACGGAAATCCAACGGCTATTTGTAATGCGATAGCAGAACATTACGCTCCCCAGGGGCCGTCCGATTCATGTCCAAAAGCACCGGTTAGTATAGCGGTTTCGATGGCAGATAAACTGGATACATTAGTCGGATTTTTCGCTGTGGGAGATAGACCCACAGGATCTAAAGATCCTTTTGGACTTCGGAGGGCAGCTTTGGGTCTGTGTAGATTGATAGTCGAAAACGACCTGCGGTTGCCATTAAACGATGCCATTTCGTTTGCTCACGGTCGTTATAAAGGATTGGATTTCCCCAATGGACTGATGGAATTCATGGGGGAACGCCTGAAGATCCATCTTAGAGATCAGGGTATTAGACAAGACCTAATTATAGCCATATCTGCTCTTGGACAGGAGGATGATCTCAATCGTTTGATTTCTAGAGTTAAAGCACTTGAAACTTTCGTTGAAACCGATGATGGGGCCAATTTACTTGTGGCGCATGGAAGGGCCGCAAATATTGTGCGGATTGAAAGTAAAAAAGATGGACGAAATTATTATGGGGAGGTGAATCTTAATTATTTTGAAATGGATGAAGAGCGATCGTTACAAAAAGCGCTTGAAAAAGTTAAGCTAGAGTTATCTTCCAGTATAGGAGTAGAGGATTTTACGGGAGCAATGAGTGCTTTATCGAAGCTCCGGGCTCCAGTCGATCTCTATTTTGATAAAGTGACAGTTAACGTTGAGCGACCCGTATTGCGTGAAAACCGGCTGAAAACACTCGCCTCAATAGTCACAACGATGTACCAAATAGCCGATTTTTCAAAAGTTCAGGCCATTTCAATATAATTCCAAATAGAAAAATGTCAGCAGTATGATGGATGTAAATATACCCTCGTTTAAATTTCTAGGCTTTCGTCATTAAATCTATTGATGTAGAAAGTAGTCGGTAAGCGGGCGTGGCGGAATTGGTAGACGCGCCAGACTCAAATTATGGGTCCTCGTGTTGGGAAACTGCTCGAGAGAAGGTGTCAAATTCGGGGAAGGCTGTCAGGTCAAGCTGTTGCTAATCCCGAGCCAAGGCTTCCTATTTCCCGTCAAATGACGGAGAATAGGAAGAAAGGTGTAGAGACTTGACGGCACCCACCTAAACCCAATGGAAAGGGCATGGTGATGAGAAAGTCCAGACCACAAACGCTTCGATGGAGCGGCGGCGAAAGTCGTAGTTGGTAAGCAAAATCTGGTTTCCTTTGGAAGTGGGAGTTCGAGTCTCCCCGCCCGCACCACTAAACAGGCTAAATCGTCCCTAACTCATTGAAATATATATAAATA
>CAZADS010000077.1:0-27396 GCA_964483985.1 uncultured Thalassobaculaceae bacterium
AAGCCGGTCTGCGGAAAAGCATCTACACCGAAGATTTAGCATTACAATATCTATTGCCGCTAATTCGCTTACACGAAGGTGGAGGCGGAAGCGTCACGGGATCTAACGGAAATTCAAAAACAGTCGGTAGCCCCGTTTTCACTAAACCTCGCTTCCAATCTATAGCCCGAACCATGTGGTCTGTTCCTGTGGCCACAGCAGCACTAGGAGCCGTCGCCGGTTTACCAGCTGCTAGACTGGTCGCATCGCATTTTTCTGTTATGACCCGAAATAATAGCCAAATTTTAGTGGCTGGTCCCAAAGTGGTGGAACGAGCACTAAACCAAACCATAAATAAGGAAGAATTGGGTGGCGCTCATATTCATGCCTACAATGGCGTAGTACATAATTTAGTAGATAGCGAAGAGGAAGCTTTCGAACAGATCAGGGAATTTCTGTCCTTCATGCCGTCCAACGCATGGCAACTGGCTCCCGTTGTAGCTTCTGATGATCCAACGGACCGAATGGAAGAAAGTCTCGCTAACATCATACCAAAAGATCGACGTAAAATTTATGATATGAGAAAAATTATCCAATTAGTAATGGATGAAAAAACAGTGTTTGAAATGTCTAAAAATTATGCAAAAGGTCAAATAACATGCCTTGCAAGACTCAAAGGAAGATCTGTCGGGGTTTTCGCTAACGATTGCCGACATTACGCTGGGTCCATGACAGCGGACGGTTCACAAAAAGTTCGTCGTTTCATACAAATGTGCGAAACATTCAATATACCAGTGATTTCATTTGTAGACGAACCAGGGTTTATGATTGGAATCGAGGCAGAAAAAGCTGCAACCATTCGTCACGGTACAGATTTAGTTTTAAGCGTAGCTGACTGCACAATACCATGGGCCTCTATCATAGTGCGAAAATCTTTTGGCGTTGCCGCCGTTGCTCATTACGGACCTGGCGCCTACATTCTTGCTTGGCCGTCAGCGGAAATGGGTGCTGTACCCGTTGAGGGCGGTGTAGCCGTTGCGTTTGGGCGTGAAATAGAAGCTCATCCAAACCCAGAAGCTAGGCGCGCTGAACTTGAGGCATCTATGGCTTACCGATATTCGTCCGCTCCCAGAGCCGAATCTTTATCTATCCACGATATAATAGACCCCAGAGATACCCGTCCAGCGCTTTGTGATTGGATAGAGCGGATTGAGGGAACAATCCCCAGTATTATAGAAAACAAACGCAGGTTAGTTTTATGATTGAACAAATATTCATAAAGGTTGTCGAATCAAATCGACAAGACACAGCACTTTGCTTTACCTATGTTGACTTCGAATTGATGCTGATTGAACTAAACGCTTATGAAAAATTTTAGGACATAATTCTCTCCATGAAACCGCCCAAACTAACAATACTACTCGCATCGCCACGCGGCTTTTGTGCCGGAGTTGATCGTGCCATTCAGATTGTTGAAGAAAGTTTAAAAAAATATGGAACCCCAGTGTATGTTCGTCATGAGATCGTTCATAATAAATACGTTGTCAAACAACTCGAGAGAAAAGGTGCTGTATTTGTTGAGGATTTAGACGAAGTACCTGAGAATGTGCCCGTAATCTTTTCAGCCCATGGCGTACCGAAATCAGTGCCAATTGAAGCTGAAAGGCGTAATTTGACTTATTTTGATGCCACGTGTCCTCTAGTGAGTAAGGTCCACTTAGGTGCCGAACGAAACTATAATGATGGGCGGCATGTAATTCTGATTGGACATGCTGGACATCCTGAAGTTATAGGAACTATGGGACAACTAGCCGATGGTGCAATCACATTGGTTGAATCTGTGAAAGACGCTTTAAGATTATCCATTCCAGCCAATACACCTTTATCTTTTATCACTCAAACAACATTATCTGTGGATGATACATCA
This sequence comes from uncultured Thalassobaculaceae bacterium, assembly GCA_964483985.1. Taxonomy (GTDB): domain Bacteria; phylum Pseudomonadota; class Alphaproteobacteria; order Thalassobaculales; family Thalassobaculaceae; genus CAZADS01. Next base: position 1,907 of record CAZADS010000077.1, read on the forward strand.
GAGATCATCACGGTGCTACGCGCGCGTTTCCCCCACATAAAAGGCCCAGCTAAAAAGGATATCTGCTACGCTACCACTAATAGACAAGATGCGGTGAAAGCCATAGCAGAAAGATGCGACGGGCTCATAGTCATTGGCGCACCCAATTCGTCGAATTCACAAAGATTGGTGGAAGTAGCCAAAAACAAAGGGTGTATAGAATCTCTGCTAATCCAACGGGTTAACGATATAGATTGGAAATGGATCGGAAATAAAAACACACTAGGTATTACTGCTGGGGCATCCGCTCCAGAATTATTAGTGGAGGAAGTTATTAGGGAATTTCGGAAACGGTTTACTATAACGATTGAAGAAGTAACAATTGCTAAGGAAGAATTAAAATTTAAGTTGCCCCAAGTCCTAATGGCTTAACAGGATTATCCTTATGGCCGTTTATACCCAAATCACAGACGGTGAACTTCGAAGTTTTCTTAGTCTTTATGACATAGGCGAGTTAACATCTTTTTCAGGAATAGCGGAGGGTGTAGAAAACTCTAATTTCCTAGTTCATACTACGCTGGGCCGTTATATATTAACCTTATATGAAAAGAGAGTTAGTGCCGAAGACTTACCCTTTTTTTTAAGCCTCCTTAGCCATTTATCTGCAAATGGCCTTTCATGTCCTACACCAATTACGGCACGGGACGGGACAATGTTAAAAATCTTCAATGGCCGCCCAGCGGCTATTGTCACATTTTTGGAAGGCGTATGGCCGCGAAGGATCCAATCTGCACACTGCCGGTCTTTAGGAAAAGCTATGGCGCAAATGCACGGAGCTGGAGCCAATTTTCTGATGAAAAGGAAAAATTCTTTATCAGTCAATAGTTGGCGACCACTTCTACAATCCTGCAATTTGAAAGAACAAACCAACTATCCTGGTGTTCTTGACGAATTAACGGATGAACTTAACTGGTTAGAAGAAAATTGGCCGAAACATTTGCCTGCGGGAACGATACACGCGGATTTATTTCCTGATAACGTGTTCTATCTTAACAACGAAATATCCGGTATCATTGACTTCTATTTCGCCTGTACAGATTTCCTTGTTTACGACTTAGCAATTTGTCTAAATGCGTGGTGTTTTAATGATGATGGAACATTTGATATTACAAAATCCCGCGTTATGATTTCTGCTTATCAAGAATATCGACCATTATCGGAGTTAGAATTAAGAGCACTTCCAAGCCTGACAAGAGGTAGCGCTATGAGGTTTTTACTTACTCGGCTTTACGATTGGCTTAATCATCCAGAAGGAGCAATGGTTAAACCAAAAGACCCAATAGACTATTTAAACAAGTTGAGGTTTCATCAAAACATCTCAGACCCAAGCGCATACGGAGTTTCATGAATAGTAACGTCGAAATTTTCACAGATGGAGCTTGCAGTGGTAACCCCGGCCCTGGAGGGTGGGGAGCTATTTTACGCTATGGAGAAATTGAAAAAGAGCTATCCGGCGGAACATCGAACACAACTAATAATCGAATGGAAATGATGGCGGCTATTTCAGCGCTAGAAGCTTTAAAACGGCCTGTAATAATCGATTTGTATACAGATAGTATCTATCTTCGTGACGGCATAACCAAATGGTTGGACGTCTGGAAACGGAGAGGTTGGAAAACGGCTGGGAAGAAACCAGTCAAAAACAGGGAGCTATGGGAACGTCTCGACGCCGCTATTGTTCCTCACGAAATTAATTGGCATTGGATTAAGGGTCACTCTGGGCATCTTGAGAACGAGAGAGTGGATCAGCTTGCCAGAAATGCGATTCCCTCCTAAATTAACTACGAAGCAGAATCTTAAATGATTCTACTGAATACATAACAATCACTCAAGTCAGCCCATTTTCTTTTAAGAACGCCAAGGTTTCTATAGAACAATCTTCTGCATGACTACAGGCTATACCATGCCTAGCAAACGGGATAACTTTCAATCTCGATTTGGATAATAAGTTTTTCAATTCAGCCGGAATATCAAGTGGGATGAAAGGACTAGAGTCTGGTTGCATAAGCAGTACTGGTACATTAATTCGCTTTAGTTGATTGGTCAGATCACTCGTGACCAATATCTTTGCCATTTTCAAGACGCTCTCTGAGTCACTATTGCGCTGCGTCTCGTCAAACCAACGCAATATTGGTGTTCCAACCGTTTCGGGGAAAAAACGTTTAACAAGCATATCTCGAGACCAAGCCTCCCATCCATTTTTTTCTATGAACTCACGCCAGGCTTGAACATGTTGCAAAGTACCCCCTCTATGAGCTGTAGAGCAGGTTGCAACTGCTAAAACTCTATTGATTAGAATACTTGCAATATATAGGCAAATGGTCCCCCCCATAGACTCACCTATAAGAATTACTTTATCAAACTTCTCCTGGTCTAAAACTGCCGAAACAGTGCGCAAATAAAAATCGTAATCGAGACTATCACCACCAGTCCAAGGGTCTGATTTTCCGTGACCGGTGAGATCCACGCGAACAACGGAATAGTAGTTCGCCAATCTCGGCGTCCATTCAGACCAAATAAACCGGTCAGCTCCAACCCCATGAATAAACAGTATAGCTGCTTTTGGCTTTCGCCAAGGTGGCACATTATTTATCTTATCGTAAGAAACTAAATGATTATCGATTATAACTTCCGGCATTTCCCACACCTAGTATTAGGCCGCTGAAGTTGACGCAACTTATTAACATGCTTCCGCGGCGGATTAAACTACTTCACAACGGTATATTATCGTGTTTTTTCCACGGGTTTTCTAATTTTTTATTTCGGAGCATAGTAAACGCTCTAGCTACTCTTCTACGCGTATTTCTCGGCATTATTACATCATCGATATATCCCCGAGCACCTGCCACAAATGGGTTGGCGAATTTTTCCGTGTACTCTTCAGTTCGTCGAGCAATCTTTTTCTCATCCCCTATATCCGCTCGAAAAATAATCTCAACCGCCCCTTTCGATCCCATAACAGCTATTTCCGCTGTGGGCCATGCGAAATTAACGTCACCTCTCAAATGTTTAGAGCTCATTACATCATAAGCACCGCCATACGCCTTTCGCGTGATTACAGTGACTTTTGGCACTGTAGCCTCGGCATATGCAAATAGTAATTTCGAACCGTGCTTTATAATGGCACCAAATTCTTGTTTAGTGCCGGGGAGAAACCCTGGTACGTCAACTAGAGTTAAAATAGGGATATTAAAGCAATCGCAAAAACGCACAAACCGAGCAGCTTTTCGAGAAGTATCTATGTCCAAGCAACCTGCCAATACCATCGGTTGGTTCGCTATTACGCCAATTGTAGAACCCTGGATTCTCCCAAAACCAATTATAATATTACCAGCAAAACCCGGCTGGATTTCAAAAAAATCCTCTTCGTCAACCACTTTTAATATGAGCTCTCTCATATCATAAGGCTTATTTGGGCTATTTGGAATTAAAGTATCTAAAGATGGTTCAGGCCTATCAGCTGGATCCAAAGTAATTCGGGAAGGTGGAGGTTCTCGATTAGAAGGTGGTAAAAAATCTATAAATCTACGAAGTTGAAATAATGCTTCAACGTCATTTTCAAATGCATGGTCAGCTACACCCGATTTACTGGAATGAGTTATGGCTCCTCCTAACTCCTCATGTGTAACCGTTTCATGAGTTACAGTCTTCACTACATCTGGGCCAGTTACAAACATATAAGACGTATCTTTCACCATAAAAATAAAATCCGTCATTGCAGGCGAATAGACAGCGCCCCCCGCACATGGTCCCATAATCATGGAAATCTGTGGTACTACTCCAGACGCCAAGACATTGCGTTGGAAAACCTCCGCATATCCTCCCAAAGACGCGACTCCCTCTTGAATACGCGCTCCTCCAGAATCATTAAGCCCAATAACTGGGGCTCCAACCTTCAAAGCCTGATCCATTACTTTGCAAATTTTTTCGGCGTGAGCTTCTGATAATGCACCCCCAAAAACCGTAAAATCTTGGCTAAAAACAAATACTATACGACCATTTATAGTTCCAAATCCCGTTACCACACCATCCCCCGGAATCTTGGTATCTACCATCCCAAAATCCGAACACCGATGCTCCACAAACATATCCCATTCTTCGAACGAATTTTCATCAAATAAAACTTCTATCCTTTCTCTTGCCGTAAGTTTTCCCTTACGATGTTGAGCATCTACTCTTCGTTTTCCACCTCCTTCTCGAGCGGCATCCCGCAAATTTTCAAGCCGCTGGATGATATCTTGCATGTCCTTTTCCTCTCATCTGGAAATCAGTTCGTCTATATTTCAAATGACGGGATTACAAAGTTTCAAGAACTGATCTGCTAAAGTCATTGCTTTTTCTATTTCAAGGATTCGACTCCTCGCATCACCATCTTCACCCCACCTTTCGAGTTGAAAAACATTGTCTATTTGAGCTGCTTCAATACCTTTTTCAACCGAAATATAACCTTCCGCTATTGCTAAAGCGATCACTATTGAACCAGAATAGCCGGTTAACTCGTGTATTGCTGCCAATGAAAAATTATCGTAATTAGCAACTCGATTACGAAGCGAGCATATTGATTTCCTTGATTGGCTTATAGGCATAATTCCTTTTGTAATTAATAGCGGCGCCTTAAGACCTTCAGAACACCAGTTCAACAAGGGTTTCCATGACAGTTCCTGATTCCGGATCAATTCCTCTGGTTGTTCAGCCCAATAACATAATAGGTCTGTTTCGGCATAAGCTGTAATAATATCTATCACCTGATCTCGGTGTGTTATGACACGATCGACCGTTGTAGCGGCGAGACACATAAATGGCATTTGTGTTGGATCTATTATATCACCTTGGTCAATCCATTCATTGGCTATCCCTTCAGCTAAACTTCGATTAGGTATCAGCAGGGGTTTCTGTCCCGGGGATTTTAGTCGACGATCATCTAACGTAATCGAGAATCGGTTTTCTTCCTCCTGTATTCTTACTACTTTATAAAATCGCTTCACCTAATGACCTTCAACAATTACGACTATTGGATTCATCAAATCCAAAATATTTCCACGAATTCAACATATGCTTTGGCAACGGAGCTTCAACGACAACCTTGGTTCCATCCGGTTTTTTAAAAGATATCCTTCGTGCATGGAGATGCAGTTTATTTGACAGCCCATGTGTTTCCAGAAATGCCGCTTTCCCACCGTACTTGCCATCTCCCAGAATAGGAGTGCCCAAAGCCAACATATGTATTCTCAATTGGTGAGTCCGCCCCGTCCTCGGCTTCATAACGACCCATGCAACACGGTTCCCAAGATGCTCCACGACGGTATACTCTGTTTTCGATGTTTGACCGTTTTGTTGGTCAACTACCATTTTTTCGTTTGTCTTACCCTTTAGCTTAGTGATGGGAAAATCAATTATTCCAGACCGAGGCCGAACGTCACCAAGAACTATGCCCCAGTAAGTTTTTTCAACTGATCGATTTCTAAAAGCACGTGCTAACCAACGCGCGCTTTCGCTGCTTCGCGCCAGCAGCATAACCCCAGATGTATCCTTATCCAACCGATGGACCAGTCTAGGGCGCTGTGCAAGCCCAAATTTAAGACTATCCAGAGCTCCATCCAAATACCGAGTGGTTCCAGTACCACCCTGAACCGGTAAACCTGATGGTTTATTTATTGCTAGAAATTCTTTGTCTTTCATCAAAATGCGTTTTGCCAATTGCTCTTCAAGCTCGGTATCTCTACGATACTGTCTCTTTTCTTTGTGATTTCCAACTACCCCTTCCTGAGAATTTTCTAAAGGTGGTAGCCTAATAGATTGTCCTTCAATAAGTCGTTGATTGGCCTTTGCTCGACTACCGTCCACACGAATTTGGCCTGTGCGGAGTAATTTTTCTAAATGGGCATGCCTAACATTAGGAAATTTCTGTTTGAACCATCGATCAAGTCTCTTTTCTGAGTCTTCACTCTCAATGACTCTTTTTTGAACCCTACTCATGTGATCAAGTTTCTCATCAAAAAAATGCCTCCAAATAATCCTATAATTGAGAAACAGACTGACGAAAAAATATACGCTATCGAGGGCAACAAATTCCCCCTCTCCATCAATGTAGAAACATCTAATGCAAAACTTGAGAATGTCGTAAAGGCTCCTAAAATGCCGACCACCAAAAAAGCCTTAAGTTCAGCACTCCCATTAAACTTTGTGGTCAAGAGCTCCACAAAAACCCCCATCAAGAACGAACCTGCGATATTGACAAACAGTGTTCCATATGGGAATTCCGTCCCAAACCAACGGGTCAAAAGTGCTACCGATTGAAAACGCGCTACCGCACCTATGGCTCCACCCACAGCTATTGCAAGAATTAGTTTCATAGCTAATTAGCAACCCCAGTCCACACCAAATATCCAGCCTTCAAACTCCATTGCCAATGGATTAGATATTGGAGGCGACCAAACATGTGAATTTTTCGAAAGATTTCGAAGAGCAGCTGACGATATAAGAGCGTCTGGTTCATCTTCCCGCGATGGATGCCAACCTGACGGCATCGGTTTCGAACAATAAAATTCCAACGCTTTATTTAAATTTTGAACATCACGCCATTCTCTAGGATTGGTTTTAGCTCGCCTGAAAAAAAGCCGCGGAAAAATTTCTACAAATATGGACTTATGATCCGTTTTCTGAAATGGCCAAATAGCTATATTCTTCCTTACTTTCATAATTGTATAGTTTAATAAACGCATGCCCGCTAAGGACCCCGTGCCAACATTGGCCGCTCCAATACATTTCATTACGGGATTCGGTGTTGTTATGACTCCACAATATTTTTCCGTTAATCTTTGTCTATAAGTATACCGGTCTCCTTTGCCATACGGGGACAAAAAATACCGCCCGTATGGTAAATCTTTTTTTATATAAAATGGACCTCCATAGAAATCTGGTGCATGGTGACATGTTTTTTCTACCAAACTCCATAAATCAAATGGGCCACGGGGTTGATTATCTAATCCTGGAAAATAACAGTTAAAATCCAAATAAGCATACGCAAAGGAAAAATCAAAGCCAACCAATACGCGTCCATTTTTAATTCGCTCCAAAATCCAGTCCAACGCCAGATCCCGAGACCACCAGCGTTCTTTCGGTGGGCTAACTAATTTTGGCGCAGATTCACCTGGTTCAGCTACGGCAACTTGCAAGCCTGATAAGCGAGTACCTTTAGCACCAGACCAATCAACACCAACAAAAAGATCAAAACTTGCACACATTATCTCACGTCATTACGATTTGAGCTGATCACGTAGTTGCTCCCAATATTCCAAACGTTTTTTGACTTCCCTTTCAAATCCCACCTCATTTGGGTGGTAAAATTTTTCTCTTTCCAACCCCTCTGGGAAATAATTTTGCCCTGAGAAACGATTTTTTGAATTGTGATCATATAAATAACCGGTCCCATAGCCGACATTTTTCATCAACTTTGTGGGAGCATTTAAAATATGTTTAGGGGGCATAAGAGTGCCTGTATCTTTCGCTTTTTTTACGACGGAACCAAAAGCCTTGTAAACGGCATTTGATTTTGGCGCAGTCGCCAAATAAACCACAGAATGGGCAATATTCAAATCTCCCTCCGGAGACCCAATTCTTTCATAAGCATCCCAACAGGCAAGCACGTAAGATAACGCTTGAGGATCAGCCATCCCAATATCTTCAGAAGCACAACGCGCAAGCCTACGTAGTATATAAGTAGTATCTTCGCCTCCAATTAACATCCGAGCGAGCCAATAAAGTGACGCATCTACGTCTGAACCTCGTATTGATTTATGTAATGCGCTAATTAAATTAAAGTGGTGCTCTCCATTTTTATCATAATTCGGGGCCCGACGCTGCACATGAGAAGCAACATCACTTGCGTCTAACTCCAGTTCAACCGGAAGATATAGAAGCTCTTCTATTAAATTTAACAAAAACCTCTCATCCCCATCCGCCATTGCCTTTAGTGCGATTCTGCCATCACTGTTTAACGGTAGCTGACGACCCTCCAGAGTTTCCACCTTAATCATGAGTTTCTCCAAAGCCTCGTCGTTAATTCTTCGAAGAACAAAAACTTGGCATCTAGACAAAAGAGCGCCAATCAACTCGAATGAAGGGTTTTCGGTTGTAGCGCCAATCAAAATAACAGTACCATCTTCGACATAAGGCAGAAAACTATCTTGTTGGGATCTATTGAACCTATGGACCTCGTCAACGAATAACAAAGTTTTCTTACCTGTCGCTATCCTATCCCTGGCTCGTTCAAAAACTTTCCGAAGTTCAGCAACGCCGGAAAATACAGCGGAAATAGGTTCATAAGCCATATCTACTTCGTCCGCTAATAATCGCGCTATAGTAGTTTTTCCACACCCAGGAGGGCCCCATAGTATCATAGACGCCAAACGTTTTTGGTTGATCATACGCCCGATGGGAGCATCTAACTGTAGTAGATGCTCCTGGCCGACAACATGGTCAAGGAATTCCGGGCGCAATCTGTCTGCTAACGGTTTATCACTGTGACCTGCAAACAAATCCATCACTATTCTATTCTGAGACCCTCGGTATGGAGAATTTTATCGCCACGCCTGACCGATAATTTCCATACTTCCCAGTCTTTCCTGACTGCTTTCTTTAAATCTCCAACAGTCTCTATAGCACGATTATTAACTTTAACGATAATATCACCCCTCTTTAACCGAATGTTATCAGCGAAACTTCCGCGCCGTTTACCTAAAACCACCACCCCTTGGGCCATATCACTGAAGCCATTTTCAATAGCGAATGCCGGAGACAAATTGGCTATTCTCGCTCCATTTAACGGATTACGACCTTTGATATCCGAAATTTCTGGAGCAGGTTCAAGAGGCGGCATGCGAAGCACTAAGGTTAATGCTAATCTACGGCTACGTCGAACTATTTCTACGATAGCCTTTTTACCAACGGGCAACGTGGCTACCCGATAACGCAAGGCTTCTTTATCATCGGTAGGCTTTCCCGCAAGGGAAACAACTATATCGCCAATAGTCAGTCCAGCCTTATCAGCAGGACTTTCGGGAGAAATTTTATTAATGATTACCCCTGCCGGTCGTTCCAATCCGAATTCCTGCACTAAATCCGCGGTAATAGTCTGACCCGCCGCTCCCAACCAAGGGCGCACTAATTTTCCGCTACGCGCCGATTCCAAAACGGTTCTAACCATGTTTGAAGGAACGGCAAATCCGATGCCAACTGATCCACCTCCTCTGCTACCTTTATTACTAAAAATTGCTGTATTTATGCCTATAAGTTTCCCATCCATCGCTATAAGAGCGCCTCCGGAATTCCCCGGATTAATAGAGGCGTCCGTTTGAATAAAAAAACTATAATCGGTTATACCGATTGCAGTTCGAGCCAATGCGGATATAATCCCACTGGTAACCGTTTGACCAACACCAAAGGGGTTACCTATTGCTAAGACTAAATCACCTACTTGCACGCTATCTGAATCTCTCATATCAATATAGGGAAGCGGTTTCTTAGCATTATCTATCCGTAAAACAGCAAGGTCAGTTCGCTCATCATCAATTACGATTTTAGCCTCAAATTCACGACGATCAGATAACACGACCCGGACTTGAGTAGCGTTCGCCACCACGTGATGATTGGTTACCACCAAACCTTCGGGATCTAAAATCACACCAGACCCAAGCGACTGTTGGGTTCGTCGTCGAGGTTGGTCCGGAAACATATTTCCAAAAAACTGTCTAAAAAAGGGATCGTCAAAAAGCGGCGAGAACGTCCGTTCAGGCGATTTCGTTTTTACAAAAATGTTAACTACAGCAGGACTAGTTTGGCTAACCAACGGCGCAAAGCTATAGGTAATTTGTTCTCTTTTTTTAGGAACTTGCTGCCCAAAACCCAACGATGGCAATAAGATTATTAACGGCCCGAAAATCGCTAAGAACAAAATTTTAGGCATTGGCTCCCTAACTACCTAACGCTTTGAGTCATAAAATAATTCCTGAGATGAAAATTCTAACCGGCAACACAAATAATATGATCAAAAATAAAAGTGAACCTTTACACGAATTAAAATTATACAAATTACCGAACAAGCGGGTGTTTCCGAAAAACTCTGACTAGAAAGAGCCCAGTTGCGAATCTAATTAACCGATGAAAAGTGATTTTAAAATGACAGATTAATGAATCAAAACGTAAAGAGAGAAAAGTTAGATTGCCGAGGGCATAGGAGCATTTGTATCCTCTTCTGCAACTATAACAGGCCCTGAATCTTGCCCGCGTGCATCCTCATCTCTTTCTACTAATTCAATAACAGCCATAGGAGCATTATCTCCAAAACGAAAACCAGCCTTGAGGACACGAGTGTAACCCCCGTTTCGATCTTTATAACGGTCGCCCAGCACTTCAAAAAGTTTTCTAGTCATTTCTTCATCTCGTAGTCGAGCGTACGCCAACCGACGGGCATGTAGAGTTTTCTTCTTACTTAGTGTGATTAATTTCTCGACAACCCTTCGTAAATCTTTTGCCTTAGGTAAAGTTGTCACAATTTGCTCATGTTTAATCAAGGAATTGGCCATATTTTTGAACATGGCACGACGGTGACTTACCGATCGATTGAAACGCCGCCCTGTCTTACCGTGATGCATTAGATTTACTCCTAACTTAGACAGATTAACCGTTTTCTAGGAAAGTTGTCCTCTTCAAAAAGGCTCTTCTAGCCGCCTAGCTAGCTCTTCAATATTGTCTGGCGGCCAGTTGGTTATATCCATGCCTAAAGACAACCCCATAGTTGAAAGTACTTCTTTGATTTCATTTAGACTTTTACGACCAAAATTAGGTGTTCTCAACATTTCAGGTTCGCTCTTTTGAACAAGATCCCCTATATAAACAATATTGTCATTCTTCAAACAATTTGCTGATCGTACTGACAATTCCAGTTCATCCACTTTTCGAAGTAAGTTTTTATTAAACGGCAACTCCTGCGCTTCGTCCTTCTCCGTAGCTTGACTAGGCTCTTCGAAATTAATAAATAACTGTAATTGGTCTTGAAGGATACGAGCAGCATAGGCCACCGCGTCCTCAGGTGTCATCGAGCCATCTGTTTCAACGGTCATCGTTAATTTATCATAATCTGTAACCTGCCCGACACGTGTATTATCCACTCTATATGATACCTGACGAACTGGGCTAAAAACGGCATCAACTGGTATCAACCCGATGGGAGCATCCTCAGATCGGTTCGCGTTTGCTGGCACATATCCTTTTCCCGATTCCACACTAAATTCCATAGTTAAAGTGGCTCCTTTATCCAAAGCACAAAGAACTAAATCCGGATTCATGAGTTCCACATCTGCGCCAGTTTCTATCATGCCCGCCGTTACTTCTCCGGGACCTTTCGCTGTTAAGCGCATTTTCTTTACCCCTTCACCGTGCATTCGAAGGGCCATCGATTTAATATTCAACACCATATCCGTTACATCTTCCCTAACACCTGGGATCGATGTAAACTCATGTAATATGCCATCAATCTGTATAGCCGTAACAGCAGCTCCTTGTAATGAGGATAATAAAATTCTTCGCAAACCATTACCTAAAGTCAATCCATATCCACGTTCAAGTGGCTCGGCCACCACATGAGCTACCCTCCCTGGATCCGTTCCAGGACGAACATCGAGCTTATTCGGCTTGATTAATGCTTGCCAGTTTTTCTGAAATACCACAACACCCCCACTACGTTTTAAAGCGATCGGTCTGACTAAGTTTAAAATTTTTACTGCCGACCGAGTAAAACCAAAAAATCCGCATTCCCAATATATCTTGCTATATAAGCAACTAATTACTCAAACCCGACGCCGTTTCGGCGGTCGGCATCCATTATGCGGTATAGGCGTCACATCTCTTATAGAAGTTACTTGAAATCCCACTGTTTGAAGAGCACGTAGAGCCGATTCACGTCCCGACCCAGGACCGCTAACCTCTATTTCCAGAGTTCGCATGCCGTGCTCAGCAGCCTTATTTCCCGCGTCTTCTGCAGCGACTTGTGCAGCGTAGGGCGTAGATTTTCGAGAACCTTTAAAACCCATTGCTCCAGCTGAAGACCAAGAAATTGCATTGCCCTGAGCATCTGTAATTGTTATCATTGTATTGTTGAACGTTGCATTTACATGTGCAACCCCCGAGGTGATATTTTTACGTTCTCTTCTTCTCACCCGCGCTTGAGTCGGTTGTTTTGCCATAGCAGTCCATTACCTCACTGAACATTCATGCATATCATTATTTCTTTTTCCCCGCGATAGGTTTCGCGGGTCCTTTACGTGTCCGTGCATTTGTGTGTGTGCGCTGACCACGTACAGGCAAACCTTTTCGATGGCGAAGTCCTCTATAACAGCCGAGGTCCATTAGCCTTTTAATATCCATTGCAGTTTTACGCCTCAAATCGCCTTCAACGACAAGATCGTTGTCAATGGCGTCTCGCAATCGACTTAACTCGTCTTCCATCAACTCGTTTACCCTTCTTTCAGAAGGGATATTAAGTGTTTGGCAAATATTGTTTGCCGTTGTCCTGCCTATACCGAAAATATATGTCAGAGCAATCTCGACACGTTTTTGCGTCGGAATATTAACGCCAGCTATTCGGGCCACACCTCATACTCCTTTTTTCTAGCGCAAGTAGGCAGCATTAACCACTACTCGCTCTTTTCGCCGTTAAGACTAGTGGAAAAATCAATGCCGTCAGCAAATCAGCCCCTGACTGACCGAGGCGCCGGATTATACGCTTGCGCCCCAGTGAGTCAATATGATTAGCCACAGCCATTTCTATTTCACCCATCCAGAATCACCTTTAAAGCCTTGCTAACAAGCTTGACTGGCACCATACCATCAATCGACTTCAACGTTCCTTTTGCCTCGTAGTAAGGCAATATAGGAGATGTTTGAGTCTTATAGACGTTAAGTCTATAGTTAAGAGTTTCCTCATTATCGTCGCTACGGCGATCAGCCTCTTGAGTTTCGGCTATCCGTGATCGGATTCTCCCTAACAAAACGCCAGAATCAACGGCTAATTCAATTACATGGTCAATTTCCAGTTTTTTTTCGGACAACATCAAATCAAGCGCTTCTGCCTGTTTAACAGTCCTAGGAAACCCATCCAAAATAAAACCGCTACTACAATCTGGTTGATCAATTCTCTCTGAAATCATCGAAATAATAATTTCATCCGGAAGAAGGTTACCAGAATCCATCACAAGCTTCGCTTTTTTTCCAAGTTTAGATCCGGAGCTTACCGCCGCACGTAACATATCCCCGGTAGAAAGTTTAATCATCCCGTACTCATCTTCCAACCATTTTGCCTGCGTTCCTTTTCCTGCACCTGGGGGCCCGAGAAGAATAATATTCATCCACGCCTCCCGGTTAGCTTTGATTTTTTAATCAATCCCTCATATTGGTGAGCTATCAAATGCGATTGGATTTGACCAACAGTATCCAAAGTAACGGTGACTACAATCAGGAGACTTGTCCCCCCAAAATAAAATGGGACTTGATATTGACTAATTAAAATTTCAGGAAGTATACAAACTGCAGCAAGGTAAGCGGCCCCTACAACCGTCAAGCGCGTAAGAACATAATCAAGGTAATTAGCCGTATTTTTTCCTGGCCTAATCCCAGGCACAAAACCACCATATTTTTTTAGGTTATCAGCGGTTTCAACTGGGTTAAAAACTATGGCCGTATAAAAAAATGCAAAAAAGACAATAAAGCTGATATAGACAGCTAGATACAACGGCTGACCTCTCCCAAGGAGTGCATTTACCGTAGTTAGCCACTCTGGGCCACCGCCACTAGCTGAAAATTGCGCTAACGTAACAGGCATAAGAAGCAGAGAGCTTGCGAATATTGGCGGAATAACTCCCGATACATTAATTTTTAACGGTAAATGCGAAGATTCCCCGCCGAACATCCTATTGCCTGTTTGGCGTTTAGGATATTGAACTGTGATTCGCCTTTGAGATCGTTCAATAAAAACGATGAAAGCAATTACGGATATCGCCATCGCTAAAAGAAGAATAATGAAAGCGGCCGAAAGAGCCCCAGTGCGTCCCAATTCAAGAGTACCTGCTAATGCTTGAGGTAAATTCGCCACAATGCCCGCAAAAATAATTAGTGAAATCCCGTTCCCTATACCACGAGCCGTAATTTGCTCTCCCAACCACATCAGGAAAACGGTCCCTCCGACCAAAGTAATCACCGTTGTTGCACGAAAAAATAATCCAGGATTGGTAACAGCGGACGATCCACCACTAGCCATATTTTCAAGCCCTACGGAAATACCATATGCTTGCACCGCCGCCAACAAAACTGTCAGATACCGAGTATACTGATTTAGTTTTTTACGTCCTGCTTCGCCTTCTTTTTTTAGGCTATCTAAATTTGGAGAAACGGCAGTCATAAGTTGCATGATTATAGCTGCTGATATATAGGGCATAATATTCAACGCAAAAATGGTCATCCGCCCAAGTGCACCACCGGCAAACATGTCAAACATACCAAGAATGCCACCGGCATTCTGCTCAAATATCTGTTTCAAAATTGTAGGATCGATTCCTGGAATTGGAATATAGGTTCCTAATCGATAAACTACTAAAGCCGCTAAGGTAAACCAAAGCCGCTTTTTCAAATCGGAGGCTTTAGCAAAGCCGCCAAAATTAAATGATGACGCAAACTGTTCGGCGCTTGACGCCATATCAGTATCCCTAGCTGTCTGTCATTGCAGAATTGGCAAGAAAAACATGGCCGCCAGCCTTTTCAATTGCCTCAACGGCCGCCTTCGAAGCGCCCGTCACCCGAAGAGTTATTGCTTTGTCGAAATCGCCTTTCGCCAAGATTCGTATACCAGATTTTTTTTTGCCCGCCAAACCAGCATTACGCAGTACCGTTTCATCCACTTCGCTTCCTGGATCAACTCGACCAGATTCCAATGCTTTTTGTAGTTCACCAAGGTTAACTATAGAGAACTGTTTTTTAAACGGATTCTTAAATCCGCGCTTAGGAAGTCTCCTATAAATTGGCATCTGACCACCTTCAAAACCATTTATAGTTGCCCCCGCTCTGGATTTTTGCCCCTTATGTCCTCGCCCACTAGTTTTACCAGTCCCAGACCCCGCACCACGGCCCACGCGTTTTCTATCTTTTCTCGCGCCCTTATTATCGTTAAGCTCATTAAGTTTCATGGTAACACTGTCCTTTTAGCAAGTGGGTCGCATCTCGCAAAAACCACACTAAACATTGTCTTCGATTTTGATAAGATGTTTAACCTTATCCATCATTCCGCGAATAGCTGGTGTATCTTCTACTGTCCGACTACTTCGGATCTTTTTTAAACCCAAGCCTAAAAGAGTCTCACGTTGTCCGGGTTTGCGTCCAATAGAACTTTTGATTTGGGTGATTCGTATTTCCCCCTTCTCATTCTTGCCTTTAACCACAATACACTCCCTAACAACGTTTTAATCAATTCACTATGCTGGTACTTTTTCCGTTGTTTTCCGTCCAAAAATTTCTGAAACTTTTTTGCTGCGTTTTGCTGCTACTGCCCGCGGGGATCTAACACGTGTTAAACCATCAAAAGTAGCCTTTATCATGTTATGTGGGTTTGAAGATCCGGTAGATTTAGCAACTACGTCTTGCACTCCCAGTGATTCAAAAATCGCTCTCATCGGACCCCCTGCGATAATTCCAGTCCCTGCGGGCGCAGATCTAAGGACGACATGGCCGGCTCCGTAGTTACCGCGAATGTCGTGGTGCAATGTACGCCCCTCCCTTAACGGCACTCGCACCATCGAACGTTTAGCCTGCTCTGTAGCCTTACGAATAGCTTCTGGAACTTCCCTAGCCTTTCCAGAACCGTGACCAACTCTTCCACGCCCATCCCCAACTACTACCAAAGCAGCAAACCCAAACCGTCGTCCTCCTTTAACGACTTTTGCAACACGATTTATTCCAACCAATTTTTCAATTAATTCCGATTCTTCGCGTTGATCTCTACCGCCTCGTTCTTGTCGATCACCTCGTGCCATAACGGACCCTTTCTAAAACTTTAGCCCAGCTTCGCGAGCACTATCCGCCAAAGCCTTTACACGTCCATGAAACCGATAGCCTCCACGATCAAAGACCACCTCGCTAAGCCCTCTTTCTATCCCTCGCAGAGCAACAAGTTTCCCCACAGCCTCGGCGGCCGCTTTATCAGCTCCGGTTTTTAGACCAGGGCGAAGCTCCTTATCAAGAGAGGAAGCAGCTGCAAGAGTTTTCCCGCTTTTATCGTCAATCAGTTGTGCGTAAATGTTTTTAGAAGACCGAAAGACCGACAATCGGATCTTTTCGGGTGATCTTCCACGCAACGAAGAACGATTTCTGCGTGCTCGTTTAGCAAAAAGTTCTTTGGAGTCTGCCATCCGCCTCACCTCTATTTTTTCTTACCTTCTTTACGTCGAATATTTTCATGAGCATATTTTATGCCTTTTCCTTTAAACGGTTCCGGGGGACGATAGGCCCGAATTTCGGCAGCGAATTGCCCCACTTTTTGCTTATCGCTACCATGAATAGATATAGCCGTCGGTCGTTCACATTTTATATCAAAACCCTCTGGTATAGGGCATCTAATTGGGTGGCTGTATCCTAATGAAAGCACCAGCTCACTATTTTCCACCGCAGCCCTATATCCTACACCGTTGATCTCCAAGTCCAGCTTGAAACCCTCACTAACGCCTGTGATCATGTTATTTATACGCGCCCGTGCAGTCCCCCACATTGAACGACATTTTTTCGTTTGGGACTTTGGTGTAACCGAAACTTGATTATCGTCAATGGCAATTTCAATATCTTCCGGAACGGAAAATGATTGTTCACCAAGTTTTCCTTTTGCGCTAATTAAACTGCCCACAATCTCTATTTTTACGTCACTTGGAATTACCACAGGATTTTTACCTACACGGGACATAGCTTAAACCCCCAATTTAAAACACGTGACATAAGACTTCTCCGCCAACATTGGCCGCGCGTGCCTCGTTATCAGACATCACGCCTCGAGGCGTAGATAAAATCGCTATTCCTAAACCATTAAAAACTCTGGGCAAGTCTTTGATCTTTGAATAAACTCGCCGCCCTGGTTTTGAGACACGTTTAATTTCTTTGATAACTGGTTCACCCTCATAATATTTGAGTTCAATAGCTAGTTCCGCTGAATCAATAGCTTGGTCAGCGCTCGCTAATCTGAATCCCCTAATGTATCCTTCCCGCTTGAGAACCTCTAATACATTACTACGCAATTTTGAGCTCGGACTAGATACAACATTTTTTCTAGCATGTTGTCCGTTCCTGATCCGTGTCAACATATCTCCAAGAGGATCACTCATCGTCATCTCGAAACTCCTCTCACCAACTCGATTTTACCAAACCCGGCACCTGACCGGCAGACCCTAGTTCTCGAAGTGCTATTCGAGACATTTTAAACTTGCGATAATAACCTCTTGGTCTGCCGGTAACTCGGCATCTATTCCTGACCCTAATTTTCGTGCCATTTCGCGGCATTTCACTTAATTTAAGGCCCGCTTGAAATCGTTCTTCAATTGGTAAATTTTTATCGTTCGCAATTGTCTTTAAGCGAGCTCTTTTAGTTGCAGTCAACGCTACAAGTTTTTCACGGTTTTTATTTTTTTCTATGGAGCTTTTTTTTGCCATTTGGCTTTTCCTACCTATTAACTCGTGAAAGGAAAACTGAAACGTCGCAAAAGTTCTCGAGCTTCATCATCTGAAGTAGCCGATGTCACTACAACAATGTCCATCCCTCGAACTGAATCAATGCGATCATAATCTATTTCCGGAAATACGATTTGTTCCTTTAACCCCAATGCATAATTACCTCTACCATCAAAGCTTCTCGGATTAAGGCCGCGAAAATCGCGAACTCTCGGTAACGCTATATTTATCAATCTGTCTAGAAATTCATACATGCGATCTCGGCGAAGTGTAACTTTGCAACCAATAGGCATTCCCTCTCTCAACTTAAAACCGGCAACTGATCTTTTTGCCTTATTCACAACAGGTTTTTGACCGCTAATTAACGCAAGCTCTTCCGCCGCAGTGGCGACTTTTTTTGAATCTTGAACAGCCTCTCCAATACCCATATTAATTACTATTTTCGTTACTTTCGGAACCTGAAACGGATTCCCGTAACCCATAGCATCAGCTAATTCTGGCCTAATAGAATCAACATATAGATCTTGTAAACGCGTCATTTTTTAACTACTCCACTGCGTTTAAGCGTCTATTACTTCGCCCGATTTTTTGGCAAAACGAACCTTACGTCCGTCTTCCAAAAATTTGTATCCTATTCTGGTTCCTACTTTTGACTTTGGGTCAACATGAGCCACATTGGAAGCGTGAATTGCCACCTCCTTCTGAAGGATACCACCGGTCGTCGTTTGACTAGGTTTCGTGTGTCGCTTGACAACATTAACACCGCGCACCAACACTCTGCCATCGTCTCGAAAAACTTGTATCACTTCACCGGTTTTGCCCTTGTCTTTTCCTGTCAAAACGATGACATCGTCACCTTTCCGGATTTTGAATTTTTTCGCCATCACAGAACCTCCGGGGCCAAAGAGACTATTTTCATAAATTGTTTTGCCCTTAGTTCTCTCGTAACTGGCCCGAAGATTCGCGTTCCGATCGGCTCGTTTTGATTGTTTATGAGAACTGCGGCATTTTTATCAAAGCGAATTGCCGAGCCGTCGGCACGACGAACTTCTTTCGCCGTTCGAACTATTACAGCTCTTAATATTTCTCCTTTTTTTACACGCCCTCGCGGAATTGCCTCTTTAACAGAGACGACAATAACATCACCAATACCCGCGACCTTCCGTTTAGAGCCGCCAAGCACCTTTATGCACTGAACTCGACGAGCACCCGAATTGTCAGCAACATCAAGATTCGATTGCATTTGAATCATAATAAATTCCTACCTTAATCATTCCGAAGCAGCCGCGTCCGGTCCTATTACTTCCCACGCTTTGCGCTTGGATTTCGGTGCACATTCGCGAATGCGAACGATATCGCCAATTTTGTATTTATTCTCCTCATCATGAGCAGAAAACTTTTTCGATCTTTTGATGATTTTTTTATATACTGGATGCACAATTCGACGCTCTACATTTACCACAACGGTTTTGTCAGATTTATCGCTTACTACCGTGCCTTGCATTTCACGCTTCGGCATGTGGACGTACTCCTTCTCGCACCCGAATTTTATTTTCAACTCCAAGTTTAGGCATTTTCCTTTTCTCCGAGAATTAATTTCACTCTCGCTATATTCCTTCTGACTTCACGTACTCGCGCTGTATTTTCTAATTGGCCACTAGTTTTTTGAAACCGCAAATTGAACTGTTCCTTACGCAAATCCATAAGACTACTTGATAGTTCATCCGGCGATTTTGATCGAAATTCCACAGTTTCCTTTTTCGCCATCAGCATTCTCCCTAACGGTTAAATATCACCTAAACGCGAAACAAACCGCGTGTCTACAGGCAGTTTAGCAGCAGCAAGAGTAAAAGCATCCCGAGCTAAATTTCGGGGAACGCCATCCAGTTCAAACATTATCCGTCCTGGTTTAACCCTACAGACCCAAAATTCTGGAGTCCCTTTTCCTTTTCCCATACGTACTTCCGCTGGTTTGCTCGAAACCGGAACATCAGGAAAAATTCGAATCCAAACGCGACCGGCACGCCGCATATGACGCGTTATAGCCCGCCGAGCCGCCTCAATTTGTCGGGCCGTGATTCGCGCTGGTGTCGTAGCTTTCAGCCCATAGGTTCCGAAATTTAACTGAGTTCCTCCTTTAGCATTCCCATGAATGCGCCCCTTATGCGCTTTGCGAAACTTGGTACGTTTAGGACTAAGCATGTTAAATTCCCTACTTAATTAACCAGTCTCATCGTGCGGGAGCACCTGAGTGTTGATCAGTCATACGTTTATCTTGGGCCATTGGATCGTGCGCCATAATTTCGCCCTTAAATACCCAGACTTTTACTCCGCATGCTCCATAGGTAGTTCTCGCAGTCGCTTCTCCATAATCGATATCTGCACGTAGAGTGTGCAAGGGGACCCGGCCTTCTCTATACCACTCCATACGCGCGATTTCAGCGCCCCCCAAGCGTCCACCGCAGTTAATTCGAATCCCCTCTGCCCCGAGTCTTATTGCAGATTGAACAGCCCGTTTCATAGCCCTACGAAAAGCTACCCGCCGGCTCAGCTGTTGGGCTATATTTTCGGCCACCAGATTAGCATCAATTTCTGGCTTCCGGATTTCTATGATGTTTAAATGAACGTCAGTACCTGTCATGCTGGATAGATCACTACGTAGTTTTTCAATGTCCTGCCCTTTTTTTCCGATAACTACCCCCGGTCTAGCACTATATATTGTAATTCGAGCTCGTTTTGCTGGTCGCTCGATTAAGACTCGGCTAACGCCAGCTTGATGCAACCTAGTCCGCAAATAACGCCGCAAGTGTAGATCTTCATGCAGTAACTCGGCATAGTTTTTCGCGGCAAACCAGCGGGAATCCCATGTTCGGTTTATGCCAAGCCTTAGACCTATTGGATTTACTTTCTGGCCCATTATTCTGCCCCCGTTTTTTCACCGACAACCACAGTGAGATGAGAAAATGGCTTCCTAATTTTACCCACACGTCCTCTTGCCCTTGGCCGGAACCGACGCATCACTAGCCCTTTGCCCACCGAAGCCTCTTTCACGTAGAGTTTATCAACATCAAGCTGGTGGTTGTTCTCTGCATTTGAGATCGCAGACTGTACCGCTTTTTTTACATCAAGGCTTATACGGCGCCGAGAAAAAGTTAGAGCTGATAGTGCTTTTCCAGCATCCATTCCCCGAATCATTGATGCTACTAAATTCAATTTTTGCGGACTTACTCGTAGATTACGGACTACTGAATATGCCTCCGTTTCACTTAAACGCCGTTCAGCTGGACCCTTACCCATATTACTTATCCCATTCTCAACGACGTGCTTTTTTATCAGCAGCGTGACCGTAGTAAGTGCGCGTTGGCGCAAATTCACCGAATTTATGACCAACCATATGTTCCGTGACTAAAACAGGAACAAATTTTTGCCCGTTATAAACTCCAAAAGTTAACCCAACAAATTGGGGCATAATCGTAGAGCGGCGCGACCAAATTCTAATAACGGCATTACGCCCCGACTCAAGAGCTGCTTCTGCTTTCTTGAGCAAATAACCATCCACAAAAGGGCCTTTCCAAACAGATCGGGCCAATTTCTATCTCCTTTATTTACTTACGTCGTCGACGAATTATTAACCTATCCGTTTTCTTATTATTACGGGTACGCTTGCCTTTCGGCGGCACACCCCAGGGCGTAACAGGGTGTCGGCCACCTGACGTCCGACCTTCACCGCCTCCATGAGGATGATCAATTGGGTTCATAACAACGCCTCGCACCACTGGCCTTCGGCCCAGCCAACGCTTTCGACCCGCTTTACCTAGCTTAATATTTTGCTGATCCGCGTTAGATACGGCCCCAATAGTTGCCATACACTCAGACCTCACCATTCTAACCTCTCCTGACGCCAAACGCAGAAGCGCATGCCCGGCATCTCTACCCACAAGCTGAACATACGCGCCGGCTGCACGAGCTAACTGGCCTCCTTTTTTGGGTTTTAATTCTACATTATGGATAATTGTCCCCACAGGAATACTTCTTAGAGGCATCGCATTACCCGGCTTTATATCAGCACGTTCATCAGCAATCACGGTATCACCAATATCGAGTCTCTGTGGTGCCAAAATATATGCTTGTTGCCCATCTTCGTAGGTAATTAACGCTATAAATGCTGTACGGTTTGGATCATATTCAAGCCGCTCTACCTTGGCCGAAACACCCCAATTCGATCGTTTGAAATCAATTATCCGGTACCTTCTCTTGTGACCCCCCCCTCGATGCCACATTGTAATGCGGCCATGATTATTTCGGCCGCCCGACTTAGTCATTCCACGAGTTAATTTCTTTACCGGTTTACCCTTCCAAAGGTCCGATCGATCTACTGTAACCAGTTGACGCTGTGAAGGTGTGGTTGGGTTATAGTGTTTGAGAGCCATTTCAATCAGACTCCTTGACTGATATCGACGTCTTGACCATCTTCAAAAGTGACAATCGCCTTTTTTATATCTGAACGACGACCCACTCGTCCTCGAAATCTTTTAACCTTGCCTTTTTGGCGAAGAGTGTTTACGGCCTTTACTTTACGATCAAATAATTGTTCAACGGCGACTTTTATTTCTGGTTTGGACGCCAACAAATCTACTATAAAAGTAACCTGGCCAAATTGAGACCCAAGCGTTGACTTCTCGGTTACCAGCGGGTGACGGATAATTTGGTACATCCGCTCCTGACTCATTTTGACCTGCCGAGTATTATGTGGCCGCATGCTCATTTGAGTCTAGCCTCCAAAGATTGTATGGCGTCTCGGGTTAAAACCAAAGTCTCTTTCTTCAAAATATCGTAAACATTTGCGCCTTGTTGTGGTAACGCGTCGATCTTGGGTATATTTCGCACCGCCCGAGTAAATGACTCATTTAGTTGCTGGCCATCAATCAACAAAACGGAAGATAAACCCAATTTTTCAAATTGCTTTACTAAATCCTTTGTTTTTCCGGTTGTTTCGGCATTATCAAGTATCAATAACTTTCCTTCAGCCTGTTTAGCTGACAAAGCAGACTTCAATCCCAATATGCGTATTTTCTTAGGTAAATTATGTTTGTGGCTCCTGACGACTGGACCGTGCGCTTTAGCTCCGCCGCGAAATTGTACGGCTCGGGCGGAACCCTGCCTGGCTCGCCCAGTACCCTTTTGACGAAAAGGTTTTGCAGTCGTCCCACTGATATCTCCTACTAATTTTACCTTATGTGTACCCGCCCTCCTTTTAGCTAATTGCCAATTGACTACTCGCGCCAGTATGTCCTTTCGGGGCGCAATCCCAAAAACGGAGTCTGCCACTTCGATTTCTCCGATTTCTTCCGAATCAAGGCTTTTGACATCAAGCTTCATGTTTTAGCCCTTTTCGCCCAAGTCGTCATTTGAGTCTCCACTATCTTCGTGGGAGACTGGGTCATTTACTTCTTCTTCTGAGGCTATTAATGCCTCTTCTTCCATAGATTCCAAGACTTCTTCGGTTTCGCCAGTATGGCCCGCACTGTCTTGTTCTTGTCTCTCGGATTTCATTGATTCCGATATTTTAAAAGATCCTGGATACGGTGCATTTTCTGGCAAATCCTTTTTTATAGAATCTCTAACAAGAACATATCGACCCCTAGAACCCGGGATTGATCCGCGCACCAAGATAATCCCCCTTTCTACGTCAGTCGAAAAGACTGTCAGATTCTGCACTGTGATGCGGGCGTTCCCCATCTGGCCCGCCATTTTTTTTCCCTTCCAAACACGCCCCGGCTCCTGACTATTCCCTGTAGACCCGTGTGACCGATGGGAAACTGAAACCCCGTGAGAGGCTCTAAGTCCTCGAAAATTATGGCGCTTCATTGATCCCGCAAAACCCTTACCTATTGACGTTCCAACAACGTCAATAAATTGACCATCAACAAAATGGTTAGCTAAAATTTCAGACCCGATTTCGATTAACGCGTCTTCGCTCACTCGGAATTCCGCCATTTTGCGTTTAGGTTCAACTTGCGCTTTAGCAAAATGTCCCCGCAACTGCTTACTTGTGCGTTTTACCTTGGCAGAACCAACACCAAGTTGAAGAGCAGTGTACCCGTCCTTCTCCTGAGTTCTGTGGGCAATCACCTGGCACTGGTCCACTTTCAGTACCGTTACGGGAATATGTTCACCGTTATCAGTGAAAACCCGTGTCATCCCAACTTTTTCTGCGATCATTCCAGAACGCATTTAGTTTCTCCGTTTCTAAAGCTTGATCTCAACGTCAACGCCCGCCGCCAGATCGAGCTTCATCAAAGCATCCACTGTCTGAGGGGTCGGGTCCACTATATCCAACAACCGTTTGTGAGTTCTAATTTCAAATTGTTCCCGGCTTTTTTTATCTATATGAGGAGAACGTAAAACCGTGAACTTTTGAATTCTATTTGGTAACGGAATTGGACCTCGAACTTGAGCACCTGTGCGTTTAGCAGTACTAACTATTTCGCCCGTAGATTGATCCAAAATTCTGTGATCAAACGCTTTTAACCGGATTCTAATATTTTGACTATCCATGGTTCTGACTATCCAACATTTGAGAACTCAGTCTTAATTTTAATAATGTTTCCTCTTACTCGATAACCTTAGCGACAACTCCAGCACCGACCGTTCGGCCACCTTCCCGAATGGCAAAACGTAGTCCTTCATCCATCGCTATGGGCGCTATTAGATTCACTTCCATTGAAATGTTATCGCCTGGCATCACCATTTCCGTCCCATCAGGAAGAACTACTGAGCCCGTCACATCCGTTGTTCGGAAATAAAACTGAGGGCGATAGTTTGAGAAAAATGGAGTGTGGCGTCCGCCTTCCTCTTTAGTCAAGATATAAGCTTCGCATGAAAATTTTGTATGCGGCTTGATTGAACCTGGAGCCGCTATAACCTGACCACGCTCCACATCTGTTCGACCAACACCGCGTAAAAGTAAACCAACGTTATCCCCTGCCTCACCCTGATCAAGTAACTTCCGAAACATTTCAACGCCTGTACAAACTGATTTTGTTGTCTCACGAATACCAACAATCTCAACTGGATCGTTAACATTAACGACTCCAGTCTCAACACGGCCTGTAACAACAGTACCACGACCAGAAATAGAGAACACATCTTCAATCGGCATCAAAAACGGTTGATCCTTTGGACGATCTGGTTGCGGAATATAATTATCAACTTCAGACATCAGTTCTAGAATAGACCCCTGACCCGTTGTTTCATCCGTATCCTCTAAAGCCGCTAAAGCAGACCCCTTCACAATAGGAATATCGTCACCTGGAAAATCGTAAGAAGACAACAACTCTCGAACTTCCAATTCAACAAGTTCGAGCAGTTCTTCGTCATCCACTTGATCTACTTTATTCAAATATACTACAAGCGCAGGAACACCTACCTGGCGCGCTAACAGAATATGTTCACGAGTTTGTGGCATAGGACCGTCAGCTGCTGACACAACCAAGATCGCTCCATCCATTTGAGCCGCTCCAGTAATCATATTTTTGACATAATCAGCATGTCCAGGACAATCCACATGCGCGTAGTGCCGGCCTTCCGTCTCATATTCAACATGCGCCGTCGAAATCGTGATGCCGCGGGCTTTTTCTTCCGGGGCCTTATCAATCTGGTCGTAAGCAGTGAATTCAGCACCACCAGCTACTGCA
>CAZADS010000078.1:0-54149 GCA_964483985.1 uncultured Thalassobaculaceae bacterium
AGTTCTAATACAGCACTTATGTTGCATCTTTTTTGTTGTGTTTTTTTTTTTATACTTCTAGTTACTTGATCTACACAATGCTTGTGATTCAATGACTTGCGACATATCGAGTGACATAAATGGTGCGAGCGGCGGGACTCGAACCCGCACGAGCATTCGCTCAACAGATTTTCATCCCAACTACAGTTTTCACTGCCGCCAAAAGGCGTTTGTGGGCTGGACTTTCCCTTCACCATAGCTTTTCAGCCTTAGGTGCTGCCCATCAAGTCTCTACACCTTCCTCCGCTTAAAGTAGAGAAGGCTTGGCACGGGATTGCCATTTTACAGGTTTCCCCGTTTTTGAGCAGTTCTACTCTTGTAGTTTCCTACAAGGCACTCAATTTCATTAAGTCTGTTGTGTCTACCAATTCCACCACGCTCGCAAAAATTATACGCATACAGGTCGTTTGCCCTAAGAGCAACATTTCAAATCAGATTACCCTTAATTTTTATTCCGCCGCTTTTGTTATCGATGAATTGTAAACCGGGTGCCGCCACTCGGCGTGCAATTCCGAACTGCCGTCACAGACCTCGAAAAACGTCTGCTGGAGCCGTTTGGTCATTGGTCCAATCGCTCCGGTCCCTATTTTAACGCGATCAATTGCCAAAATAGGTGTAACTTCCCAGGCTGTGCCACAGAAAAAAGCTTCGTCAGCCGCTAAAAGTTCAGATCGGTCAACATCACGTTCTATTGGTTTTGTCCCAAAAATTTCTTCAGATAGCTCAATAACAGAATCTCGGGTGATGCTTTCTAGGATATCACTGGACACGGTGGGCGTTATAAGGGCGCCATTTCGGATCATAAAAAAGCACATTCCTGGACCTTCGGAGACTTTACCACGGGCATTGAGAAAGATGGCTGTATCATAGCCGTCAGCAACTGCTTGGACGGTTGCCAATCTGCCATTATTGTAATTCGCATTGCACTTTACCCGCATAGGCATCGCTTGATCAGGAACTCTCATCCAAGAACTTACTTGCGCCGTCACACCATTCATTATTCTATCCGTGCGTGGTCTTTCCTGTGCCGTTATAGATAGACCTATTGGACCACAAACCCCTGGCCCTCCCATCCCCGACACATACACAGTGGTCATTATATGAAGATTTTCTCCCTTAAATTCATTTGCCTGTATTAATTCCAAAGTTTTTTCAGTTATTAAGTTACCTGGAATTAGTTCGTCAAATCGCATGAACTTTTGTGAAAATTCTAATCTCCGCATATGTTCATCCATACGAAATAAATTCATTTCGCTTTCTTCATTGCTCCAATATCCTCTAAGTCCTTCAAAGACCGCTGTGCCAAATTTAAAGCCTGCCGACGCAATATGTATTCTGGCATCGTCCCAAGGTACAATTTTGCCATCGAGGGATGCGTATTTTGGGAGTGTCATGTTTTAATCCTTAACGACTGACTACATGCATTTATATACAATTTAAAGTTTGTTCGAAACTAGATTCCATTAACCTTATTGTAAAGTTAGGGTGATTAGGGTATTTGGATCAAGTCTGTAACTCAACGGTTTCCAATTAGCTAATTTAATTTCTGAAATAAGATAAGACTGATTACTTTTGCTTGCTGGTATATTGGGCCCAGAAAACTGCAAACGTAGGCATTTAATTCGTCCGATCTATTGAACAACCTTTTTATGATCAAGCACTAGATAATCAGAACATGAACTCCAAATTCGAATATTTTTATTTGCAGAGAAACTTGAGAGATTCCTGGGAAACTCTCAGTCAGTCTGATACAGCAGAAGGACTGGTTGATGCTTTTCAGGACAACATTAGTTCAGAAATAAAATCCGAAATACGTATTGTTGGTGCTCGATTTGATGATACAAACCAAAATTGGCTATATGAACAACTCTTCTACATAAATTCAGCCTATATGGCACCTGGAAGCGGGAAACCAATCTATGAGTTAGTTAATCAGACACATGGATCTCAATTTAACGAAAAGATTCATAAGTCGATCACAAAGTCTAAAATTTCTCCTGTGAACAATTATATAGACCAGTCTTCGAATAAAGCCTTTGATATTCGCCTAGCTTACATGGCGCTAATTCTGGCTGGAATTATAGCGGGTATTTCTTTCGGTGTTCGGACTGGTTTCGGTCTATTTCTGGGACCAATCACCTTGGATTTTGGCTTTGGTCGGGAGACATTTGCATTATCGATTGCGATTCAAAACCTTGTTTGGGGGATTGTGCAACCGTTTACCGGCGCAATAGCTGATCGATATGGTCCGTTTAGGACAATTGTTTTGGGCACTATTTTTTACGCCGCCGGCATGGTGTTGCTAGCATATTCTACTACGGCAGGTATGTTTCATTTGAGTGTCGGGGTTTTGGTTGGCGTTGGATTATCCGGTACAGGGACAGGGATCTTAATGCCAGCCGCTGCAAAATTATTTCCGGAAAACAGAAGATCATGGGTACTTGGTGTTGTGGGTGCGACGGGGTCTTTAGGACATTTTATGTTTGTTCCCACAGGACAGGCATTAATAGAAAGTTTTGGATGGAGTAGTTCAGCGTTAATAATTGGGGTTTTTATCATTATAATGATCCCTCTTGGGCTAGTGTTTCTTAAGACTCCAACGGTTGAAACCAGCACGCAACAGGTGGCAGGTTCAATTAGTGGAGCCATGGCAGAAGCTTTTAGCCATCCTAGTTTCTGGCTTTTGTGTATTGGGTTTTTCGTCTGTGGATTTCACGTCATATATATCGCAACCCACCTACCTATTTTTGTTGTGGATATGGGGTTTTCAGCGCAAACGGGGGCATGGGCACTTGCCGTAGTGGGATTGGCCAACGTTGTTGGGGGTTATACTGCAGGCGTATTGGGAGGAAAATACTCTAAAAAATATCTATTAAGCTTTTTATACCTAGGGCGAGCGGTGATCATGGCTGGCATTGTTCTTTTGCCGCCTAGTGAAATCTTAGTTTATGGATTTGCCGTTGCCATGGGAGCGTTTTGGCTTAGCACCGTCCCTTTAACTACCGGTCTAGTCGCCGACCTTTATGGCACGCGCTATATGACTACATTATTTGGTATTGTTTTCTTTTTTCACCAGATAGGCGGCTTTCTAGGAGGTTGGCTTGGAGGATATATATACGATTTGGTTGGTTCTTATGACATTGTCTGGTGGATTTCGGTGGCTCTTGGGCTGATGTCGGCTATTGTGCATTGGCCTATCAGACCACTCCCCGAGAAAAGATTGGCTATTGCTTCTTGACGCTTGGCTTGGCGATGCAGATAGAAAGCAAATTAAAGGCAACATATTAGCTGTATAACTGTTGAAACCGTGCAATATACTGACTTTTCGCTTGATCCGGAGAACTGGGATCTAATTTGATATTCTGACCTATTATAAAACGCCCAAAAAAACGATCCGCCTCTGCATTTGAAAACCCAGCCAGTTGAGTCGCCTCCAAATAAGCGGATAGCTTGTCTGCTCGTTTTATTAGACGTTTTACTTGGGACGGCAGCTCGCCAGGAAGTCCAAAACGAAGATGAATTACGGTTTGGAGCCTTGTTTCAACGGCTCTATAGTCAACACCGATAGCCGCTTTGAACGGGCTTATAATATCCCCAATGACATATTCAGGCGCATCGTGTAGTAATGCAGCTAGGCGCCATTTTTTCGGTATATTTTCTTTTAGGCTGACGACCAAGCGTTCAACAAGGAGTGAGTGCTCTGCTACTGAATAAGCCTGCTTGCCTTTGGTCTGTCCATTCCATCGTGCAACACGGGATAAACCATGCGCTATATCTTCGATTTCTACATCCAGCGGAGACGGATCAAGCAAGTCTAGGCGTCGTCCACTAAGCATACGCTGCCACGCTCTCACATTTTAAGTCCTTTTGCTATTTTTGCTTTTTTGCTTTTTATAAGTATTCGGACGACGGTGAAGGTAAAGTAATACAATAAACCCAACCAAAGGCGGACCAATCATCAAGAGGCCATGATTAAACACCTTTATACTTTTGGTTTGAAAGTGGTCTAGATCCATTATTATTATACATCGCTCCCGTGCTGCGGTGTCAGAATATCTAGCTATGCATTGTTGCTTGTATTGCAAGTATGTTCGTTGGTTTTGGGAATCGTTCTGTTCCCAAAAAGTCAAAGAAAGGGTTAAAGAGATTGTTACCCAGACTAATGATAAGCTGGCCCATAGATAAAACGGAAGTGATTTATAAAACGACAGAATGTATTCCTAACTACTTCAGACTATTATGGAGTATCTAAATGGCTTACAAATAGATTACATCAATTTGGTCATGATTAGTTTTTGATCGAACAGAGGTAAATATACTTTCTTCTACTTAGCAACTAACCCGAATAGTTTTTCATGCCTACTTCAGTATTCCAACCGAAAAATTTCCAACCGACTGGCGACGCACCGACTGATTTTAAAGTGATCGGATTAATTGGGACCGCCCACTTTTTCAGTCATTTTTACATTTACTTATTGCCTCCACTTTTTCCGGTTTTAAAAATTGTGTTGGATGTGTCGTACGCTGAGCTAGGATTGCTGTTGGCGGTATTTAGCGCCACTACTGGGTTAACACAAATTCCGTTTGGTTTTTTGGTAGACCGGTTCGGTGCACGGTTAATTCTGATAGGTGGTTTAGCGATAGAGGGGACGGCTTTTCTTCTCATGGGGTTTGCCGATGGGTACTGGATATTGATGAGCTTAATGGTATTCGCGGGGTGTGCTAATGGAGTTTATCATCCAGCAGATTATGCCATACTGTCTGCCTCAGTTTCGGAACGACGTATCGGTCGGGCCTTCGGACTCCATACCTTTGGGGGATATGCTGGATTTGCTGTGGCAGGTCCTATAATTGTTTTTCTAAACCTCTGGGTAGGTTGGAGAATGGGTTTAGCTATTTGTGGAGGGGCTGGTATTTTAGCTGCAGGTGTCCTTTTATTCTACGCTCGTTATTTAAGACATACTCCTCCGGTTAACTCTCAAAACCTTATGAACGATAACGAAGCTAAAAATAATTCATCTCATGGATTGGGTTTGCTACTTTCCCCACCGATACTTATGTGTTTAGGGTTTTTTACGTTTTTAGCTTTAGGCTCCTCAGGAATTTCTAGTTTTCTAATTGTTGCGCTTGGACAACGCCATGGAACCGAGGTCGAAACTGCAACCTTTATTTTAACGGGGTATTTAGTATCGGGTGCGTTAGGTGTTTTAGCTGGAGGCTTGGTTGCAGATCAGACGAAAAAGCATAATTTGGTTGCCGCAATGTGTTTTCTTTCAACTGCCGCAATTATAGCGTTGGTTGGCGCTGTGACCATGTCGGCATTCATATTACTTCTATTGATGGCGACGTTGGGATTTTTACATGGAATAATTATGCCCTCACGGGATATGATCGTTCGGTCAGTTACTCCAGATGGGGCCTTTGGTAAGGTATTTGGGTTTGTGACCTCCGGCTTTAGTATCGGGGGTATTATAGCTCCCCCTTTGTTTGGTTGGATTCTTGATCAATCTAGTCCCTCATGGGTGTTTTATGGGGTGGCTGTAATTATGTTGTGTTCTATGGCAACTGTTTTTGTCTCAGGCAAAAGACTAAATACTTAATTATTGATAAAGTGTTTCATCTTATTCCTATTAGAGTTACCCGTTTCTTTTCGACGAGTCGTTATTTTATACACATAATATAATGTTTAAATGTTCTTCCTTATTGGCATATGGATTTTATTCGTTTTCAAAGAACCAGGTAGTTCCATTGGGTGAGCTAATAAAACGTTTTACAAGGAGTTGGTATGCAGTTGAAGGGAGATCGTAGTAGAAAAGCTACGCTTTTTGCTAATTACTCCAGCTCTTTTCTGATAGGGATTGCTATTGGAGGAATTATTCCGTTTTTGTCTTTAGTCATGGAAAACCGAGGGGTAACGGAATCTATTATAGGTGCAAATACTGCGGTTGCTTCCCTGGGAATTATTTGCACTGCACCTTTCGTCCCAAGCTTGGTAAGTAAATTTGGTCTTAGAATTTCAATAATCGGAGGCGTTTCACTTTCCGTAATCTGTTTTATAGCTTTGGCCTTTGTCGACTCGATTGTTTCTTGGTTCTTACTTCGACCCCTAATTGCGACTGGTACAGCCGTACACTGGATAATAAGTGAGACATGGTTGAACGCTATTTCAACTCGGCAAGACCGAGGTCGAATTATGGCTATATACGTTACTACTATAGCTGCGGGCTGTGCCGTAGGACCCATATTATTAACTTTAACTGGGATTGATGGGTTGGGACCATTTATTATGTTCGCCTTTTGCATGGGATCCGCTGCAATACCATTAATTTTTGTTGCTAAACGGGCTCCAGTTTTTAAGTCGGCTTCCCAAAGAACCATTTTCTTTTTAGCTAAATCTTCGCCTACAATTGTCGCAGCCGTTGTAGCTGCCGGATTATATGCCGGATCTTGTTTTGCATTTCTACCCATTTTTGGACTTCGAATGGGATTGCAGGAAACAAATGCTGTATTTTTGCTGACCTCTTTTCTGGCAGGTAACCTAATTTTTCAAATTCCTGTTGGGTGGCTTGCTGACTTCTTTAACCAGCGGGTTTTATTGCTTGGTTGCTCTGTTATAGCGATTATTGTGCCGCTCTTTATACCGATGCTAATGGAAAATACCACCGCATTGTTCATAATTGCCTCCTTTTGGGGAGGAGCTGTCTTTGCTTTTTATACTATAGGCGTAACGATGCTAGGCGAACGTTTTCAAGGTTATGAACTGACAACCGCAAACGCTTCCTTCATAATGATATTTGAGATAGCTAACATGCTTAGTCCACCAATAACCGGCGTGGCCATGCAGCTATTTGGGTCTCAGGCGATGATGAGTTGTTTAACACTAGTTGCATTAGTGTTTTTGGTGGTCCTAGCAATAAGACCTGCTGAACAATGACTGTATTTAAGGCCGTACCCGGATAGCCTGACAAAATTGCCGTTTGACCTTTAGTTGCTTGCAAAACTTAAAGGAATCCAATTTTGTCTTAAAGGAAAGCGCAACTAAACGAATATAAATACCTTTTCCATTACCAGGGTCAAACTCGGTTGTCCCGAATTTAAGGCTTTTTAGTTTCTTAGGAAATTTTTTGCTAAGCTGTTTCCATCCTCGGGCAGCACTTTTTTTCGTCCGATAAGATGCTAGGTGTGCACCGTATTTTCCATCCAAGCCAGCCGATTTGGGGCTGCGTTTCTTTGTTTTGTTTGTCAGGGATTTAGCTTCTTGAGCAGTTTTTCCAAGAGCAGGTTCGTTTCCAGATAAACGTTCTAAGCGGCGGATAATTGTTTCAAGCCTAAGGATTAAAGCGTCTAAGTCATTATTCCCGGAGGTAATTAATGATTTTTTTAATTTTCTATCTAACTCTCTATTATTTTTGGTATTTTTCTTTGTTGACTTAGCGTTTGAGCGGTCTACTTTAGTTGGTAAATCTTTGGTTCGATTCCCTTTTAAATCATAAGAAATTAATTCTTTTCGTCTTTGGGTCTTGGCAAAGGTACGCACCCTTAACACATAGTTTTGTGCCGAAGGTGAATAATAAAGATCTTCTCGGTGATCTTTACGTTGGCAAGAAATATGAAAGGTAGTGAATTCACCCCCAGATACATTAATGTCTTTTTGTCCCAGCAGTTGGCAGCGATGTTCATCTCGCCATCCAGTTGGTACATTCTCACTATTACCCCGGATACCAAACGCAACCGTATTCCCTTCTTTTAAAGGAAAGAAAGATTTAGGATTACCGATAATCGCTTGCCTCCCACGCCCCAGCTCAGGATGCGATGACCAAGAAAGCAGTGGCGTGATAACAAGATTAGAAGTAGTCCAAATCATACCTTTGTCATTAGTCCAGGTAACTCTATCTGCAGTTATATTTACTACTTTTTCCTGAACGACCGTACCATGATTGGAATATACAAAAATGTCGCCAACGGCGTAAATAGGGGCTGGCGCCGGAGAAAGTTCAACGAGAGGCCCACTTTTGAGACCAATTTGATCCCCAATTCCCGATAAGCTTAGATTCCCTATCTTTTCTCCGATGTTGGAAAGACTTGTTTTTCCAATATTGGCAAGGCTAAAATCTTCCATTGAACAACCGGTTAATAGCAGCGTCACAGCAATAATCACCGCAAATGGTCGTCGGGCTTTCATTAACGTTCCTCCGAACTCGTTCCCAGCGTTCGAAATACCAATATAATAGTGTGACGATCCAATATATTGGGGTGTTTGTCAATCTACACCCAACATGCAGAAAAATTATTTTTAGTTAAATGTGCGGAACGTACCAATTATTTGGAGTTTTTATTCGGTTTTAGACTATCATTTTAAATTAATAAGATTTAGGTAATCCAAGAACCCGTTCAGCTAAGTAACTTAGCACGAGTTGAGGGCTAATGGGAGCAATACGGGTTACCATAACTTCCCTTAAATAACGTTCGACCTGATATTCCTTGGCGTAGCCAAAACCACCATGGGTCATTACAGCTGTCTGGCAGGCGTCAAAGCCAGCCTCAGCGGCTAAAAATTTGGAAGCATTAGCTTCCGCGCCACACGGGTCCCCTTTGTCGAACAGGGAAGCCGCTTTCATAGTCATTAGATTTGCTGCTTCTAATTCTGCCCAACATTTGGCTAGCGGGTGCTGGATGCTCTGATTTTTTCCAATAGGTCGACCGAATACTATCCGTTCTTTGGCATATTGAGTGGCTCTAGCAAGAGCTGCCCGCCCTATGCCGATCGCTTCGGCGGCGATGAGAATACGTTCTGGATTCATGCCCTCTAGAATGTAACGAAAGCCCATCCCTTCTTGGCCAATACGGTCCT
This sequence comes from uncultured Thalassobaculaceae bacterium, assembly GCA_964483985.1. Classification (GTDB taxonomy): domain Bacteria; phylum Pseudomonadota; class Alphaproteobacteria; order Thalassobaculales; family Thalassobaculaceae; genus CAZADS01. The sequence continues at coordinate 8,891 of CAZADS010000078.1, forward strand.
CAATTGGTACTTTTAAGCCATCGATAAATAGCATATTACTATCGACCGCTTTTCGGCCCATTTTATCGATTTCTCGCACTTCAACTCGATCTCGGTCTAAATCAGTATAAAATAAAGTCAGGCCTTCTGTTGGTTTTCTGACGTCGTCTATGTCTGTAGTTCGGGTCAGAAGTAAAACTTTGTCTGCTACTTGTGCAGTCGAAATCCATATTTTAGAGCCATTAACGACATATCCATTTCCATCGGGTGTCGCCTTGGTTTTTAATTTAGTAGTGTCCAGACCCACGTTTGGCTCAGTAACGGCAAAACAGGCTTTTTCTTTGCCCTGAATTAGAGGAGGTAGAAAGCGCTCACGTTGTTCTTCATTTCCAAAAAGTTCAACCGGCTTCAAGCCAAATATGTTCATATGAAGTGCGGATGCACCGCTCATACCAGCTCCAGACTCTGCGACAGCTTGCATCATTAGCGATGCTTCAGTAATGCCCAATCCGGCCCCGCCATATTTTTCTGGCATAGCGATGCCCAACCAACCATCTTTTGCAAACGCACTATAGAACTCTTCTGGGAAACCACCATTCTTGTCTTTTTCCAACCAATACTCATCGGTAAATTCGTGCGCCACTTTTAAGATTGTATCCCGTATTGTCTGTTGGTTTTCACTGAGATTAAAGTTCATCACGTAACTTTCCTTTTTGACTTAGATGTTTGCTCCGTTAGGGCTTTATCTGAGGCAGAATAATCAACTGTAGTTTCTGAGATGCCATATCCGGCTTCTATAGGTATTTTAAGGTGACGACCACCTTTTACCTCATAAACTTCTGGCATTACTGTTATCACTTTCGAATTAATTGCAAGATTGATAGCTTCACTCACTGTTTTCGATTGACTAATTTTCTTAAGATTCATTCGGGTTGGGAAAACAATTCTGCGTTCCCCCAACTCCGCATCAGCGATTGCAACTGACGGTTTAATCCAAATTGTATCGAGCGTTTCTGAACCATCATGCGAGGCTGTTTGTCCATTAGGATGTTTGGCAATTAGAAAATGCGTATCAAAACGTTTGCGACTGGAGGGGGGGGTTATCCAGTGAGCAAACGGGATTAGAAGATCAGTCGCTAGTTCCAAATTTTCTTGCTTGACGATTTTTTCGAATGTTACCGTATTTGTTAGGAGTGCATTTCTATACTTCACTGAAATTATATTAGCATGTTCTTTGGGGATTATATCTCTGCTTCCAAAATTTCTAGCGTATAACAGGCCTGTTTCTTCGAATAATTCGCGAATACCGGCCACCCGAATAGCTTGCAAATTAATTGGTAAATCTTTATTTAAAACGCATCGCCCTAATTCAATGATAGAGTAGTCCACTCCGTCGACTTTGCCCCCTGGGAATAACAACGCGCCACTAGCAAAATCCGCCTTTTGTGTTCTCTGAACCATTAGAACTTCCATGCCTTCTGGTGTGTCTCGTAAGGACATGACGGTTGCTGCGGGAATTGGTGAAACAGGTTCGAGTGGCAAGGTCTGTGCCTCAGATTTCAAAATTATACTCCTTAAACTGGGCTATTTTTTGGAAAGCTTGGGCGGCGTTTATCCAAATGAGCGGCTAAACCTTCGCGAGCTTCTGGGCCGGTGAAACCAAGCATTTCTAGGGCGGTAGATGTATCGAAAGCCGGGCCAGCCATCCGGTACCAGTTGTTTAGTGCATATTTGGTCCATCGAATAGCACTCTGGGCACCTTCGGCAAGTTTTGTAGCGACATCCAGAGCTTTTTGCTGTAATTCGCTGTCCTCGACGCACAGAGACACTAGACCAATGCGTTCGGCTTCCTCGCCATTTACAGATTCACACATTAAAAGCAGATATTTTGCTTTTGCCATGCCGCATAATAAAGGCCAGTTTATCACGGCAGAATCACCGGCGGCTACACCTAGTCTGGTGTGTCCGTCCACAATTTTTGCTCGTTTCCCAGCGATTGAAATATCAGCTAATAGTCCAGCGACTAATCCTGCTCCCACTGCTGGACCGTTTAACGCAGAAACGACTGGTTTAGAGCAATTTACGATGTTGTAAACGAGATCTCGAGCTTCTTTCCAGGCCTTTGCACGAGCGTCATAATCATCGATGATGTTTTGAATCATCGTGAAATCGCCACCAGATGAGAAGGCTTTTCCAGCGCCTGTAAGAATTACCGAATTAATGGACGGATCATCGTCTATATCGCGCCAAATATACGCGAGCTCTCTATGTCCGGTTTCGTCTAAGGAGTTATATGTTTCTGGGCGATCGAAAGTGATTCTAAGAACACGGTCAACCGGCCGGTCAAGTTTTAATTGTTGGTATTTGGTGATCTCAATCGGCATAAGTGTTCCTTCATTGGTTTGCTTTGATCATAGAAAATAACATGGTATTCTAATGAGCTTTGCTAAAAGCCACGATGGTTGAAAAAGCGGGATAAATTTTTATTTTTACCCTATATATTTTTCCTCCTTGGTAATTGGGCAATAGCTTTGCCTATCACCGAGAGTTCGCCATCTTGGTTTTTTGCTTCTTGGGAAATTTCGACGAAACCGTCGTTGGCGTTTTCGAATTTTTGGGTAACAACTCCGTCAATGAAAAGGGTATCACCCTCTGGATTATGGCGACGAATTTTAGTGTCTGAGGAGGTTAAAAATCCGTCGTCGCCAATCCAATTGGTTATATGGTGTGTCATCCAAGAACATCTTTCTGGGCCATAATCATATGCACCTGGAGCTCCTACTTTAGTCGCGAATTCGTTTTCCCAGTGAACGCGCTCAGGGCAATCGGGTATATTAAAGCGATTTGGTATCCCTAATCCCTTATGTCGGTTTATCTGTTTCCATGCGAGTTTGTTAGCACGGATGTAGAGTCCCCCCCACCCTTGGGCATAGGCAATAAACCCTGTTACCGTCATTGGTCCTTTAACCATACGGGGTAATTTCTCGCCAACATTGGTATCTTCAAAAAACCGTGGCTTTGAGCCGCGGATACTTTCATTTTCGTAATAGCTGAAAATTTCGTCTAATTCTTGTTTAGAATAACGTTTTTCTGCCCTAGATTTTTCAATCGTGTATTTGGTGCCTTGTTCACGTGCGGAGTCGCGTTCGGTTCGAAAGCACCAACTGTCGCATTCTGCGACTAATGCGCCGTCATGATTATAGAAATCGACATGATAAATCTGCTGTATGGCTCTGCCCGAAAACTGAGTTTCATGTTCTACCAAGTCTTTTAGATGGGATTCTGTTGAAATTTCATCGTTTCGGTGAACCGGTTGATGCCATATCCAATTAGCTCCAGCCCACATCGCATGGACACCTGGTAACCCACCAACGTACCCGGATGCAATTCGGCTGGTCGCAAAAAGGAAAGATGGAAGCGCTATCACCCCATTATATCGCGTGTGACTTGCGTAATCAGGCTCGCACCAAAGAGGATTGTCGTCGCCTATACCATGGGCATAGTGCCGGATATTATCCCGTGTCGCCTCGAAGCACCAAGGTTCTGGGTCGTGCGAAATTTTGATTCCTAACCGCTGTCGCAGTTCGTCCAAGCCGGTTTCAGTTATACGAGGAAATTCCTGAGTCGAGTTTTTATTTTTGATCACTAATCTTCCTTAAAAGTTCGTTCTGCATCTCTAAGTGCTTTCCTGTTGACTTTCCCTGCAGGGGTTTTGGGTAAATCATCAACAATTGCCACGATTCGGGGGTATTCATGTTTACTTAAGCGCTCTCGTGCAAATTTCTGCAATTCGTTAGTAAAACTCTCACTAGCGTTTCGGGGAGATGTAATGAATGCTTTCACGATTTGGCCCCGGGTCTCATTCGGTACACCTATTGCGGCGGCCTCATTTACATCTGGATGTTTCAAGAGGACATCTTCTATTTCGATAGCACTCATGGTCCACCCAGCCGAAATAATAACATCGTCCGCTCTACCGTGATGGAAATAGTATCCCTCATCATCAAAGCTCCCTAGGTCTTTAACCCGAAACCAATTTTCTCCTTTCCTAAGCATGATTTCGCCAATCTCCCCCGCGGAACATTGGTTGCCGTGATTATCTAGAATTGCTATCTCACAACCTGGGAGCGGTTTGCCCAAAGAGCCCGTTTTTACAGGTAGGTCTTTAGCACCAGGGTAATTAGCTATGATAACACCAACTTCGGTAGAACCATAAATACTGCAGACTTCATGTCCAAATACTTTTTTAGCCCAAAGAGCCGTTTCTGAGTCTAATGGTTCACCAGTGAATGAAAGTTTTTGTAAGGAAAAATAGCGAGTTTGGTGGTCGTTGTGGTTTCGCATCATTCTATAATGTGTTGCGGCGGCTGATAAGTTGGTTATTTGGAATTCTTCAATAGCATTAAGCAGCCGGCCTGGATCGAATTTTCCAGCATAGCAGGAAATTTCGACCCCAAGAGCTAACGGGGCGAGTGTGCCATGCCATAGTCCATGTCCCCAAGCGGGTGATGAGGGACACATATAACGGTCACCGGGCCGTACTCCTGTAGCATAAAGGGCTGCTATGATTACCGTAACGATGGCTCTATGTCGATGCTTAACGGCTTCAGGGAATTCCCGAGATGTACCAGAAGTATACTGGAACATAGCCATATCAGAAGCCGTGGTTTCTGCCAGAAAATCAATGGGTTGTAACTTAATATCGTTTAGGAGAAATTTATCGGCAAAAACTGTATCGACCCCATAGGCGCCGTCCAATTCGCTTTTTTCTGGGGTAAGAATTAACATTTTGGGTAAACAATCATTTAAGCGCTTGGCAAGCCCATCCGATCCAAAAGCTGTAAATAATGGCACTGCGACTGCACCACATTTCATAGTGCCAAATAAGGCGGCGTAGAAAAAGAGAGACGGATCGAGCATGATAGCCACCCTATCTCCTTTCCTGATGCCTCGTTGCACAAGCCAGTTTGCAAATTGGCTGGATAGGTCGGAAAGATCTCCAAACGTGAAGTTTTGGTTGCTACCATCGCTATGTGCGATTCGAATTGCAACTCGATTTCGTTTATGACGATCTAGACATTCGGTGGCTATATTTAGGCGTTTTGGATCACCATTAAACAAGTCCCAAAGAGCTTGTTTGGAAAAATGTTTTTGGGCGTCCGCGTAGGTAATAAAATCAGTGAGTTTCATCATAAACTCTTTCTGATTTTGTGGCAGTAGCATTGCCATTGATATTGGCAACTTCATCGTTGGAAAAACCGATTGCTGTAAGAATTTCGATTGTATGTTCGCCAAGTGCCGGCGCAGAATTTCGCAACGTCCCAGGAGATTTAGAAAAATCGATCGGTAATGCAGTCGTTAAAATATCACCCTCATGTGAATCAGTCAGAGTCCTGAAAAAATTTGTTTCCTTTAAATAATCGTCGTCCATCATTTCGTCCAGTTCGATAACTGGACCGTTCGGTAGGTCTGCTTTGTCGAGAGCCCTAAAAGCTTCTTCGGTGGTGAATTCTGACAAAGCGGTTGCAAGATGAGATTGCAATTCTGCTATATTATTGGCTCTGTCGGCTAGGTACGTGAAACGTCGATCTTCGATGAGCTCAGATCTACCAATGGCTTCAAGTAAACGATGCCATTGGTCGTCAGTGTGGGCAAGAACACAAACCATTCCATCTTTCGTTTTATAAGGAATGCGATAGGGCGATAGTGCGCGAGGATAACCAAGACCCGTCTTTTCGCCTTGAGTGCCACGCCATAGGTGTGTGGTTAGGTTAAAAGCCAGCATAGTTTCGAGCATTGGGACGTGAACTTCTTGGCCCTGCCCGGTTCGTTCCCTATGAAATAATGCCATCCCTATGGCAGATGCTAGAGTATGGCCGCAAAATTTATCGGTGATAGGCATTGGAACAAAACGGGCTTCTCCATTTGTATGTTTAATCAGACTGACTAACCCGCTTTCACCTTGTATAACATCATCGTAGGCGGGTCGGCCGTCTTTTGGCCCGTCTTTTCGATACCCCGTGGCTGAAGCATAAACGATTCTTGGGTTTAAAGCTGATAAATTGTTATAATCAATCCTTAATCTTTGTGCGGCAGCATGACGCATGTTGTGAACAAATACATCTGATTTCTTAAGTAGTCGGTCTAACGCTTCTTTGCAATTTGCTCTTTTAAGATCCAGTACCACACTTTTTTTATTTCGATTAGTTGTTTGAAAGAAAGGACCTAATAATCCTGTTTTACTTGGCCCGATAAGGCGCATAGGGTCGCCTTCCGGAGTTTCAATTTTTATCACTTCAGCTCCCATATCGGCTAAAATTTGGGTGGCGACGGGGCCGAGCACATTTATCGTTAGATCAATTACACGAACGCCCGTCAGCGGGCCTCGATTTTTGGGAGTTTTACTCATCAACAGTCACTCTTTTGGATCACGGCATAAGGATTCGTCCTTACACTTCACCATGCGAAGTGGAGTGTAAGTAATTACTAGCTTTCCGTTTTGATTGACAATTTCATTTCGAGTTCGGATCAGGCCCCTACCTGGCTTCCGAGTTAATCGGGCTTCGATGACTTCACATTCTACATGTATTGTGTCACCGGCAAATGTTGGGCTATGAACATCTAGTTCCATATTTAAAAACGCAAATCCAGTATGTTGCATTGTTGACTGAACTAACAATCCCTCTGCAAAACTGTAGACCAAAGCTCCTGGCGATACTCGGCCCTGAATATCACTATCAGTTTTGAGGAATTCGAGATCCACGAATAAATTTTCTACCATTCCGGTGGCATTTACGAAATTTGTGATGTCTGCTTCGGTGACTGTTCGCCCAATCGTTTTGAATTGCCGACCAACCGGCAATTCTTCAAAATGAAATCCAAGTCCCACTAATTCCATCCGCAATGCTCCAACTGTTATGTTCTGTAGGTGATTAGTTATGCACGAATGAGTCACTCGCTGCATTAAAGTGTGTGCAAAATCGTATCGGTGATAATGAAAGAATTTCCAGATCAGGAAGCTAATTCGTATTCACATGGTCTATTTTAGTTTGGAAAAAATTATAAGTAATGAACCTTGAGTAACGTTGTTATATGTTTTGCATCTCCTTTAAAATAGCGAGTAGGCCCTCGGTTGAGGAATCACCTTCACTGAAACTGGTGTTTTTTTGAATAGTTGGAAGTAAATCCCTCGCCATTTGTTTCCCCAATTCAACACCCCATTGATCAAAACTGTTGATCTCCCAAATGACACCTTGAACAAATACTTTGTGTTCATAAAGTGCTATTAACATCCCAAGTGTTTGGGGATCTAGGGTTTTAAAGAGAATCGTAGTGGACGGGCGATTTCCTGTAAATGTTCGATGAGAAGCAAGCTTTGCAGCCTGCTTTGTATCCGATCCCCTATCGCGCATAAAAGCGATCGCTTCTTCTCGAGTCCGGCCGGTCATAAGAGCTTGAGACTGGGATAAGCAATTTGCTATTAATCTATCCTGATGCTGAGGCATATGTTGATGACTAGTGGCTGCTAGTAAAAAATCGCACGGGACTATTTCGGTGCCCTGATGCAGTAATTGAAAAAAAGAATGTTGGGCATTTGTACCAGCATCTCCCCACAGAATGCCGGCGGTTCGCTTTTTCACAGAATCACCATCTTCTCGTATGGATTTTCCATTCGATTCCATTTCGAGTTGTTGCACGTGGGCTATAAATCGATTCAAACGTTGTTGATAGGGAATAATAGCGTGTGTAGAAAAACCTAAAACCGAACGATACCAGATACCAATAAGGCCAAGTACTACTGGAATATTTGAAGATAAAGGTGCGTTAAGAAAATGTTCATCCATCTTACGAGCACCAAGTAATAAGTCTGAGAACCTTTCTGGGCCGATAGAAATAGCAATAGGGAGACCAATTGCCGACCAAAGGGAATAACGACCTCCAACCCAATTCCATATAGGAAATGAACGTTCTTCAGGAATGCCAAATTCATGTACTAAATTTGGATTGCTTGAAATGGCAGTAAAATGCTGTGGGACCGCGTGCTCGCCTAATTGACTAGTTATCCAGTCACGGGCAGACTTTGCATTTAGCATCGTTTCCTGGGTATCGAACGATTTAGAGGCGATCAAAAACAACGTTGTGGCGGGATCAAGGTAACGAAGTGTGTCATATAAATGTGCTCCATCAACATTACTTACAAAATGCATAGTTAATTCATCATCATGGTATGGACTGAGGGCTTCCGTGATTGCAGCGGGACCCAACACAGAGCCACCTATTCCAATTTGAACAATATTACGAAATCGCCCACCTGTGCCGCGGCAGTCTCCAGACCGCACCTCATTGGCAAATTGAAAAATTTTATCAAGAGCAGCATGTATTTCTGATACTATGTTTACTCCGTTTAGGGTGATGACGGACTCTCGAGGGGCTCTTAATGCCGTATGAAGGACAGCTCGGTCTTCAGTTTTATTAATTTTATCGCCAGAAAACATTGCATCACGTTTTGCTGTTAAATTGGTGGATTTAGCCAAATACAGTAAAAGTCGCATGGTTTCGCTATTTATTAAATTTTTTGAAAAATCTATAAATAAATCGAGTAGTCGAAGCGAAAACGAATTGAACCGTTCAGGATCATGCGTAAAATGCTCCATGAGCGAAATTTTTGAAATTTCTTGCTTGTGTCGCTCCAGTTCCTGCCATGCGGATTCGATATTATTCATTTTGGTTCCAATCTAGTTGATAGGCATACCAATGTGTTCAAGTAAAAGCGAGTTTATGATAATTTTTTAAATATATTTTTTTAATAAAATTCATATCTATTTCAAATTAATCTGATAGTACTCCTGGCTTTCAGAACTTTTTTACTAGTGGTGAGCTATTCATGGCTTTATTTTAGCAATATGATTGTTAACACTGATGTTCTTCCATCAGTTGTTCGAATTTTGCTAAAGAAAGCTTAGGAAATGACTCCTAGATTTGTCCGTCCAGTTTCTCCTAATATAGGGGCTGAAATTATTAACATTGATCTATCTGCCTTGAATAATACGATTATTGACGTGATAAAATGTGCTTTCGATTCCTACGGAAGTCTATTGTTTAGAGGACAGCATCTATCACCGGACAACCTAGTTGCTTTTAGTCGTCGGTTTGGCGATTTAGATCACGCACCTCAAATGGAAAATGGGAAAACCGCCGTCCCTGGTTTTCCGGAAATATACGTTGTTTCTAATATTTTAGGTGATGACGGAATACCCATAGGTTCATTAGGGGCAGGGGAAGCAGTTTGGCATACAGATATGTCTTATCTTCCTAACCCGCCTGACATATCTATGTTATATGCATTGGAAATTCCTGAGGTCGGAGGCAACACGTCCCTAGCGAGTATGGCTGCCGCATATGAAGAAATGCCAGAGCAACTGCGGAAAAAGGTTCGGGACCTCTCTATAAAACATGACGGGACGTATAATTCTGGCGGATTCCTTAGGCTAGGTATTCGTGAGGATAACAATCCGCTCACATGTAAGGGTCAGGCACATCCCATAATTTGTGCTCATCCGCGAACGGACCGACCGGTAATTTATTTAGGTCGTAGGAGAAACGCTTATATTGTGGGATTAACAATTGATGAATCAGAGGCTCTTTTGGATGAGATTTGGAAATTTGCGATTTTGGATTCGAATTCATATACTCATAGATGGCAAGTCGGCGATCTTCTAATGTGGGATAACAGGGCAACAATGCATCGCCGAGATTCTTTCGACGTTGCGGCTCGTAGATTGATGCACCGAACACAAGTTAAAGGTCATTCCGTTCCTCTTTCGATTACTTCAATTTCCCGTTAGGAAGGAGCAAAAATATTTTTGAAAGTGATTTAATCTTTGAGTGAATTGAGTACTTTTCCACAGAATTCATCAAATTTCTGGTTGTCTATCCATCGAACTACAGTAACGAGATCAAATTTAGGTTCGATCCAGATAATATTCGATCCAAATCCAAACGCGCAATAGCTGTCTCTACTAGCGTTTGGGACTCGTCTCCCAGTTTTATTAAGCCACCAGAATAACCCATAATCAGGATTAATAGAACATGGTTCAATGGCTTGATTTATGTAGTCTTCAGACAATATTCTCTTGTCTTTCCAGAGCCCGCGCCGCATCATCAGAAGGCCGATTCTTGCCTGATCGCGAGAGCTGATAAACATACCGCCACCCCAATGGGATCCGCCAGAAACCGATTGGACTTGGTTATTACCAAGCATAATCCACGAGTTGTTGTATCCGTGCCACTCCCAGTTTTTGGATGCTCCAATGGGATCCATAACTCGGTCTCGGAGTAAGTTGGGCAAGGCTTGTCCGGCTACTCTCAATAAAGATAGCGAAAGACGATTGACCCTAACGTCATTGTACTCCCAATAGGATCCGGGACTCGTCATAGTTCTGAGTTGCCCTTTTTTGACGTTTTGCTCGGGCCTGATTGACAAGTCTCGGTAATGATCAATTTGGTCTGACTTACCCCATAACTCTCCTCTCCATTCACTTGTCATTTGCATCAATTGACGCCAAGTAATGGGCTTATTTTGAGGATCGTTAAATCCGCCATCTTTTACCAAGTCAAAAACCTTGTTATCAAAATCGTTAATGCGACCATCGTCTTTTAATAGGCCAGCACAAATGGAAAGAAAGCTTTTGGCTACCGAGAAAGTAATATCAGGATGGTTCGTATCACCCCATTCAGCTACGATTAGACCTCTCCGAGTTATTAATCCATTTGGACCGCTACGAGGCCGCGTTATCCCGATTATGTCACCCCAAGGAGCCGGTTCGCCAAATGCTTTATTTTCAAGTGCTTGCTGAATATTACGTTCAATTTTGGTCTCGTGATTTAGAGCAAAATTTACAGCGTCCTCAATTAAAATTGGATCGAAATTCGCTTCCGTGGCGGAAGCAGATTTCCAGTTGTCGTCCGAATCTGGGAAGTAATTATTGTTCAAGGGTATTTCTCCAACGAACTTAAGCTTAGTTATGATGCTTAAAATATTTTAAAAATAGAGCTCGGAATCCTTCGAGGAATTATTCTTTTCTTTGTTCAAAATCTATGCGCTCATCTATGGGGAGACCTAATAGATGACGGCGCATGCAATCAATTGCAAGTTCTACAGCTCCCAGGCGCACCCAATCACGTCCCCCTAATAATCGAGCTTCCCTCGAGATGGTTCCGGTTTGGTCGGCTATGCCAATGTCGATGGTTCCTCCAAATTCGAGCTTGTCTTTTCCTTGATCTAGTTTGATTAAAACTGCAAGCCCATGGCTCGAGCCACTCTGCTTCCGCAGAGCTTCTGCTATTAATTCTGAAGTATTTGCATCGATTTCGGTAGACAGGCCTTTTGTCTCAAGACCCACTGTATTGTATATTTGCTCCAATTTTCTGGCGATTATACTCCGCACAATGGGATCTCTATTTTCGGATTTGGGAATAAATCGCGAAGAAATAGCGCCGCTGGTGAACATCTCTGCTATAGCCAATGTAGCATGCTGTTGATTCAAAGCTTCTATTGTTACTCCTTCTAATGTTTGCTCGTCTTCCGATACGATGAAATTTCCAAGTCGATCCCTAATCATTTTCTCGACTGGAGCCATCTTAGCATTCAATTCTCCCTTGGTCTTCCCTAGGGCTAAGAGTTTAGTTTCAAGTTGAGGATAATGGGCTTGGAACCCAAGTTTTACGCCCCCGCCTGGTACCATTGATTCTATACCGTGTAGCAATTGGTCCGCTCTAGATTCCCCGATCCCAAAAGAGTGAAAGCGCTTTAAACGGTTGATCATCGTGATACCGCTTAACTTCAATAAGCGTGGTATCACTTGTTCATCAATCATTCTTCGCATTTCTCTGGGAACGCCGGGGGTAAAAAAGAAACGGCTGCCAGAAATGCTAACTGCAAAACCACAAGCTGTTCCTATTGGATTGTCTATAAATTCGGCTCCTTCTGGCAGCATCGCTTGTTTTCTGTTATTTGGTGGCATTGTTCGGCCTCGTCTCTCGTAAAAGTCTTCCATTCGAGTTAGCCACCTATTGTCCAGGACGAGGTCTACGCCAGCCGCTTCGGCCGCTATTTCTTGAGACAGATCGTCAACTGTTGGTCCAAGTCCACCGTTAACGATTACAGCGTCTGCTCGTTTTGCGGCGAGTTGAAATGCCTCAAGCAGGGATTGCCGGTCATCGCCCACAACAGTGCTCCAATACATCTCCAATCCTACTTCTCCCAACCGACGAGCAATATGCCCGAAATTGGTGTTTGGGGTTTTTCCGGTGAGAATTTCATCACCGGTACAAAGTATTTCGATGCGCATAATCCATCCTTGTGTTGGGTAATATTTTTAAAAAGTAATTAATATAGTCTATTGGATTATATTGTTTTGGAATCTGTTAGTTAGCTTACCAAAGCGAGGGACATCTTTGCATAATCTTAAAGCCATAAGTCTTTACTCGCGAGTTTAGCTCCATCCACAAGGGATTGTAGTTTCTGCCAAACCACATCCTCTGCCGTAAAAGTATCTCCTGCCATTGTACCGAATCCACAATCTGTTCCGGCAATGATTCGAGTTTTGTCTCCAACACAATCTGCAGCCCGAACTAATCTTTCACAGACAACCTGAGGATGTTCGACATAATTGTTGGTAGTTTCGATAACACCAACTAACAAAACCATATTATCCGGGAGGGGTAGTTTCCGAAAGGCCTCGATTTCATGGCTATGTCGTGGGTTGGCAAACGGAAGAGCCAGAGCCCCCACGTTAGCCTGGTACATTACGGGTAATACAGTTGGGCAGGGAATATCGTGATAATGGGGCCCGTCTCTATTCCCCCAGCAAGCATGCAATCTTATTTGGTCCTTAGGTATATTGGCGATGGCTTCATTAAGTGCTGCAACATGCAACTCCATCATCGATAGAAATTCAGATACGGTTCTATCCTGAAAATAGCCGCTTTTTTCCATTCCCATGTCGGGCGAATCTATTTGCAATAAAAAACCGTGATTGACTATATGCTCATATTCTCGTTTTAGTGCTCTGGCCATCGCAAACACGTAATTTTCATAGCTATCGTAATGCAGATTAACTAACGCGTTAGCGGCAAAACCAGGCGAAACGGCCGTCATGAAACTTTCAGCAAAACCAACGGATTGACGGCCAAGAACGGCTTTAAAATCTTGGCATTCCTTTTCCACCCCGGAAAGATCGCCATAGAGGAGTGGTCCAATGGTTTGGGGAAGATGATAGGGGCTGATCCGCCTGCGTCCACTTTTCTGCATTAACTCAAACCATAAGGGAAATTTTTTAGCATCTAAAGGCAATGGCCGGTTAGGACCTTTGCCGCGGCCAAACCCGCTCATTCTCTCGGTGATGTATGAAACAAAATCCGTCCGCGGCATCTCGCCATCATTTCCGATGTTAATGCCAATTTCGAGTTGGCGTTTAACAATATTTTCCAGTGCTGTGGTTAGGGTTGATTCAAACGTATCCAAAGAGATTGTGTTATCATTAGCTTTCGCAACTAGAATGTCCGAAAGAGATTGACCTCTGGGTAAGCTTCCCACGTGGGTGGTTAGGATACGGTCTGTGCTTGTCTTCATGGTTGCCTCATGCTCTTTTCCAGCTGATACTTAGTAACAAATAAAAAGAACATTGGATACATAATGAGCGACACACCTAGGCGCGTCTATGGCCAACGAGCCCGAATGGCTTTAATGGTTCCCTCTACGAATACGGTGGCAGAGACTGAATTTTGGAAAATGGCACCTGATGGGATAACTATCCATACTTCTCGAATGCCATTCTTTTCTGAACGTTTTGAGAGTCCATTTGATGAAATGGAGAGCCACCTTCCGCGGGTAATAGATGAAGTTAAATCAGCTCAACCGGATATTATAGCCTATGGGTGCACAGCGAGCTCGGCCAAAGGAAATCCTAAGACTTACGAAGAAAAACTCACCCAACAAACAGACAAGCCTACCGTTACAGCGGCTGCAGCTTTAGTTGAAGCCCTGACTGTTTTAAATTCCCAAACTATCGCTTTAGTTACGCCCTATCCACAAAGCATTAATGACAAAGAAAGGATCTTTTTTGCTGAAAACGGTATTACGGTGTGCATCGATGAAAGCGTTATCGTTGATCAAAGTCAGATGCAGTTAAAGAACATGAACCGGGTCCCTGTTGCTAGATTGATTGAGCGCTCGGTTGAATTGGGCAGTCAATCGGGCGTTGACGCGGTTGTTTTGAGTTGCTGTGACATGCCAACGTTGGAGGCAATTCCTAAGATAGAAGCAATGGTCGGAAAACCAACTATATCGAGTACGCAAGCACTGTTTTGGCGTGCCATTCGGATGGTTGGTATCCGAGATGTAATTAAACGCTCAGGCAGATTGTTTTTGGAAAATTAACTCAAGTTAAGTGAGGGAAAGATTGGATTCACTGCTTTTCACACCTTATAACATTCGAAATATAACTGTGAAAAATCGCATCGTTATAGCACCTATGCATCAATATTCTGGTCTAAAGGGTTATCCGACCGATTGGCATATGATGAATATTGGGCGCTACGCGGCTGGGGGCGCTGGATTGGTGTTCGTCGAATCGACGAAAGTAGAACGGCGGGGATGTGGAACGGTTGGTGATCTTGGATTATGGGACGATGATTTTATCAGATATTTTAAAAAATTATCTGATTTCATTCGATTACAGGGGGCTATTCCCGGAATTCAATTGGGGCATAGTGGTCGAAAGGCAAAAAGGTATAAACCGTGGGAGGGCGGTGAGCCTTTAGATTTTGCATCTGGAATAGATGACTGGGAAGCTTGGGAGTTGGTTTCATCATCTGCTGTATCGGATCATAATGAACCAATACCGAGAGCGTTATCTGCCGACGAAATCCAAGACGTAATCCATAGGTGGGGTGAAGCAGCAGGTCGGGCTGATGCCGCAGGGTTCGACGTCTTAGAAATTCATGGAGCTCATGGTTATCTAATTCATCAATTTTTATCGCCTCATGTGAACGCGCGGTCTGACAAATATGGTGGCTCGGAGCAAAATAGAATGCGTTTTGCCATAGAGGTGGTTGAATGCGTGCGTTCCTATTGGCCAGATGAGAAACCTCTATTCTTAAGATTATCTGTGGAGGATGATGCTGGATGGGGTCCGGACGAAAATGTTCGTCTTGCGAAAATAGTCAAGGAGAAGGGAATTGATATTATTGACTGTTCCTCAGGTGGAATACGAGGTGCTCCTGTAGTAAGCGCGGGAAATGTACGTTACGGTTACCAAGTACAATATTCTGAAAAATTAAAACGTGAGGCCGAAATTCAAACCATGGCTGTTGGGCTTATTGTTCATGCGGATCAAGCCGAGCAGATTTTAAAAACAGGACAGGCAAATTTAATCGCTATAGCGCGTGAAGCTATGCAGAATCCCAACTGGCCTATGGATGCCGCTCTGAAACTCGGGATTAAATCACCGTTTTCGTTGATTCCTAGCCCTTACGAATTTTGGCTTGCGAAACGAGCGGATCAAATTCAAGACCTTGTCCCTTCAACACACTCACTTGGTATCGATCAATAGTACGGAACATACTTCCACGATTGGAAGATAAGGCAAAAATATCATTAAGAGAATTGCATATATACGGTGAACAATTAACGAAGATCAATGCATTGTTCATATTAAATCAATGGTTAAAAAAACAGGAAGTAGTTTAACATGAGCATAACGCACTCTCCTACGCGGGCAGTCGGTGGCATGGTTGCCGCTGCCCATCCTTTAGCCGCTGCTGCCGGAGCTGACATATTGCGTTCCGGTGGTAATGCATTCGATGCGGCCGTAGCTACGGTTTCAACATTGAACGTGGTAGAACCATTCATGTCTGGACTTGCGGGCTTAGGATCCGCCACATGCTGGGTGGCTTCGGAAAATAAAGTACGCTGTTTGGATTTTATCCCACCGGTGCCGGCTAAATTTGTAGCGGCGCACCTGGATAAAAAAGATATTAATGGGGGAGCATCAGCAAGCGGTGTCCCTGGGAACCTCGCCGGTTGGTGTGCTTTATTAGAGAGATATGGATCTAGATCAATTGACGAAGTCCTTGGATCCGCAATTCAGCATGCTGTTGAAGGTTTTCCCGTTTCTAGTCTTTATGCCCAGATGGCAAAAACAACGATGGGTCATACCAGTACTGAAGAATGGAAACGGGTCTATGCTTCCGACGGATATAACGATCAGTCTGGTTGGGTTCTAAAGCAACCCGAACTAGCTCGTACCTATGAGGCAATTGCATCCGAAGGACCTGTGCACTTATATGGTGGTCGCTTGGGTGAGGCAATGATCTCTCACCTTAGTAAGCTTGGTGGGTGTATGACAATGGCTGATCTCGAGTCGGTTGTGCCGGAGTGGCAGGAACCAATTTCAGTAACATATCGAGACCTGGTTATTAACGTCCCGCCACCGCCAGCAGAATCATTTCAATTTTTATTAACAATGGGGATCCTTGACGATTTTGATTTTTTAGATCGGGAATATTTAAGCGCTGATCACCTAGATCTTGTATTTCGCTCGATACGCCTTGCCGCAGAAACTCGAATTCTTAATAATAATAAATCTGTTTTAGAGATAAATGAATTATTGGAGGAGCCAAAAATTCAAGAATTGCGGTCTAGAGTGCGTGAGTTAACGCCTATCACGGCTCGTACAGAACAATTTGGAGAAAAGAAACCGGAAAATATTGCTAATTCACAGTCACACACTACATCCGTATCGATTGCCGATAGATATGGCAATATGGTTTGTTTGACGCAAAGTTTAGGATCAGCTTGGGGGTCTACTGTTGTGATTCCTAATACTGGCGTATGTATGAATAATTTTATGAACTGGGGGGACCTTAATCCAGCCTCACCGAATTTTCTAATCGGTGGGAAACGTTGGGCGATGTGCCTGAGTCCGTCCGTTTCAACTCAGCATGGCCTGCCGGTTTTAGCGTTAGGTACACCAGGCAGTTATGGGATTATGCAAACCCAAGCTCAGGCGATGATCCATTATGTTGATTATGGCCTTAATTTGCGGCAGGCCATTGAAGCGCCGCGTGGTCGATTGTTTGACGGTCGTCGAGTTGTTCTTGAAAATCGTGTCCATGGTGATGTAGTTAAATCACTTCGGGAGCGTGGACATGATATTGAGTTATCCGATCCGTTTACGATACAATGCGGCGGCATGCAGGCCGTTTCTCGAAATCCTTCTAATGGGGCACTGTCTGGTGCCGCAGACCCTCGTCGTGATGGAGCCGCTATAGGCGTATAAATCCCAGGTTTTTTTAATTCTTTGGATCTGCTCCAAGATCTAATACTATTTTATCAAATTCCGGACTTAATGCCGGATACCAGTCCGTTACTTTCGGGTCGTGACCAGAAATTAGCTTATCAATTCCACCGGCTAGATTTAAGCAAGTACGGTAGCCGTCGATCATTTTTTGAAGATCATGGAATATTGCAAAAGGTCTTTCAGTTTCTACCTCTTCATAAAGATGGACAGCGTCCGATGCCAGTACGATCCAACCACGGCGCGTGTGAACCCGCAGCACGAGTTGACCCCTAGCGTGACCGCCAACTAAGTGAAATTCAATACCAGGTGTGACTGGGCTCACTACTTCTGTATAAAAGGACATTCGCTTCTCATAGACTAGTTCGACTAAACGTGTGGTGTCTCTTTTGTGGTAAGCAAGACGAAATGGTTCATACGTCATATCAGGACCAGTAATTGAATTCATTTCCTCAACATGAATAGAAAAAACAGCTTCTGGGTAATGGTCGAGATTCCCCACATGATCGAAATGCGCATGTGTGAGCAACACGGTTTTTAAAGTTTTAGGGTTTATTCCTAGACGATTCAGCACCTCTGCGGGTTCGATGAGAAAGGTACGGTCGCCTTCACCGGAGAGATCTGAATTGAATCCTGTGTCTACTAGAAATGTGCCCGCTGGCCCCGTAATGACATAGGTAAAAAAGTCCAACCCACGTATCATTTTACTGGGGTCACCGCCAAGAAATGTTGTCCCCTCTGGTCTGAGCAATTGCTCAGCATACCGAATAGCATAGACCTCGTAAACAGGCAGGTTATTCATTAATTATTCCTTTCACTATAGGGCTTTAAACAACTCAGGTTAAAGAAATAGTGTCAATACACCTGTATACGCATAGATCCTATCTCTATTAAGTTCTCCATTGGCAAAAAAACCGACGATCGGAAAGTCGCCTAAAATTTGGCGAATTATTTCAGTTTCAGTTTCCGGCGGATCAAATTGATTTGGTCCTCTTGCTGCACAAGAAATATACAGACCGCCTCGAATTGTCTTGTTTCCAATTCTATTTTTAAGATCGGTAGCCATGCGGCGCATGTCTTTGATAGCGCTATTTTTGTCTCGGCGACAAATCAAAATGGGGTCGCCTTCCGAAACCGTTTCAGCGATTGCGATTATCTTGTTGGTTGGATCTATGCCAACTAAATTACGAACCGTATAATCGGCTGTATCTGAACCTGAGACTGGCAACGCTAAAAATATAACGCCTGAAATACGTTGTAAATTTTCTGCAAATTCAGAACCTATTTGATCTAAAAAAACGTCTAGTGCAGGTTTGTCGTCCAATTCAACTATTAGATTGCGTTGAGCTCTCGTTACTATGTGAGTAGTTCCTAGGGGGGTGCAGCCCTGACTTAGAGCGGTAGCTACTTCAGTAAATGCTGGGGATAACGCGACACCGCTTAAACAGCCGGTGATTGTGTCTGCTTGGTGGGGATGTTGGTTAGCAGTTGCGGTGAGACCACCAACCAAAAAACTCCCCGTGGTATCCACAAGTTTTTGAATCGCGGTTGCCATGTCTGGGTTTCGAGGATCCGCGTGTGTTATCGCCAGTGGCATAGTAGCTTCCGCAATCCAATCCGCCTCTGTTGAAGCAAGAGTCACTCCAGCGTCAATTTCGCCACCAAATATTTTAAAGCCGTTTTCAGGTATATCGAGTACGAGTACGGTAGATGAATTTTGTCCATAAAATTCCCCTGCGCCAGATATTACCCCGTACCCGGAAGCGCATATCCAGTTAACGATACCTGTTTTCTCTCTTAGGCGCCCAGACATTGCATTTAGATGGGCAGCAAGTTTTTCTCCGGTATAAAGTATACCGAGCGTTCCAGTAGGACCATTTAGCTGATTGATTAAATCATTTGTCGCTGTTTGCCAGTCTTCACTAGAACTGGTTCCTGAAATAAATTGAGTTTTCCCCTTGTTCATTTTCTTCACCCAAATTATGGAGGGTATTAGTTCTTTTCGATACCGACGATTAATATTTCTTTAGACAATACGATTAAATTTTGATCAGGCAATTTTTAAGGTAAGATTTTTTCGATGGCAGTGATTAATTTTTTTGAGTTTGGGGTTGTTGTAGATGCAAACCAATCTACGGCTTTCCCGGCGGGATCGACAAGAATTTTGGAGAAATTCCAACGTGGTTTTGACATGGTCCCTAGTTGATCAGAAACCCAGATATAAAAAGGATGTGCTTCACTGCCGCTGACTGTTTGTTTTTCGGTCATTGGAAAGCTAACGTTAAAGTTAACTGAACAAAACTCTTTGATCGCTTCTTCATTGTCTGGTTCCTGGCCACCGAAATCATTTGAGGGAATACCTAAAACGATAAGACCGCGATTACGATACGTTTCCCAAAGTATCTGCAATCCTTCGTATTGAGACGTAAAGCCACAACGAGAAGCTGTATTTACAACTAATATGGCTTTGCCTCGATAGTCAGATAATGAGAACGTTTCTCCTTCTAGAGATTTAAACGTAAACATACGAGCACTCCCAGCGTACGTATAGGCAGACGAAAAGCAAAACACGACTATATTGATAAAAATTATAAAATATCGTGTGATCAAATCGCCCTTTAGTTTGGTTGTATTAATTAAAGTGGCTCATTTAACGGCCCAACAATAGCACAAAAATTCCTATAAGCACGGCGGTAATACCAAGAAATTCCATTTTATTAGTCTTTTCTTGGAAAAAGATATAGGAAGCTAAAAATGTAAACAAAAGCTCTATCTGCCCAAGTGCACGAACGTAAGCAGCGTTCTGGATCGTCATGGCCGTAAACCAGCAAGCAGAGGCTAGCATGCCGGATAATCCAACAAGTCCTGCGACCTTCCAATTCCGGATTACCTCTTTTATTTGTCCAGGTTCCCGACGTACTAAATACATTGACATAATAAGGGTCTGAAGAATTGTACAGCAGGCTAATGTGAAGGCGGCCTGCATTATAAACCCCTCACCTCCAAGCGATAATGATGCTGCACGATATGCTACCGCTGAGATCCCAAATGTTGCTCCTGAAGCTATCCCGATTAAAGCCGGTTTTAGCGTTGATTGTGTCAGAAGATTTCGAAGCCCCGCTGTTTGTCTGGCGATGGAAATTGTCATAACGCCGATTAAACTAATTAAGATTCCAAAAATGGCTCCAATACTAATTGTATCTCCCAACAGGACTAATCCAAAAATGGCTGCTTGAACAGTTTCTGTTTTGGAATAAGTTGTCCCAATTGCAAAATTTCGGAACGAAAATAAATACACCAGTAACGCTGTAGCCAGTATTTGAGCCAAGCCGCCAATGACGCTAAAAACCACAAATCGGAGATTAGGAATCGGAATAGGGAAGTCTCCAAATGTATGGAGTGCTATGGCGTAAATTAACGCGAATGGCACTGCGTAAAAAAATCGAACGTAGGTTGCTCCACCAGTGCTAAGTTTTGATTTCAAATGTTTTTGGAGCGCCGATCTGACATTTTGAAAAAAGGCGGCCGCGACCGTTATCGGGATCCACAATTCGAACATCTGATTATTCTCTCTAGGTAAAAGTCATGTAGTGCGTCTAATCACGCAGTCTGGGCGTTTGAATACCTCTGGTCGCAGGGCCACTCCTAGTCCAGAGCTTTCCGGAGCACTAATGCGGCCTTTATGGACCGGCGGTAAGGTAGTCACCACCTCACTGTACCAACCGTAATAAAATGCCCTAACAATTTCTTGAATTTCGCAATTTGGTGTAGCTAACGCTAAATGTGTCGACGCCGTAAGTGCGACAGGGCCAGTGCAATCGTGAAATGCTACTGGTACATGCCAAGCTTCGGCCATACTAGCGATCTTTCGTGCTTCTGAGAGACCTCCGCACCAGGCAATATCCATTATTATTAGACTTAGAGAGTCCAGTTCAAGGAGATAGCGGAAATCGGCCATTCCGCCGCGGGTTTCGCCCACAGCGATTGGTGAGGTCGTTGCCCTAGCAACTTCGCCGAGTGAAGCCATATGATCCATAAATACTGGATCTTCGACCCAATATGGTTCGAATTGCTCGAGAGCCCTAGCAATTCGGACAGCGTTTGGTCTGTCCCACAGCGAATGCAATTCAGCCATTATATCCATTCGGTCACCGACAGATTGACGAATTTTAGCGAATGGCTCCAGTGCTTTTTCTAGTTGAGCAGTAGTAATGTGATGGCCGCCGGATAGCTCTGCAGCATAGTCGAAAGGCCATATTTTCATGCCATCAATACCCATTTCAAGCAGCGAATGAGCAAGCTCATCTGCGTTATTTAAGAATGCGTCCAAATCTTCGTAGGCTCCTTTATCCACGTTTAACCCAAAGTTCTCGGTTCCTTGATTATTGTGATTTCTCACATAATGGTTGCCGGCACATGTGTTATAAACTCGAATATCTTCTCTAACCATTCCACCTAATAATTGATGCACAGGTTGGCTGGTCCATTTACCCCAAATATCCCAAAGAGCGATATCAACAGCTGAACGCCCTCGTTGTTCCGCACTCGCGCCGCTGAAGCCGACGTATCCAATCAATTTGGAATGATGTTTGCTAATCAACCGTGGATCTTGTCCCAAAATTATGGGGCCGATGGTTTCGTGAATGTGAGCTTCAGCAGCACCAGGTCCATAGAAAGTTTCGCCTAATCCGACTATCCCTTCGTCAGTATGTATCTGAACCCAAATCAAATTAGGAAATTCTTCAATACGGATGGTTTCTATAGCGCTAATTTTCATAAAAAGGATCTTTCAAATACTTTGTATAGGTTTCACAATGACCAAATTACTTTCTGCGTGCTAGTGCTTCGCGCAAACCATCGATAGCTTGGTCTAGTCCATGATCGAACGCTTTTTCCCACGTTGAAATGTTACCTGTATTTTCAGTTGTCGGAAATAATATCGCTCTTGAGGAGTTGACTATTCCTCCTTCGTATCCCCCTGGGCCAGGGATAAATGATACTACCGTATCGTCTGCGTTAGCTCCTTGTGCGCCGTAGCCTGGAATCAGAAATAGTGAATTTGGTAAAATTTGTCGTAGTGCTTCGGCTTGCTTTGGATAAGTAGCTCCAACTACAATACCTAGAGAAGACCAGCCCGTTTCTGATCCACAAAGGTCAATGGTGTGTCGTCCTAACGACTTTGCGATAGTTTCGAAGAATGTTCGTTTTCCAATTTTAAGGTCTTGATAATCGCCAGAGCCAACGTTACTAGTTTTGATTAATACAAATAGGCCTAAGCCATTAATTTGGGCGCTGTTAAAGTAAGGTTGGAGAGTATCCTTGCCTAAATATGGGTTTACGGTTACAGCATCACCTCCCAACGGTGATTCGTTAGACAGATAGGTGGATGCGTAGATTGCGGATGTTGTCCCAATGTCTCCTCTCTTCACGTCCATCAAAACCATTATTCCCTTAGACTTCGCGTATTGAACGATCTGTTCTAAAAGTTGAATGCCGCGCCAACCCATAAATTCGAAAAAAGCTGATTGAGGCTTAATTATCGCTACTTTATCTTGAATTCGGTCAATTACATTGGTCAAAAAGCCGCCAACAGCTCTTGTTGTTTGTTCGTCCGTTGGAGCCATGCTTCCTATTCTAAATGGGGGAGGTATTCTATCCAAATATGGGTCAAGCCCTACACATAATGGATGGCCTAGGTCCCTGATCCGTTTTATTAGTTTATCTCCAAAATGTTTGTTTGCCATTTCTAGAATACCTATTCTTTGACCTAGCGGTGAAAATTGGTCATTAAATAAAGGATTGACTTAATATTATTTGCAACTTTTTAACTATGAATGATAATTAGAAGTCCATCTAATATATTCAATGGCTAATGAATTTGATCTTTCTTGTGGTGGTTCTGTAAAATGTCATTGCTAAACTCTGAGGACCCCCCTCCGTTTACTGAATATAATATTAACGGTAAATCAGATATTCTATTTACGTCTGATCACAACGGAGTGGCCATACCGGCCAATCTAAATGGTCTGGGTGTGGCACCATGGGAGATGGGCCGTCATGTTGCTTATGACATCGGTATTGACGCAGTTACAAAAGTGTTATCCGATAGATTCGACGCTCCATTGATTGTGTCTAATTATTCCCGCTTAGTAATCGATTGTAACAGGCATCCAGGACGACTGGGGTCAATACCGCCTGTTTCTGACAAAACGGTAATTCCAGGCAATAGATTCGTGTCAGGTTTTGACAAGTTAGCACGTGAAAAAGAGATATTTCACCCTTATCATAAAAGGATATCAGATCAGATAAAGACAATTAGAGGTCAAAATAATGGTAATGGTCCCATTATAATTGCTCTTCACAGTTTTACCCCCGTTATTAACGGGATCTTTCGCCCGTGGGATATTGGAATCTTATGGAAGGATGACGATCGTCTAGCTCAACCCTTAATTAAGGAATTACGAACTAATAAGGCTATTATTATTGGCGATAATAAACCCTATTCTGGTTGCGACCCAGCTGGATACACGACTGACTTTCATGTTGCTCCATTGGGATTGGTTGCGGTGGGGGTGGAATTTCGCCAAGATCGAGTGGATCACCAAATTGGCGCGGAATATTGGGGTAAAATATTTGGGGATGCCTTGGAGCGGGTATTGTCTTTTAGACCCTGGAAGGGTTGAAGGTAGTTTTTGTGGCTAGTTGGTTGCTTAGTAAATTAAACAGGGGATAAGAGGGTTATTCTTTCTTATTGACAATAGCGCGATTTAATTCTTTTCAAGGTTTATAAATTTTCAATTTTCTCCTAAAAATATAGATACTGAATAGACTTATGTGGGTATTTAATGCTATCGCTAAATCATATTGGTTGAGCGGTTGAACTCTTCCAACCCTGGAGCTTAATTATGACAAACCCAGTTGATAAATTTGATAACCAGACGCAGATGGAGTTGGAATCAGCAGCTTTTCGGAGACTACTGGCCCATTTAGACGAACGAAATGACGTTCAAAATATTGATTTAATGAATCTTGCGGGTTTTTGCCGGAACTGTATATCAAAATGGTATCGAGCTGCGGCTGAAGATAGGGGCCAAGATTTAGATTATGAGACAGCTCGCGAAATTATTTATGGTATGCCTTATTTGGAATGGAAAGAGAAATACCAGAAAGAGGCTTCAAATGCTCAAATGGAAGTTTTTTTGAAAAGCCAAGATGACTAAGGATTGTGTTTCGGATTAGTTCTTAGTCTATCTAAGGTAAATGGTAACGAAACATTAGTATATCGAAAACATTTGCTTTTTATTCAAGGCGATAAATTGTTTAATAAATTCTCGTTCAAAGATGGGAACGTCGTTAACGACATTTACCTGATTAGATAGGTCGCACAAAGTTGCAGTTTTGGTTTGAAAGGAGAGGCACGCTATGCCTGACGCCACAAGTGAACAAGGTAATAAAAAATCAGGGGATTTTGACGTAATCATTGTGGGTGGCGGTTTGGCTGGCCTTTTTTCCATTTATAGACTCCGAAAAGACGGGTTGCGTGTTCGCGTTTTTGAAGCTGGAGATGGTGTAGGTGGCACCTGGTTTTGGAACCGTTACCCAGGATGCCGTTGTGATGTTGAAAGTATGGAATATTCTTATTCTTTTGATAATGACCTTCAGCAAGAATGGGTGTGGCCGGAACGATATGGTACGCAGCCAGAGATTCTTAAATACATAAATCACGTTGCACAGCGTTTCGATTTAATGCGAGATGTACAGCTGAACACTAGAGTGATCTCAGCCATATTTAGCGAAAAAACTTGTCTTTGGACTATAACTACCGATAAGGGCGAGACGACATCCGCGCCAGTATGTATTATGGCAACTGGAAACTTATCCACTCCTCGAAAACCAAATTTTCCTGGTCTTGATAACTTTAAAGGGCAGTGGTACCACACGGGTCTCTGGCCAAAGGAGGGTGTGGATTTTTCAGGCAAGCGTGTTGGGGTGATTGGTACTGGATCGTCTGGAGTGCAGATGATGCCGCATATCGCGGCTCAGGCGAAGCATCTCACAGTATTTCAAAGAACGGCAAATTTCAGTTTGCCCGCTCGTAATGCGCCGTTAAGTGAGAAAAAAGCAAAAAAACATAAAAAGGAATACCTCGAACGCCGCAAGGCCGCATATGATACACCTTTCGGTATTGCTGGCTACCCAGCGCCAACAAAATCAGCACTCGAGGCCACGCATGAAGAGCGCTGCCAGAGTTACGAAGACAAATGGCAGGAGGGAGGTAGCATCAGTTATCTTTTTTCTTACACTGATCTATTGCTAACTAAAGAGGCCAATGATACTGCGTCGGAGTTCGTTCGCAATAAAATAAGAGCAACTGTTAAAGATCCTAAAACGGCAGAACTTCTGTGTCCAAATAATCACCCTATTGGTACTAAGCGTTTAATTTTGGATACTAATTATTATGAAATTTTTAATCGAGAAAACGTAGATCTAGTGGATGTTCGAAGTGCTCCTATCGAAGAAATCATTCCTAGCGGATTACGTACTTCATGTGCAGAATTTGAGTTAGATGCAATTGCGTTTGCGACGGGTTTTGACGCTATGACAGGCGCTATGCGCGAGATAGATGTACGAGTTCAGGGTGGTGCCTCGCTCGAGGAACAATGGGACGGCGGCCCAAGGACATATCTAGGATTAATGGTGGCTGGTTTGCCCAATATGTTTATGATTACTGGGCCTCAAAGCCCAGGCGTAAAAAGCCAAATGATATTGTCAATTGAGTGGCATGCAAATTGGATTGCTGAATGTTTAAGCCATATGAAATCAAAAGGAGTTAACCGAATTGAAGCTACTGCCAAAGCCCAGAATGATTGGGTAGTACACGTGAAGGAAGTAGCGGACGCGACACTCTATCCCTTAGCTAATTCGTGGTATATGGGCGCTAACATTCCTGGTAA
The DNA here is from genome assembly GCA_964483985.1 of uncultured Thalassobaculaceae bacterium. Taxonomy (GTDB): domain Bacteria; phylum Pseudomonadota; class Alphaproteobacteria; order Thalassobaculales; family Thalassobaculaceae; genus CAZADS01. The sequence goes on from CAZADS010000078.1 coordinate 35,184, forward strand.
ACCAAGGGTATTCATGCCATATGTAGGTGGTGTTCAATCATATACCAAAAAGTGTCAAGAGGTTGTAGCGAGGGGATACGAAGGCTTTGTTCTTTCCGAGCAGCGGGTGGGAGTTTGATTTGATTAAGCTGGATTTTAATTCACCTTTAAAGAACCATAGATATCTACAAAAAGCCGAGTCGTAGCCTCAAGCGCTTAATTTATAATTTTTGTTAATCATAACTTTTAAAGGAATGACAGAGGCAATAACAACATCATGAAGATGCAATTAAGTATTTTCCTCGGCAATATTTAAAATTTTACAAGATTCACTCTTTTCATACCTATTGGATTACTTTTTAAAGTGGCTTATAGACTAGCGGCGGCCGGTTGGCTCTTTTGTGCCGTATTCTTCTTTTATGCATTTGTACTCCGAGTATCGCCGTCGGTTATGGTGGACGAGTTGATGCGCGAATTTGCTGTCGGTGCGGCTATCCTTGGAAACCTATCAGCTGCCTATTTACTGGTGTATGCTGGGTTGCAGATTCCTGCTGGTCTTTTTTTCGACCGTTTTGGGCTCCGTGGCGTTGTGGGGAGTGCCTGTGCTATCACAGCGTTGGGTTGTTTAGCCTTTGCAATTTCTGAAACGGTCTTGTTTGCATATATAGCGCGTGTGATGATTGGCATGGGGGCCGCTTTTAGCTTTGTGGGTGCGCTTAATATGGCCGCGCGTTGGTATCCCAGGCGATTCGCTTTACTGGGAGGTTGGGCCCAAATGTTGGGTTCAGCTGGCGGATTGGTAGGTCAGGCCCCTTTAGGATTAGTCATTGGGGTGTATGGATGGAGATCAACCAATCTAGTTCTAGGGGCGGTGGGGTTAATACTCGCCATTCTGCTTTGCATAACTGTTCGCGACCCAGATAAATCAATCTCCACTGGATCTCCCTCTGTCTGGATTGGATTACAGACGGTTGCTAAAAATAAGCAGACTTGGTTTGCGACTATTGCAGCGGCTGGCTTAACAGGCACATTATTGGCTTTTGGCGGTCTCTGGGGTGTTCCTTATTTAATGATGGCGCGCGATATTAATAAACCTGAGGCCGCGAGTTTGGTTTCGATAATATTTCTTGGTTGGGCTATATCTGCACCGTTATTAGGTTGGTTTTCTGATCGTATCGGCAAAAGGCGTCCTCTCATAATAATAGGCACCGCTGCGGCTACCTTTACCACGGCTATTTTGATAATCTGGCCGACCTTACATTTATTTCCTCTCATCTTTATATTGGTCGTTCAAGGAGCTTCCTCAGCATCAATGATACTATGCTTTGCTGTAGCACGTGAAAGTAATTCTTCAGAAACAAGTGGCGCTGTTTTGGGCTTGGTGAATACGTTTGTAGTAGGTAGTGGAGCCATTTTACAACCTTTAGTCGGATTAGGACTCGATTCGTTTTGGAATGGCGGTTTTGTAAATGGGGTAAGAGTTTATCAAGTCAATGATTACCGATTGAGTTTAATGCTTTTGCCTATTGTTTGCGTTATCAGTCTATCTGCTGCTTTTTTGGTTAACGAACCAAAACAAATTGGGAAAACGTGATTTTTTTGCATAAATCTGGTATTAGTGTAGAAAAGGGCCTAAAGAACTTAAAGCTGTCATTGACGGCTAGTCTTGCAACTAGATCAATACTGTTGCAATGTTTGTATGTAGGGAAGCATTTTACCACCCTTCCTTGGTTAGCTCTCAAGCAAAGGGATTATTAAGATTGGATGATGACGCCTTAGACTGGCAAGAGATTGGCGGAGCCGGCACCCGGCAAAAAAATCCCAGGGATGATGCTTCGGGAAGAAAGCCTGATGTTGAAACTCGGACCTCAAAACAAAGATCTACGGACGAAAATAGGCAGATTACTGATTTGGGGCAAATCACTCTGTCTATGTCAGAGCATAAAAAATGGCTAGACAAAAAGTCTGGCGGAAAGCAAGCGGATTTTTCAAAACAGAAAATGGAAGGCCAAAACTTTTCGGGTTGGGAATTGTCTAAAACTCTCATGTCTGGAACTGATTTTACGGGTTCTTCTATGAAGGGTGCGAATTTGACTGAAGCCGATATGTTTGGCGCTACGCTTAGTGACGTTGATTTTCAAAATGCAGATTTGACGGGTGCCGTCATGCGAGGAGCGTCTTTACGCGGAGCCAACCTTACCAACGCCAATTTAACGGATGCTGATTTGCGCGGCGGAGTTATGCTTGGCGCTGGTGGAGAAGCATCTTTGGGAAGTGAACGTTCGGACCTAACGCAGTGCCTAATGGATTACGCACAAGGGACCAGGGCTAAGATGTCTAATGTGGATTTCCAAGGCGCTAGTTTAGTTGGAGCTAATCTTTCTGGTGCGCAATTATTTGGATCCGATTTATCTGACTGCGATCTTTCATATGCAGACCTCAGGGGTGCAGATTTATCAGATACCAGATTAACAAATACGAATTTAAATGGGTCTGATCTAACAGGGGCTCAGCTTTCCAATGCGACACTAGAAAATGTGAGTATGCGAGGTGTTACGATTGATGATGAGACATTGGAAAGTTTGGATCGGTCTCAACTAGATATTGGGGACCGGCCTTCTTTGGTTGTTTACGATCAAATGGCACCGGAGGTTCGAGAGAGGGTTGAAAAACATCAGCAATGGATAACTTCTAATGGTGAAGCAGGGGAACGCGGAAGTTTTGATGGAATGGATTTGTCTTATCATGATTTGAGTGGTCGTGATTTATCTGGAATTCAAATGCGGGATGGTAAATTGCGAGGTGCCAGCTTAAAAGGCTGTATGCTGGTGTTAGCTGATTTGGGTGGCACAGATATATTTGACGCGGATTTAGCAGACGCAGTGCTCATAGGGACAAATTTATCGGGTACAAATTTGAAACGTTGCAATTTAACCAATGCAGCGGCAGGCGAAATTCCTATTCTTTCTGAAGATGGAACAGAGACCGGAAGACTTCATAAGACCAATTTTCAAAAGGCTAATCTGATAGCGGCAAATACCACGGGTTGTGATTTTGGAGAATGCCGGATGGAAAAAGCAATTATAGATTAGTTAATCATATATTATTCATTCAGCCAGGTGGCGTTGGCCGTTTTTTTTGAGTAAGATCACTGTGCTGCCAGCCGGTATAATATGGGTCGTCCCCTTCCACAAATACGTTCACTTTCCCATTAAAGCAAATGTGCTCGAAACCATGTTTGTCAATCACGCGCATTTTTTGATTCTTAAATCTGCCGTCCTGGCTTTTGGGACCAGTCAAATAAAAAGAGAAACGTTCAACAGGACTTCCAAATAAGGGCATGCCATTAAATTTTTCTAGCTCTTTACTGGCTAACCGTATCATTATTTCCGGCGTGTAATCCTGCGTGGCATTCGGCCCGGGTCGAGTGAAGGCCCCGATCACAATCTGGTGTGTATTCGTTTTTCCAATCAGCCGGGCGACTGAAATGGTTACATCCCCTACAATATATTCGTCGCTAGTGTACAAGACGTCTCGGCCTGGGTTGTAGAATGAATAGTGACTACCACAACTCGCAGCAGTTCGAATGTCTGGGGCAGCATCTTTTTCTGTGATGGCACGTTTTAAACCAGAATAATAGGTTAGAAAAAGCGACATCAATACAAATAAAGCGATATCCGCATCTGGCCCTGTTCTTCGGTTCCAAATATAAAATCCATCACCTGTTGTCGATCGTCGCATTTCCATAGGTAAATTTTTTTGCTTGCAGCTTTCTTCCGCTATATTCAGGGCGAATTCTAGCGTGGAAAGTTGACTTGCTTGAGCTTCTGGCGTGTGTTTAGAAAAACCAACTATATCCAAAAGCAAAACCGCACGATGGTCTGTTTTTAGTGTGGCGTAATTAAGAAAGATTTCTTCAATATCCGCTTCTGCAAGGCCATCATCTTCATTTCCAATAGTAAAGTCTAATCTGATTTCCATTGGCTCACTGCCCAGTGATCTTGCTACTTCCTTAAAACTTTCAGCGTCCACCCTTCTGGGGCCGTAAAAGACTTTTGGATTCGGATTTTCTATATTGAAAAGGCGTACCTTTGGTACACTTAAAATATCTATTCCATGCCGGGTTGGTAACCATGATACAAGAGAATTGCTACCAAATGCCCAAAGTTGGAAAAATAGCGAATTCATCTGCCGTTTCAACGGACCTTTGTGATCGTCTAAAATCGTTTGATGTAAGCTTTCGGCCAAAGCAGCTGTCCTTTCGAAGACTGATATGCTTAGAAAAACCGGGTTAAATGACTATTTAATTGCTTTAGATAGTTTATATAAAAAGAATAAACAGGCTAAAGTGTTAATCTAAGAGCATATGGCGTAAAAATATTATGCCTTAAAGTTCATAAGGAGGTTTATCTAATCCCATCGGTGAGTAGGTGAAAATCTCATGTCCGGTTTTAGTCACCGCTAAAGAATGTTCGAATTGCGCTGATAAAGACCGGTCACGGGTTACAGCTGTCCATCCGTCAGGTAAAATCTTAACAGCAAATTTTCCCGTATTGATCATTGGTTCAATGGTAAAAAACATGCCCGTTCTTAGCACGGTTCCGGTTCCCGGAGTTCCATAATGCAGAATACTTGGAGGTGCATGAAATATGCGTCCCAAACCATGACCACAAAAATCTCGTACAACAGAACAGCGCTCGCTTTCGGCGTATGTTTGAATAGCATGTCCGATGTCACCGAGTGTAGCTCCTGGCTTCACGACTGCGATCCCCTTCATCAAACATTTATGAGTAATTTCCATAAGTCGGGCGGCTTTAACCGCTACTCGTCCAACACCAAACATTCTGCTAGTATCGCCGTGCCATCCATCCAGTATGACTGTCACGTCAATATTGAGAATATCGCCGTCAATTAATTTTCGAGGGCCGGGAATGCCATGACAAACAACGTGGTTGATTGATGTACATATCGATTTGGGGAAGCCTTTATAACCAAGAGGGGCCGGAATAGCTTTATGATCTAGTATAAAGTCATGACAAAGTTCGTCCAATTGGTCTGTTGTAACACCAGGCTTAACTTTTGGTGTGATAAAGTCGAGTGTTGCAGCAGCTAAACGCCCGGCTTTACGCATGCCGTCAAAATCTTCGGTAGAGTGAATTTGTATGTTGCGTGATTCAGGATCAAGCATACTTCTGCCTCTTATAATTATGCTGCGTTAAGCATGCCACGCAGTACGTATTGTAAAATTCCCCCGTGGCGATAATAATCGACTTCGTTGGTCGTATCTATTCGGCAGAGAAGAGAAATATTTTGAGTGCTTCCATCTAGGTATCTAATCTTACAGGTAACATCCATTCTAGGTGTGATGCCGTCCGATACTCCCATGATATCGAAAAGTTCAGTACCTTTTAACTTTAACGTCATGCGATTTTCACCATCTTTAAACTGTAAGGGTAGTACTCCCATACCCACTAAATTAGATCTATGTATTCGTTCAAAACTCTCTACAATTACAGCTTTTGCCCCTAATAATCGAGTGCCCTTGGCAGCCCAATCTCGTGACGAACCCGTTCCGTATTCTTTTCCTCCTACGATTACCAATGGCACGCCTTCCGATTGATAGCGCATGGCCGCAGTATAAATGTCCATTTGCTGTCCTGATGGGTAATGAGTGGTTATTCCACCCGAAATTTCCGGAATTAACTCATTACGAAGGCGAATGTTGCCGAAGGTTCCTCGCATCATGATTTCATGATTTCCCCGCCGAGCTCCATAAGAATTGAAATCAAACGGTCTAACTTGCCGCTCTAAAAGGTAATCCCCAGCGGGTCCGTCTTGTTTTATAGAACCGGCGGGAGAAATATGATCGGTGGTAATAGAATCTCCCAACATTACTAGAGGACGAGCTCCAATTATATCTTCGATATCTCCTGGTTCAATATCCATGTCATCAAAATATGGTGGATTTTGTACGTATGTTGATCCGGTATCCCATTTGTAGGTGAGGGAAGGAGACGCGTGGACCAATTGCCATTCTTCTGGGCCAACAAAGACATTGGCATATCGAGCGGCATACATTTCTGGCGAAAGATTCTGGCGCATTACATCATCAATTTCCTGATTAGTAGGCCATATGTCTTTTAAAAATACCGGATCTCCGTTTTGGTCTTCTCCTAGCGGGTCATCGTAAAGGTCTTTAGTCATTGAACCGGCTATCGCATAGGCGACAACTAAGGGAGGGGATGCAAGATAATTGGCTTTCACAAGAGGGTTCACTCGGCCTTCAAAATTTCTATTTCCGGAAAGGACTGAAGTAACGACTAAATCCCCTGTTTCTATGGCGTTTGAAACAGGGTTTGACAAAGGACCAGAATTTCCAATGCATGTGGTGCATCCATACCCGACTAGATTAAACCCAAGTTGGTCTAATTCAGTTTGAAGTCCTGCACTTTCTAAATAGTCTGTGACCACTTGCGATCCTGGGGCCAGGGAGGTCTTTACCCAAGGTTTAGTTTTTAATCCTTTGGCGTTTGCATTTCTAGCAACCAATCCTGCTGCGATCAGAACAGACGGGTTGGAAGTATTAGTGCAACTGGTTATGGCTGCAATAACTACATCTCCATCAGAAAGTTGAAAGTCAGAATCAGCAACCTCTAGCGAGCGCACTGATTTGGTTCCAAGTTCAGCCATAGCGGATTGAAAAGCAGAAGAAGCCTCGTTTAGCAGAACTCGATCCTGTGGTCGTTTAGGGCCGGCAATTGAGGGGACAATAGTGGAAAGATCCAAGGAGAGAGAATCCGTGAAAACTGGATCGGGCGTGTCATTGTCTCGCCACATTCCTTGAATTTTTGCATACTTTTCAACTAAAGCAACTCGTTCTAAGTCTCGGCTTGTAAATTTTAAATATGAAATTGTTTCTGAATCAATCGGGAAAAAGCCACAGGTCGCCCCATATTCTGGAGCCATATTTGCAATAGTAGCCCTATCGGCAAGTGATAATTGCCCGATTCCGGGGCCATAGAATTCAACAAATTTGCCTACAACTCCTTTAGCTCTTAATGCTTGCGTGATGGTTAGAACTAAGTCAGTAGCAGTAGCTCCTTCTGGGAGTTTTCCAGAAAGTTTAAAGCCAATAACTTCTGGTATTAGCATAGAAACCGGTTGTCCTAACATCGCGGCTTCAGCTTCGATTCCCCCTACACCCCATCCCAATACTGCCATTCCGTTAACCATAGTTGTGTGGCTGTCGGTACCAACTAATGTATCTGGGAACGCTATAGTTTTTCCATTATCATCTTTGGTCCAAACGGTTTGTGATAAGAATTCCAGATTAACTTGATGGCAAATGCCAGTTCCTGGCGGAACAACACGAAAATTTTTGAAAGCCTCCGAACCCCATCGCAAGAATTCATAACGCTCGCCGTTGCGTTCAAATTCAATTTGGACATTATCTTTAAAGGAATTGGGTTTTCCTGCGCTGTCTACCATGACTGAGTGATCTATGACCAAGTCGACTGGTGAGAGCGGATTAATTTTTTCCGGGTCACCTCCCATTTTAACTATAGCATCTCGCATTGCTGCGAGGTCTACGACAGCTGGGACACCTGTAAAATCCTGCATAAGTACGCGTGCTGGGCGATAGGCAATTTCCCTTGTTGATTTTCGTTCTATCAACCAGTCCGACATCGCCTTTATATCTTCTGTTGTTACTGTCCGGCCATCTTCATGTCTCAGTAAATTTTCCAGCAGCACTTTAAGTGAAAATGGTAATCGATGAATTTCGGGATGCCCAGATTCTGCCATCGCGTTTAAACTAAAATAGTCATAATTTTTATCGCCGACACGCAGTGTTTGTCGCGTGTTCATGGTATCCTCTGCAGCAGACATGCTGTAACTCCCATAAGTAGTAGGCTATTCAATTAGGTTTATAAAGCCAACATCAATTTCGCACTGGTTGATAATGAGATATAGACAGTCCAATCATCTTCATGCATTTCTCCTGTGAGATAAAGACTATACCTGTCTACCAATGCTGATGCTAGGGCCCCACCATATCAAAGGGACTAAAATCGATTATTAATTAGATTTGGCATTATTTGCCTCTGATCGTAACTCAACTCTTCTAATCTTGCCTGAAATTGTCTTTGGTAATTCCTCTTTGAATTCAATTTCCCTGGGATATTTATAGGGTGCTGTGACATTTTTTACAAAATTCTGGATATCTTTAGCTAGTTCGTTTGAACGTATGTTTCCGGGCGCTAGAATAACAAATGCTTTAACAATCTCTCCGCGAATAGGATCCACCTTTCCAACTACAGCAGATTCCTGAACAGCAGGATGTTCGATTAGTGCGCTTTCGACTTCGAACGGGCTTATCCGATATCCCGCAGATGAAATTATATCATCTGATCTGCCCACAAACCAAATGTAACCATCTTTATCTCGTGTCGCAGTATCTCCCGTATAATACCATCCATTACGAAACGCTTGAGCGGTCCCAGCGGTGTCCTCAAAATAGCCTGTAAACAATCCGAAGGGGTACGGGTCTGTTATTTTGACGCCTATATGTCCAACTTCATCGTTTTGGCATATTCGCCCATCATCATCAATTATATTAACATTGATGCCGGGAACTGGTTTTCCCATAGATCCTGGTCGTATATCCATTCCTGGATAATTAGCTACAATATTTATAGTTTCAGTTTGCCCATAGCCGTCGTACACGTCGCAACCGGTTGCAGCTTTCCAGGACCGCATAGCCTCAGGGTTGAGAGGCTCTCCTGCTCCAATGCAATGACGAAGGGAACTTAAATCATATTTGCTTACATCCATTTGGGCAAATAGTCGATAAATCGTTGGGGGAGCACAGAATGTAGTGATTTTATGCGTTTCTATAATTTTTAAATGTTGATCGGCGTCAAATCCACCTCCATCAAACAATAAAATCGTAGAACCCGCTAGCAGGGGTGGAAAAAATAATCCCCAAGCAGCTTTAGCCCATCCCGTATCAGTAAGGGTCCAATGAATATCATTTTCATTTAAAGTCATCCAATAGCGTTGAGTGATGGTATGGGCTAACGCGTATCCATGATCTCGTTCTACCATTTTTGGTAAAGAGGTTGTGCCAGAAGTAAAGTAGAGAAGCATTGGGTCAGTGGAACGAACCATTGGCAATTTAGATCGATCCAGTTCGCTGGATGCTGTGGCACAGGCCTCAGGCATAGATAGCCAGTCCTCTAGTGCCTGTCCATCTACTGCAATGAGATGTTCCAAGGTTGGACAGTTGTGCCGTATAGATTCAATTTTTTCAACATGATCGGCCGTTACGATCGCAAATTTAGCTCGCGATCGGTTAATGCGATAGTGAATATCTTTGGCAGTCAATAAATTTGTGCCAGGCATCGCAACGACCCCTGTTTTCATACACGCTAATAGGACTTGGTACCAAGCCGGTTGTCTTGGGATCATGACAAAGACAAAATCACCTTGTTTTGCTCCAAGGCCCAGAAGTACGTTTGCGAATTGGTTTGAATGGCGTTCAAGATCAGAATATCTGTGTTTGGTGACCAATTTTGCCGTTCTATCGATAGAGATCAGCGCAATCTTATCAGCTTCGTTTGCTCTTTTTGCTACTATATCGAAGGCAAAATTGAAATTATTGGGGATCTCCAAACTAAAATTTAGACATTCTCCTTCGTAATCGAACGGTTTATTAGTTGCCATAAATTTTTCCAAAATTTTATTTTGAATCTCGGAATGCAGAGCAATCCTATAAAACGATAACGGAAGTGACCAAAACGGCAAACTCGTGTGACTAAAAATTATATTAATCTTATTATAAAGCAATGAGGTAGTGGAATTTTGGTCTAACGAACGACACGTTTTACTAAGGGTTTGATAGTTAAACCCTGAACTATAATGGAAAATATTACCACCCCGTAGGTGATACTGAGGATATCTGATTTGAATTCTGTCTCAGGGAGGGAAAGAGCTAAGGCTACTGCAATACCTCCACGCAAACCACCCCAGATTAAAACAGGTATAGCCCCTTTAGTGAAAACTTGCCAGTGAGACAAAATAATGATTGGCAGGCCTACTGCTAAGGTTCGTGCGAGTAAGGTAATGACAATGGCGATTAATATAAAGGGCCACAGTTTATAGTTCTGAGCCACAACTAGTACTTCCAATCCAATTAAAAGAAACAGAACCGAATTTAAAATTTCGTCCGTTAAAGTCCAAAAAGTCAAAACGTCTTCGCGCGTTTTTTCACTCATAGCGAATTTAACTCCTCGGTTTCCTATGAATAGACCCGCCACTACCATGGCAATTGGCCCACTCATATGAAGAGTAAGGGCTAAGGCATAGGTTACCATCACTAAGGCCAGTGTAATTAAAACTTCTAGACTGGATTCGTCGATTAGATACATTGCTCGATAACCGATGTATCCAGCTATCAAACCAAGTAGTAAGCCACCTACAATCTCCGTTAGAAATAAGTTCGCTATCACTATAGCGTCTAGGTCTGCTTGATTTGGAGCGTGATTTGACAACGCGATCGCAACTAAAACAGTAAAAACGACGACTCCTATACCATCGTTGAATAACGATTCCCCGGTCATTTTTGCTTGTAGCGTGTCTGGAACTTTGATTGTTTTGAATAATCCTAAAACAGCAACGGGGTCAGTAGGACTGATTAGTGCTCCAAAAACAATTGACCATATAAAGGGCAAATTTAATCCAAAAAAGCCTGCCGAGAGCCAAATTAGAGTCCCGATCACGAAAGTTGAAAGGAGCGTCCCAAATATCGCTATCGCTGCGATGGCCCACCTTCGGGTTTTCAAGGCTGGAAAATCTGCATGTAATGCTCCAGCGAACAGCATGAAACTAAGTAGGCCATGCATCAAGGTTTGATTAAAATCAATTCGATCAAGAATTTTGAGTATTTGGGAACCAATTTCTTGGGAGGGAAGGAAAAAATCAATAATGATAATGGTAAGAGAACTTATTAACGCGAAGACTACTAGGCCTATGGTATGTGGCAAACCAAGAAATCTGTGATTTAAATAGCCGAAGAATGCCGAAAGGCCGACTAAAGTTGCACCTATACTGAATAAATTCATGATATATAACTTTTGTTATGAATTAAATTCCATCGAAGGTTCCGGCTATTCTATTTTAGTGCCACGGAGTAAATAGAATAACCGATCTTTTTGACCCGTAATAGGGTCGGTTCGGCTTGCCGCGGCATCTCCCTATTTGTGATTAAAGTAGAATTTATCCAGTGTATAACGTAATACGGATTCCTCCTTGGGACGTTTATATGATGATTTAATTTTTCGGTTTAGTCTAACAAAGTCGTTTTCACCTCGAATGCTACTGTTATAGAGCCAATGTTGAAGAAATAATAAGCGTCAGTTAGATTGTTTAGTTTATATAAGCTGGTCTATTATATCTTCGGAAAGTTTGATTTTGGATTTCGATATTATGGAAAACACAGAAAAGATAGTCTTCTTATACAAAGCGTCTAATGTTCCTGAACGTATAATCGAAGCTGCTAAAACTAAGACTCCTGAAGGTTTTGAGCTTATACTATGCGAGTCTGAAATGGATTCTAAGACGCGTCGAGGTCACGTGGCTGAAGCCGACTACTTCATGCTCTACACAGTCGGATTTGACGACATTGATTGTGCAAAGAAAGCAAAACTTATGCAAATCCTTAGCGCAGGATATGATAGGCTTGATGTTCCTGCACTCGCAGCTGCTGGTATTCCACTTGCTACCAATGGTGGTGCAAACGCACCGACTGTGGCCGAACACGCATTAATGCTCATGCTAGCAGTTTATAGAAAACTTCCCTTACATCATTCTTCTTTAAAGGAAGGCAGATGGCTTGGGCATAGAGAAGTTTTGAGTCTCAATGAATTACGAGGAAAGCAGGTGGGCATTGTTGGCTTTGGTAAGATAGGAAGAGAAGTTGCAAGAATGGTGAATGGATTTCTCGCTAAGGTTGCTTATTATGATGTTTACCCTGCCTCTTCAACAGTTGAACGTGAACTAAAAGCTCAACGTATGGAATTAGATGATTTGCTGATGACTTCGGATATAGTCACGGTCCATACTCCTTTGAATGATAGTTCTGCAGGGCTAATCAATTCTAATAGTTTTTCTATTATGAAACCTACTTCGGTTTTAATAAATACGGCTAGGGGGCCAGCTGTTGTAGAAACAGACCTAATTGAAGCGCTGAAAGAAGGAAGGATAGCGGGAGCGGGCTTGGACGTTTATGAAATAGAACCAATGACAGATAGTCCATTATTTTTAATGGATAATGTCGTTGTGACCCCGCATACCGCAGGCGCAACCATTGACACGTGGTGGCGGCGGTTGGATTTTGCATTTGCAAATATTTGCAGGGTATCAAACGGCGAGAAAGCCCAATTTATAGTTGAAGTCTAAATTTACACTTTAATTAGTTGAGATTGTGTTTGAGTTATGTTGTCCGCATTGCTTGACATTGTGCGATAGCGGTCCTAGGAAACGGCTCGATGATGGCGGTTAGGATATAAAAGGAAAAGCCAATGACTTTGGATTTTGAATCTAAAATTTTTGAAACGCGAAAAATTTCGCTAGGTGCTACACAAGAGAGAATTGTTGCGGGTGGTCGCCATTTGTTTCCGTTATTGCCTGAAGCATTTGACGGGATTAACCAAATTGCAGTAATTGGTTGGTCGTCTCAAGGACCGGCACAAGCGCAAAATTTGAGAGAATCATTAGAAGGATCTGGTATTAAAGTTGTCGTGGGTTTACGCCAAGGCTCTAGTTCTATGAAGGAGGCTGAGGCCGTTGGGTTTAGCAAATCGAACGGTACCCTTGGAGAAATGTATGACGTTTGTGCTGAGAGCGATTTAGTTCTTCTGCTAATTTCTGATGCCGCTTTAGCACAAAACTATCAACAGATTTTTTCGGTCATGAAATCTGGAGCAACAATTGGCCTTTCGCACGGGTTTTTACTGTCACATCTTCAGAGTGTGGGAGAAGATTTTCCTGCCGATATGAATGTGATAGCCGTTTGCCCCAAAGGTATGGGTCCTTCCGTTCGACGACTCTATGAGCAAGGGCGCGAAGTCAATGGTGCGGGGATCAATAGTTCGTTCGCCGTTCATCAGGATGTTAATGGTAAAGCTACAGATTATGCTTTGGCATGGGCTGTCGGCCTCGGCTCTCCCTTTACTTTTCAAACAACCCTTGAGTCTGAATATAAATCGGATATCTTCGGTGAACGCGGCATTTTGTTAGGGGCAGTTCATGGTATAGCAGAGAGCCTTTATGCTCGATTTACAGGAAAGGGAATGCCGCGAGATGAAGCCTATATTAACACTTCTGAATCAATCACGGGTCCGATAAGTAAAACCATTTCGCGTTCGGGTTTAATGGCTGTTTATGAGGAGTTAGATAAAACGGAAAAAGCTGCGTTTCGAAAAGCGTATTGCGCATCCTACCATCCAGCTCGTGAGATATTGGAAGAAATCTATGATGATGTTTCCTCAGGAAACGAAGTTAGAAGCGTGATTCAAGCATCAAATCGTTTTGATAGGTATCCAATGGGCAACATCGATACCACGGATATGTGGCAAGTTGGCGAAAAAGTTCGAAGTGATGAGCAACGAAACTATGCGCCCATAAATGCGGAGACTGCTGGCGTATATTTGGCTACGATGATGGCCCAAGTGGATTTATTAAGGGATAGAGGACATCCTTATTCCGAGATAGCCAATGAATCTATTATAGAAGCGGTGGACTCACTGAATCCATATATGGATTTCAAAGGAGTATCCTACATGGTGGACAATTGTTCCACGACGGCTAGACTGGGCGCGCGAAAATGGGCTTCTCGATTTGACTATATTTTAAAGCAACAGGCCTTTGCTAGCCTTGATTCTAATACTAAAGTGGATGAAGGTCTTTTTGATGAATTTGTCAATAGTGATATTCACCAAGTACTGAAAGTATGTTCTGATCTTCGTCCGTCAGTGGATATATCCGTTGTAAAGACACACCGAGGATGATGAGAGGGGAGTATTTTTTCGTAGGATTTAACTTTCCTTAATATCAATTATGTCATTTAGCTTTTATGCCAGCATTTTTTGTGTGCGGGTTACGAGATATTAATTTTTCGGTAATTCGTAACCCTCGGGCAAGTGTTTATCTAAATAGTCGTCTACTACTTTCATCATTTCGTCTATTTTTCCTGTGAAGAAATGGTTTGCTCCAGGTATTAAAATGTTGTCAATAATGATTCCTCTCTGAGCCGAGAGCTTTTCGACAAGTTTGGAGACCGATTCTGCTGTTACTATTTGATCTGAGTCCCCCAGAACCATTAATCCAGAGGAGGGGCAAGGTGCTAAAAACGTAAAATCGTATGAATTTGCTGGTGGGGCTACTGAAATGAAGCTAGTTATCTCGGGCCGCCGCATCAGCAATTGCATCCCAATCCATGATCCAAAAGAAAACCCGGCCACCCAACAAAATGAAGCGTTAGGATTGTACATTTGCAGCCAATCCAAGGCAGAAGCCGCATCGCTAAGTTCTCCTTCCCCTTTATCATAAATCCCTTGAGAGCGTCCGACGCCTCGAAAATTGAATCTTAATGTTGAAAAACCCCGAGCCACAAAGCTTTGATAGATTGAATAAACTACTTTGTTATTCATAGTTCCACCATGCTCTGGATGAGGGTGTAAAACTAGAGCCGTGGCAGCGTTTTCGAGCTTTCCATGCATGTATCGACCTTCCAGTCGACCTTCTGGGCCATTCATAATCACTTCGGGCATTAATTATGCATCCTTCTAAAACAGAATAATTCCAGTTAAATTGAATTGTTTATGGAAGACGTGGGTTTTAGTAAATTTTGACTCATGATCGGGTTAATTGGACTGATGTTATTTATTTTGCTTAAACTGATTTCAACCTTTTTTAAATAAAACATGTAAATATTTATAGGTTTAACGGTGATAAATGCAAAGTTTGATAATAACGTTACTAAATTCAGGGTGCGGCTAAATAAATGAAAACCGGCTTTGGTTTCAATAAAACCGTTTATCTTGACTACAACGCAACTGCCCCTATAAGGCCAGAGGTCCTGAAGGCTATGGTACTAGTTTTGTCGGAAGCAGGAAACCCTTCGTCCGTTCATAAAAGTGGGCGCGTCGCCCGGGCTCATTTAGAAAGAGCTCGGCATCAAGTGGCAGAATTGGTAAACGCTCAAGTCGGAAATGTTATTTTCACAAGTGGTGGAACCGAAGCCGATATGCTAGCTTTGCTTGGGGTAAATAGATCTCGGATAATTATCTCGACTATTGAGCATGATGCCATATTGAATGCCGTAGAAGGTGCTATTCGCATCCCTGTAACCACTGATGGGATAATTGATCTTGCAGTTTTAGAAAAAATTTTAAGGGATTCCGGTGACCCTTCAATAATCTCAGTAATGTGGGCGAATAATGAAACCGGAGCGATTCAGCCTATACCAGAAATTGTTGCATTAGGACGACAATATAATTCTATAGTCCATTCGGATGCTGTGCAAGCCGTAGGTAAATTACCTATTGATTTTTCGACTAGTGGTTTGGATATGATGTCCGTGTCTGCACATAAAATTGGCGGACCTAAAGGAGTCGGAGCCCTTATCGCAAAAGATAGAGTTTCATTAAAACCTATATTTCGGGGTGGTGGACAAGAGGGGGGGTTGAGATCGGGAACCGAAAACTTATCAGGGATCGTAGGTTTCGGTGTGGCTGCGGAGATCGCAAGGAATAATTTTTATTCCAACTCAGTCGTTGCCGAGTTGCGTGACTTATTCGAGCTACGCTTGAAAAAGGAACTACCGGAAATTCAATTTCTCAGTAGTAGAATTCCAAGACTAGGCAATACTAGCAACGTTGTTATGCCTGGCGTAACATCAGAAACCCAAGTAATGGCATTGGATTTAGAAGGTATAGAGGTAAGTGCAGGTGCTGCTTGTTCGTCGGGTAAAATGAAACGCAGCCACGTGATTGATTCTATGTATCCCGGGGGAGAACAGGCGACTACGTCTATTCGGATAAGTTTCGGTTGGGGAAACACGAAATATGATGTGGACCGGCTTGTATCTGCCTGGCTTGCATTGTACAAGCGAGCTAGTAAGTTAGATTAAAAAGAACGGGATTGTGAAAAGCAAATGCCCCAGATTATTCTAATAAATAGAGATGGTAACAGACAGGAAATAGAAGCGTCCGAAGGCCAAACGATTTTGAATATTTTTCGAGAAAATGGCATAGATATTGAAGGTGCCTGCGAAGGAAATATGGCTTGCGCTACATGCCATATCGTTGTTGAGAATAGTTGGTTTAGTCATTTGCCACCTCCGAGTATTGATGAAGAAGATATGCTGGATTTGGCCTATGGTTTGACCAAAACTTCTCGATTGGGTTGCCAAATTAAGCTGACTCATAAATTAGAAGGTTTGATAGTTTCCTTGCCTTCTACGGGGGAGAATTTTTAAAATGCCGCCTCTCTCTAGCAGTTTGATTCCAAACGGAAGTCTAATGGAAAGGCTTTGTGCGAAAGCTATTGACCAATGGGATGCCTATACCAACCACGCTTTCGTTCGTGGTTTAGCGAATGGAACTTTACCAGAAAAAGCATTTCGCCATTATTTAATACAAGATTATTTATTTTTGATTCATTTTGCTCGTGCTTACGGATTGGCTGTTTTCAAATCCGAAAATTTAAACGATATGCGTGCAGCGGCCGGCACTTTATCAGGAATTCTAGATGTCGAATTAGGTCTCCATACCGAATATTGTAGAGATTGGGGCTTAAAGGAAGAAGATATAGTTAAAGCATCGGAAGATCTTGCGTGTACAGCTTATACTAGGTTTGTGCTTGAACGTGGATTGGCTGGTGACATACTCGACTTATATGTAGCACTTTCTCCATGTGTAGTGGGTTATGGAGTAATAGGGGAAATATTACTCGGCGATCCAAATACGAAGTGGGACGGGAATCCATACCGTTCGTGGATCGAAATGTATTCAGGAGCTGAATATAAAGAAATGGTTCAATCGGCCGTTTTTCAACTTGATCAACTAGAGAAAAGACGTGGTGGAGGTGAACGTTTTTCCAATTTATTGGAAACTTTTAGAATTGCCACGTCCTTAGAGATAGATTTTTGGCAGATGGGTTTAAACAAGGTTGTTACAAGATGAGGTGCTAACTGAATTTATATGTGGTAATTTTTTAGGTATTCTTTTCTGCGCGTACTGGAATTAATGTTTTTTGGTCATGAAATTGAGTTCTATTAACTTGGATTTGCCATCTGCACCGGAACGGACTCGGGTAGTGGTTGCTATGTCTGGTGGTGTCGATTCTTCTGTAACGGCGGCCCTAGTGGCTGAGGCAGGTTATGAAGTGATTGGTGTTACCTTGCAACTTTATGATCATGGTAAAATGATCCAGAAAAAGGGAGCTTGTTGTGCAGGCGCAGATATTTATGATGCGCGTAAAGTCGCAAACTTATTAGAAATACCTCACTATGTGCTCGACTATGAGAATCGTTTTAAAGAAGCCGTTATCGACGATTTTGCAAATAGTTATCTACGTGGAGACACACCAATACCCTGTGTGCGTTGCAATCAGACGGTAAAATTTCATGATTTACTTTCAACGGCTAAAGATCTTGGCGCAGATGCTCTTTGCACCGGACATTATGTGCAGCGAAAATTAGGTCCCTTTGGACCAGAGTTGCATCGAGCGGCAGATCTTAGCAAGGACCAGAGCTACTTTTTGTTTGCAACGACGGCGCAGCAACTTGAATATCTTCGGTTTCCCCTTGGGCATATGTCAAAAAAAGAGACTCGGTTGCAGGCACATAGATTTGGGCTAGATATCGCAGATAAACCAGATAGCCAAGACATTTGCTTTGTGCCGCAGGGTCGATATGCAGACGTGGTGAAACGCTTGCGTCCGGGAGCGATGGATCCGGGTGAAATAGTCGATACTAGGGGTAACCAGCTAGGAGATCATGACGGTATCATTAATTATACAGTGGGGCAGCGAAAAGGCTTGGGAATTGGTGGCCGCCGGAATATTAATAACGAAAACGAGACTGAACCCCTTTATGTTATAAGCCTAGATGCCGAATTACGACGAGTAGTCGTTGGGCCAAAATCCGATTTGGCGCGAGAAGAGATAGAGTTAGATGAATTGAATTGGTTGGGTGATGGTCCAATGCCTGCTGGCGACGTTGATGTCAGTGTTAAGCTCCGGTCTACCCAAGAGCCGGTTCCAGCAAGGTTACAGCGCAAATTGGGCTTAAACGCACGATTGAGATTAAAGTCTCCCCAATATGGAATTGCTACTGGACAAGCGGCGGTTTTTTACGGATCTGGGAATGAAAAGAGAGTGTTGGGTGGCGGTTGGATAACAAAAACAGATTTGAAGATTGGTTGACACATAAGACTCTGTTGCCTATATCCCCGCCGTTGGGGTTTTGGCGGAGTAGCTCAGGTGGTTAGAGCAGCGGAATCATAATCCGCGTGTCGGGGGTTCAAGTCCCTCCTCCGCTACCATCGAGAACCCATACTATAGGCGATTTCACCATATATTAATGTTAAGTTTGGATAAGGAAGCAAAATCTTAAAGATTCTAGAACCTGACATTTCCTCAAATAAGACTTATCACACACCACTAGTGTTTTGATAGAGGTTGTCGTTTATTTAGAAATCAGATGAGAATTAACGAGTTGCTTAAACAACAACTGTTTTGGGTACGTTAATGAATGAGATTACCATCGCAGATCTTGAACTATTAAAAAGCCAAGGTTTTTTTTTAGCTCGTGGTTTGCTACACGCTGACGTCGATCTTGGACCTTTTGTAACCGAGTATGAAGTAGTTTTGGGAAATGCCGTCTCTGATTTGGTGAAACGGGGCTTAATTATAGAAAGTTACTCG
>CAZADS010000079.1:0-19581 GCA_964483985.1 uncultured Thalassobaculaceae bacterium
ACACAACTTGAATCCAAGGGAGTCAGGACTTGACCTGCTGCCGAGACACGTTCAGGAATCTCCAATCGATGAAAACGGCGCGCCAAAGGCTGAGGTCGCAAACTTTGATAATCATAAAGATGTGGGCGAATTTGTCGTCCAATTTCCAGCACATCGCGAAAACCCTTGGTCGTAAGGAGACCTATGGACGGAGCTCGCCGTTCCAGTAACATATTAAGGGCAACTGTTGTCCCATGACCTAGATACCTGATTTTAGAAACATCTATGCTGTGAAGGCTGATCAACTCTTTTAGGCCTTTTTCAACTGCTTCAGATGGATCACTTGGGGTAGATGGAACTTTTTGGAAATGAAGTTTCCCAAAATCTTCATCAAAGAGTGCAAAATCGGTGAAAGTACCCCCCACATCAATGCCAATTTTGTACATTCAATTAGCCCAATCTATTTTTACAGGGCCTTTCAGCCATTGCGTATAGAGAAAACACAAGAATCCGTAGATTTATATGTGGCGATCCAATATTCAATATAATTAGTTTCATCACCTAAAGCTGGCCACTTGTATCCCAGTCCTGAATTTGCTTCATATATTCTGCATTTGAAAATCGTGTTGGGTGAAAGAATTTTGCGTAGGCGGGCACGTTTTGGCCGGTTAGGTAACGTGCTATCAATTCCCCTGACGCACAGGAGGCCATGATCCCAAAACCAGAAAATGCCGAACAGATGTAAATCCCCTTTTTGCCCAACGGGCCAATCAAAGGCCGGTTGTCTGCTGTTTTTGTATAGTAACCGCCGTCTATATAGGGTTTTGGCATTGGATCAAAATAGCGTTTTAATCCAGGGACCATAACTGCCATTCCCCGAAGAGTGATTTCCGGGAGATAAGGGTCCCATTCCAAGGGAAAAACGGGCTCCTCAGAGATTTCACTATTGTAAGTCCAATACATTAATACTTGATTACCAGAACCTATAGGCCGACCATGCACACCCGACGGGAAAGTGCGAATTAAGTACTCAGTTTCATTGGATTGTTCCAGAATTTTTCTTTCTGCGGCAGTCCATGGTAGCATTATCGGATCGGACCAAATGATTAGAGGTGCCGACCGAGGCAATATGCCGTAAATGTCCGGAACAGTGATCTTAATATGCTTCTCAACAAAAACAGGTAATTCAATACCAGTTACATTCGCAATGTGTTTCAGGTATGGCCCCGGTGAGAGAATTAGCGCTTCCGAACGCACAGAATATGCCTTACCACCTATTTCTATACTGACCCCGTGCAGACGTCCAGTTGCCGTCTCTACTCCCAATAGTGTTCCTGACAAAAATTCCACGCCTCTCCGTTTACCTTCTTCAAGAAGATACATCCCCAATTGCTGTGCGCTCAATGAACCAGCACGTCGAACATGTAAGATTGCCCTCGTTTCTGGATTAAGATATGGAAAATATTTAAAAATTAGAGGTCGGTTGGTAATTAAATCTGACCCGTCAAGGTCATTCCCGAAACTGAATTTCGGGGACGTTAGATATTCTTTTTCCGAACCAATTCTTCGAAATTGTCCTGCTCCTAAATTCTGGGCATTTATAGCATCTTTTTCAAACTGGAAAATCATCTCTGATTTTGCTGTAGCGAACAAGTAACCATGTTGATTCAAAAGTAATCTATTACTGGATTTTCTCGCGTGCCCCTCCATCAATTCTATACTGCGATTGACCAACGAAACCATAGCCCCGTCAGGACCCGGCCACCAATTCCGGTAGCATTCCGTAGATTTATCGCTCGTCAATGATAACGGAGCTCCTGAATCAATAAGCAATATTTTTTTTAAACCAGCATCGGCCGCCGCATAAGCGGCAGCAATTCCCGCAATACCGGCACCACAAATGACAACTTCGTACTTACGATCTAAAAGACTCTCTGACAAAACCATCTCATCTCGATTAAATCCCAAATCTTAGCAAAAGCCCGACGATATCCTAGACAGAATTGCAACAAGGCGTGGGAGCCTCAGCTAAATAAAATCACTATCAACACCATAAGAGCACAAGCGATCATATTTCAGTGTTAATATAACCAACTATATCCTGTTTGTTCACAACTGATTCCTCGCGTCATTTGTAGCTAAAGAACTTGACGAAGAGATATTGGTTGGCACTGCTTCACCTCGAACAGCCCGGGTGATGGCTTCGTCTAGTCGACCTACAATTTCGTCGATTTCCAATTCCGAAACGATGAGCGGTGGGCATATACGAATATAGTTTTTCACTGTTATGAGTACCAAGCCTTCCGCGAGCGCATGATAGCGGATAGCTTCGCACATTTCAGAGTCTGGCTCCTTCGAAACCCGATCTTTTACAATATCTATCAAACGGTATAGGCCGCGCCCTCGAACATCGCCGATACAATCATATTTGTCTGAAAGCTCGGCAAGACGTTTTTCAAGCACTAATCCGGTTTTGTGAGCGTGTTCTGCCAAGTTATCACGCAAAACCACTTTAAGTTGTTTTAGGGCAACGGCAGCTGGAAGGGGATCTTGTGGATAGGTCCCAGACCAAGGTAATCCCCTAGAACCACGTATTTTTTCCGCAATTTCAGGTGTAGTCACCGTACCGCAAAATGCGAAACCCGCTGATAAACCCTTTCCAAACGTCAGTATATCTGGGGACACGTCGTAAGCCTCAAAACCCCAAAAAGTACCGAGCCTAGCCGGCGCCAATTGGCATTCATCAAAGATGAGGAGCGCTTCCCAACGGTTTGCAATTTCCCGAATTCCAGTCAGCCAGCGATTAGATGGTACAATCATTCCACCTGGAACTGCAATCGGCTCTAACATTAACGCAGCTATTTCTTGTGACGTGGTATATTCGATTAATTCCTCTGTCATGCGAAGGCTAATCGCGTCCCATATTTCCGGATCTTCCTCGGGCGCTCTATAATAAAAAGCCGGGATTATACAGTTTGAGCGCGCAGGAATTGAAAGTGGACCAAGGCCACGTCGTCGCGCGCCACCAACTGAAGTCATAGACTCTGCCGCCAAAGAACCCCCATGCAGGCCTCGAACCATAGAGCAAATATCAAATCCACCAGTTGCGCCAAGAGCCATGCGCATAGCGATCTCATTGGCTTCCGAACCGGTAACCGCAAAGTTCGTCATTTTCAACTCACCTGGAAGGGTAGTCGCTAACAATTCTGCAAACTCGACAGCCCACGGGTTAGTGTACCAAGAAGATTGATGCACAAAACGATCAGCCATCTCTTTGATGGTTTCCACCAGTTCGGGATGACCATGACCAAGGGTTAAACTCATCATTCCAGAACTTAGGTCATAATATACGTTGCCATCAATATCGATAAGCCGTACACCCTCCCCTCGGTCAAAAATAATGCGTGGCTCAAAACGCCAGCCCAGCACATATTCTTCATCCCGCGCCATAAGGTCACGGTGCCGATTTGAAAAATCAAAAATATCGTTCACGAGGTACCCCCTAAGAAATTTAGATTTTTATATTTATTAAAACAACAAGGAATAATATTAAATATTCTTTAGATACCTATCCAGAAGATTTATCCTAATAATCTTTGCATTATATTCATTCGGGATCCGTTCTTGGGCTGCCAATGGGACACACGTCATAAAAACGGCGACAACCAGACCATCGTCTGATAACTGAGATGCTTCAATGACGTCGAACACCATCCCTTCCAATAAAAATTTCAAGAATCCCCCGATTGACGTTAGGAATAGCCAGCATCTAAATCCTATATTCCAAGCGACCGTGCATCCAAGTCATTAAAAGAAAATGCTTTTGTTGTCGGGGTATAACTTCCGCTGTTTTAATTACTATCCGGCCATGTATCGCTTAACCGATAGCCTTGTGGCCACGGATCATCTGGATCAAGCATTAAGGTCCGCTTGCCGCTAACCCAAGCACTACCAGTGAGAGATGGTATGATAGCATCCCGGTCTCCAAGT
This sequence comes from uncultured Thalassobaculaceae bacterium, assembly GCA_964483985.1. GTDB lineage: Bacteria > Pseudomonadota > Alphaproteobacteria > Thalassobaculales > Thalassobaculaceae > CAZADS01. Next base: position 3,970 of record CAZADS010000079.1, read on the forward strand.
TTAGTTATGTTCTCTATTTTACAATCAAACGTTGAACCAATAAGAGATTCCCCAATAAATTGTTCCCCGATTTTCAATTCACCCTGCGAGTGCAAAATCGCCATTCGGGCGCTACATCCTGTTCCACAGGGGGACCTATCAATTTTACCAGGTCGTATCGCCACTGCATTACGTCCGTATTTTACTCCATCTCTAAGTTCCACCGGAAGGGTTATTTGACAAAATGAGATATGGTTCCAATCAGGTATCGTAGGATGCTCAAATCCAAGTTGATCGTTTGCCGCAGCAGTGATCAACATCCCAATCGCAGCAATATCCCTCGCTTCATCTGGTAAAAGGGAAAAACCAAGCAAAGCGGCATCTATCAAAACAAAACTATCTCCGCCAAAAGCTGTATTTACTAATAATGTACCCAAGCCCGGAACTTCCAGTGGTTCATCCATTTTGTCAGTGAAGGACGGAAGGTTACGCAACCTTATCGACATAGCCTTTCCATTTCGGCAACTAGCAACTACTTTAACCAAGCCACCGGGCGCCTCTAAAGTCAAATGGGTCTCAGGCTCTGCTATTGGAAACATTCCCGTTTCTAACAGGACTGTAGCGACGCAAATTGAGTTCGATCCGGACATTGGAGGAGTGTCGGCAGGTTCCATAATGATAAAAGCGGCATCTGCATGTTTATTCTTTGGCGGCACCAGCAAATTTACGTGCCGAAAGACTCCACCACGAGGTTCATTCAATACAAAGTTACGCAAGGTTTGATTAGAAGCAATATAGCGAGATTGGTCCCATACAGTATTCCCTGGAGGAGGCTCAACACCCCCAACTATTACGTCACCGACTTCCCCCTCTGCATGACATTCGATAATCTGTATTGGTGATTTTTTGAGCATTCTCAATTATATACCAGTCAACCAATTTATTCTTTGCCAATAAATATGGTACCCTTAATTATTGTGAATATAACAGTGCCGAAAATTCCGAACAAAATCTAGACCCACCTAAACTGTGTGTAATAATTGAATACATTCCTATCCAAAGTTGGTCCATTTTATTGCCATAATCTATCACCTCTCGAACGAATAAAGGAACGTGTTCATGTGCAGTAATGCTGTGAAACTGATTTTTATCAAACCTGACTATAGCTTTAAATTCCGGAAATACCGCCAGTGAAAGCCGCCGACAACCTTAAAACAGATGCTTTCCTACCGGGCGAGCGGATTGAACTTGCGGGAAAACTCGGGGGACCGTTAACGGGGTTATCTTTCGGTGCTAAAGATTTATTCGATATTGCAGGCCATGCGACAGGCGGCGGTAATCCATTCTGGCCTCGTAAGCAATCGTTACCCACCTGTCATGCATGGGCGGTGCAAACCTTACTCGATAATGGTGCAAATTTAGCTGGCAAAACTATCACCGACGAAATCTCACTCGGTATTCTAGGGGAAAATGTTTTTTTCGGCACTCCGTTTAACACTGCCGCGCCAGGCCATGTGCCTGGAGGCTCTTCCTCAGGTTCGGCTGCCGCAGTCGCAAGTGGGATGGTTGACACAGCGATTGGGACAGACACCGGAGGTTCAGTGCGGGTGCCTGCGAGTTTTTGTAATCTCTACGGCATCCGACCTACTCATGGTCGACTTCCATTGGATGGAATGATGGCTCAAGCACCTAGTTCCGACACTACCGGTTGGTTCACGCGTGATGCAGCCACTTTGGTGAAAGTATCTGAAGCTATGTTTTCCGATCATGGGGGATCCCTGCCTTCTAAACTCATAATAGCGACCGATGCTTTTGGGTTTTCCGATCCAGACACTCAAATAGCGCTATTGACAGTACTGAATCGCGTTCGGAAAGTCGTTGACGATGTAGTGGAAGAAGTGATGTCTCCACCAGGCTTGTCAGTCTGGGGACGAGCACAAAGAACACTTCAACCCGCTGAAGCCTGGGAAACCTTCCGTGATTGGATTAATTATGAAAACCCACCCCTTGCTTTTAATGTCGCCAGAGGCTTGATTTTGGGATCAATGATTAGTGATGAAGATCGAAAATCGGCAACCTTGATACGCCGTGAAGCCCGCGCTCGGCTAATTTCCCTATTGCCACCTGGTAGTGTCATGGCAATACCAACGACTCCCTTCCCCGCTCCAGAAACCGGCTTGCCTTTAAATGAGCAAAATGAACTTCGAGAACAAATTCTTTGTCTCTGCGCTCATGGTGGCCTGACAGGGTTACCACAGATTAGTATCCCGGGATCATTTGTAAAAGATGGCCGGCCTGTCGGTTTATCATTAATAACAGGACCTAACTCGGATATGGATTTAATTCGACTAGCGGAAGCAATGGAGTCGCTATAATGACCAACTTCACACCAAATATTCCATGCGTCGTTGAAGAAATTCGGGAATGTTTTGAAGCATACGAACAAGCTTTGATTGATAAAAACGTAGATATTCTTGATAACACTTTTTGGCATTCTCCGTTCACGATTCGTCTGGCAATGCACGAGCACGGTTATGGTTTTGAAGAAATTCATGCCCATAGAATCGCACGACCACCAGGTCCAGGCATTAAAGAGAAGCGACTACGGCTCGATATTCTAACACTTGGCTATAATTTTGCTTCGGTCAATTTAGTTTTCAAAGTGCGGGGCAAAGATCTTATAGGGCGTCAATCGCAGACTTTCGTAAAGTTTCCAGCAAACGGCTGGAAAGTCGTCAGCGCCCATGTATCAACCACGGATGGCTCCAAACTCTGGTAACAGATGGAGTCTTACCTCAAATAATTGTCAAATCCTAAACACCCCTATTTATCAATTTGATAGTAAGTGGACATCGTTCTTCGAAGTTTATAAATTCGTCGTGCTTAAGCCTCTTGACCATTTTTTAGGCAATTCTTGCTAACTTGTCGAACTTCTCAGGTTTAGTTTCCACCAGCAAACTATGTTTTTCAGCTCCTGCTATTAATATAGGGTAACCATTTGTTATCTAAATGTGGTTTTACCGAGAACGTCAAAGTCTAACTTTAAATCTTTTTACGCGACAAACTTGGTATTTGGAGTTCCATTAAAGGCGCATGCTGCTGAGCGCCATACACGTCACTATCTCCAGGTGATCCTGACGGGATAGCGCGCGGTAATGTAATTTTAATGGCAAGTGCGACATCGAATGGAGTTATCTCCACTTGATTGTCGCTAACGTTATAAAGCGAGCTTATGGTTCGGGGGTTTAGCACACCAGAGTCGCAAACCCGCTGATAAGCATCCTCATTATCAAACATAACGTCGAGCGTTAGTAATAACGCACCAGCATTTTTGGATCGTATAACTTTTGCAATTTCTTGCAGTTTGGTCATTTTACGATGCCCCCGGAATTAATGAAAAATCAAGTATCTCCATACGGACTGGTTCCATAGGGTCGTCACATTCCATAGTGTGCCAGATGTTGAATTCATAAACCGTTCCGGCGCCAAGATCCGATGGGGAGAATGGAATTGCGAGATTACCGGAGATACACATTCTGCCAGGAAAATCAGTGTGCAGAAGGCTATAACGTGCTTTAGCACAGACTGCTCGGCTCTTCTCTTCAGTACGCGCTATAACGTCCACTAAAACAGCCAATTCATGCGAGGCACTTTTGGTGACCGGTTCGTTCAATCCCATAATAGCATTTTGTCCATAGATTTTAATCCCGAGCGTATAGTCCGTTTCAGCGATACTTAAGGTGGCAACATCTTTGGCAACCCGTAATCTGCAGGCACTTATAAAATCATCTATTGTGGATACTAAAATCGGGTCTCGGATACCTGCCAAAAATACAGTCCGGTAGCCAAGTTCTTTGACTCCCTCTAATTTAACCGTGTATTGGTCCGTTGGCTCCCACAGACTGCCAGAAACTCGAACTCGTCGTTCGTCAATTTGTTCGAAAACAGCTGAGCTAGTATTTAAAGTACCGCTTGGTTCCTTCAGGTAATATGGACTTGGGTTTTCGTAAAGAGTGTGCGCAGCAACTCGGGTGCGAGTACACTTTCTTTCAGGATGACCCGGTTCCACGGTGAAATAATCCTCGTAAATTGTTCCTACTACGCAATCCTGTCCCTCGCGGGGTTCTATTACCTGAGCTCCACATTCAATTATTTTTCCCATATGCCACGCTAATCCGGGGTCGCTTCCAAGCTTCAATGGAATAGATGCGTATATTGCAGCGTCACTCGAACGACCTGCAACGACGACGTCTGCACCGGCCTCAATGGCTTCCTGAAATGGCTCGGCTCCAATCATTGCAACAACCCGATGTGTTATGTCTGCATCCTCACTAGTTAAGGGAGATATAGGACCCAAAGATGAAGTCTTGCCATCACGGATCTTGGCCTTCAGAGTAGCTATATCTATTTCGCTTCTGAGCACAATTATCCGAGGACTAATTTTATGCTCTATACATATTTCTCTAAGTATATCCAAAGTCCAATCAACCTGTACGTCCGACCCGCTTCCGCCAGCTGAACCGATAAACACCGGGACTTTAGCCTCAAAGCCAGCTGTCACCATTAAACCTAGATCACGTTTAACAGCTAAACGCGATACAAAAGCAGTTCCACTCCCCAAATAATAGGGTCCACCATCGGCAGATCCTGCGTCGCATGCGATCAGGTCAAGACCAAGCGCTAATCCACCATGGAATGCTTCCTCCGTGAACCCATAACCTAGCATTCCAGATGCCGCCATAATTCTAATCGGTTTCACCATTAATGCTCATCCATTTCATATTTGCAGCAACCTTTTTAGGTAAACCCAATAGTCTAACGCATTACCACTTTATTAGCTATATGATGTTTATTTTCATAATAGTCATATTAATTTACCACGCGGGCAGGATGTAATTTGTATTCAGTCATAATGCTGTCGACAGTACATTATCATATTTTCTAGGTGCTTCAGGCTCACCCTCTACCAATCATTAAAGGAGAGTTTCATGGGACGTGTTCAAGGCAAGGTAGCAGTAGTAACGGGAGCCGCGAGGGGTTTAGGCGAAGCCATATCACACAGATTGGCTCAGGATGGCGCAAAATTAATCCTCGGCGATATAGACGGCCCCAAACTGGCGGCTACTGCCGCAAGCATCCGTAATGCGGGCGGAGATGCAGTAACAGTAGTTGGTGATATTACAGAAGAAAGGCCAGCGTCAGAGTTGATTGAAACTGCTATTGAACATTTTGGCCAAATTGACATCCTTATCAACAATGTCGGGGGAAGCCGAAATTCAAAAATTTGGCAGATGTCGATTGAAGATTGGGACTATACTGTACGATTAAATTTACGAGGCACATTTCTTTGCACTCGTGCTGTAGTCCCATACATGATGAAAAAAAAGAGAGGAAAAATTATTTGCCTTTCATCCGGGGCTCGTGAAGGAACCCCCTGGACAGCCTATTATGAAGGTGGTTCAGCATACTCTGCCTGTAAAGCAGGCGTTCATGGTTTCATGCGTGATTTAGCTCTTGAACTTGCTGAATATAATATCAACGTAAATTGTGTTGCACCAGGCCCGATTGATACAGAAATAGCCGGAACAAATCTTCGAAAGCTCAACGAAACAGTCGACTTTAGCCCCGACCGGATGACACCTTTCGGCCGCTTGGGTCAGCCTATCGAAGTAGCGAATGCAGTTTTGTTTTTAGCTTCTGATGAAGCCTCATACATTTCGGGTCATACTTTAGCTGTGGCTGGGGGCCGTTAATAGGATTCAAAATCCTAGCAGGATATTTGCTATAGCTTGTACTTTTTTTCTAACGATTCGAAAAACGCGTTTGCAGCAGGATTGCTCAAACTGCGCCTGAGGAAGATAAACTCTTAAAGTTTAGAACTTGTTTGATTAACGCGTAAACGGCTCTCTTTTACCTCACATAGAATTCCTTAATTCAACATAACTTTGATACCAAGGTCGGTTACAATTCGCTCATAAATATCTCATCCAATTATTGCTAAAACGATGGAAAGAGGCTCACTAGTGTCATTTTCAGAATGCTGAAACGCTAGCTATTATAGAACCATTTCGCTTCACCGGTTGGTGCGCGACAAATCAACTTTACCAAAACTGTATTCTTAAATTTGGAAAGCCGGCCGCGTCGAAATTTTAGAAAACCAAGCAGCGGTGGCTGGATAAGAGGAAGTTAAATCCATACCCAAGATACTAGTCATACGCAAAGTAAAGAAACCGGTGATATCAGCCACCGAAAAATTTGATCCGGCAACGAATTCGTTTTGGGCCATATGTGGCTCAACGCGCGCTAGAAAAATTTCCATCATCTCCTTGCTGCGAGTGACTATTATTGGAATTTGGGGCAAGTTATTACGGGTACCAGGCACAACCCTACCTGCAAACATTGGCACATGGTTGCGAATAGCGTGGAGCATGGGTGTAAAAGCATCTAGTTCAAATCGCCGTAGCCACATGTCGATAACGGCACGTTGCTCAATCGTTTTTCCGAACAACGGTGGTTTGGGATATAATTCCTCCAAATAGCGGCAAATAGACATGGATTCAGCTATAATCGTACCATTTTCCAATTCAAGAAATGGGACACAATTGAATGGGTTCATTGAGTTAAAAGGTTCAACGAACTGATCATCTTCGCGAACATTGAGCTGTTCGGTTAGGACTTCCAACCCTTTTTCGATTAGGAATACCCGTACACGCTGAGCGTTAGGTGCTAGTGCAAAATCGTAAAGTTTCATCTCTATATCCTCTCCTTTCTCCTCACCGTAAGCGTTTGTCATTGGCATCAGGTCTGGCAGCACAAAGAATTTTGAGGAAATCGTGAATTTAGTTTCACCAACCTTAATTTAATTCCAATGGTAACATTTTAAGCATTCTAACATTCGTTCCAAATTTGGATCCCATTCTTTAAATGAGAAACAGAATTTTAGCACGAGCTAAACTTAGCAGGGGACTACCAAATGCCTAGTAAGATGACAAGTCACTCTTCAGTGCTATTTGTTAACAGGATTTAAGCAAAATCAAGGTCTACTAGGTTTGGCTAATGAACTTATAAGAAGGAAATGTATCTAGCAAGATCATCAGCCCAAATTATAAAAATTTAAAAATTTGTGTTAAATTAATTACGTAAATTTAAAAACAAGCTTAGCCATCTTGGATAGCCAAAATAAAAGGATAATAACCCTTATCAAAATCAAATGCTCTTTCAACAGTAATACGCTTCCCAAATATATCTTGCAGAAATTTAGTTAATAGCTTCCCAGAAGGGCTATCAGAAATTTTGAAATTTTCTTTAAAAACATAAAATTGATAACCTAGATCCTTGAGCAAAACTATAGCCTCGGTTTCGCTGCCGGTTTCAACATTTTCTTCAAATACTATTATGGGCTTATCTCGCCTAATTGTTCTTAACGCCCCGTTAAGAACGTTAATTTCATGGCCTTCCACATCTATTTTTATTAAAGAAATTGGACTGTCGACTTCGGTTAAAACTTCATCCAATGACTTAACATCAATAGTTATGAAGTCGGCCGGTTTTATTTCGTCACTGGGGTTAACAATACTGGAAGATCCCCAATTAGTTTTGTTAAGCTTAAAATTTACGCATTCACTCTTATTGCTAAGACCGAAATTTCTGATTTCAATATTATGAATATCCTCAGTGTTGATACTCAGCAGTTTAAAAATTTTTGGATTAGGCTCAAAACAAATCACTCGCTCAAATCGTTTTGAAAACAAACGGATTGAATGATTGCCAAGATTAGCACCAATATCCAATGCAATACCACTTGAAGATGGAAACAGATCTAAAAACCTCGAAAGCGAGTCAAGCTCATCTAACTCATAGCTTCCATCAATATTAATTAAATGAGTTATTGCATCGAAAGAAAACCCAGCGATTGGTTCATATGATAATATATTTTTCTCTGAAAATTTTCTCAGCGCATAATACAACATTTGCCGAACAAAACGAGACCTTTTCGCTAACTTAAATTTCAATCTCATGGAAACTTCGATGCCTACTCGCTAGTTTTATACGCTTTTTATACTATTTTTCAGTTTAGTAACCATGGGCAATGGGCGACGTGAAACGTTTGTAAAACTCGTAGGATTTTTACCCATCGCGCAAACCGTCTAAGTCGCAACTCGAATTTAGGGATTTTATGGTAAAATCGTTACCCCACTCGTTACCTAATTTCAAGTCCCGATATATATCGTCTCAACCGAAAAGAAGTTGTCTACAGCAAGGGTTAGTCTTCATCGTGTTGCTCAAACATTGATCAAGGTCGTAACTTTCATTCCGCTTACATTCCTCCTCAGTTCCTATAAATCCGTTGGCGCTAAACTCAATCTTTTTGGTCAGGAATCGAATTGTCATGACGCTGATTCTCTCAATGTAACATTTCAACAAAATCGATGTTTTAACTTAAACAAGTACTCTTGCTCCGTTGCCACTAGCTGTTTGAAATTACGTTATGGGTAACTCCATCAATCACTAGGAATACATTGAAAACGCACATCAAGAAGTTTCATTACAGATTGTATGAAAATAAAAATGGAGGCACATATATTTCTACCTCCATTATAAATACTTTGTACTGCCTATCCCTTAACAACGCTTCGGCTGAGAAGTTCAACGGCTTCTTCGAAAGACGGATTTACGCCATCGGCCGCCTGGATACCTGCATCAACAGTTCGCGCGTGGGATCGTCTTGTGCCGGTGGACATGATCGGCTCCATGCCTAACTCTGTTAAATTTTCAATTACCTTATCGACTTCTTCCATCCGACGCTTAGCATGGTTTGTATGGCTGGCGGTTAATGACTTCACCATTCCCGCAAAAGTACGGCTATCGATGTCAGAAAAACAGTCTAAAACCTCATTAATCAGTCCCGCGCGATGGGCCGCTACCATGCATTCCACACCAAGCGCCTCCAATCCTTTTACCATGATAGAGCGAATTATCTTTACTGCGGAAGCGTCACCGGCCCGATCACTCATAACGGTCACATCAAATCCTAAAGGCTGCATCCACGCTGCTGCTTGTTCGGCTTTCTCCCCCGAAAGCACTAAGGGCGCGCGGTGACCATAAGTGCTAAACCCACCCATTGCCGCTACATCTATATAATTTAATCCTGAATTTTTCATGCGCAATTCAATATCGGATGTTTGCTTGCCTGTTAATGTGTTGACGTCTAGATACAAAGTACCTGGTTTAAGTAGCCCCTTAGCGGATGATGCAGCATCTGCCGCATCGATCCCAGTCACGACAGAAAAGACTATATTCGCCGCGCTCAGTGCTTCCGTATAGTGGTCGTTAATTTCGACGCCGATCTCCGCCGCACGCCTTGTAATTGCAGGACCACGAATATTATCCTTTTGAGCTTTATCCACCGCGATTATGTGATGTTCCTTAGCTTGGCCACGCCAATGTTCTGCAAGGCCTCGAGCAATTGCTGTGCCCGCCTCACCCAGTCCTAGCAGGGCGACAGTCGATATGTCATAGGTTCCATTCGTTGTCATATTGTTTACCTTCTGGAAGAATTTTTTTTAATAACACAAAGTGTAAATACCTTGCCAAACAGTACAATCATTACGTCACTATTTCCCTGTAAGAAAACTACTTTTATTAAGAGATTCTGATAGCCGAACTGACGCTATCAGGGGAACCTATTGAGACGCAAAAAGATAGTAGAGATTTAGTTAGAATCATACTTTACAGTAATGGGCATCGATATTTCCTTTTCACTAAAGCTCTGCTTTTGAGCGCCAAATACCCCATTCGAGTTACTAGGTTTTCCCGAAGTTGCAGTGTATGTAAAATATTTTTGCGGCCGCAAGAATCATTTTAAACCCAATTAACGAATTACTCTTGTGTTAAATTTCGTATGGCTAAAATAAAATTGCGATCAATCCCCTACACTTCCATATCTAAGCGAATTTCCCGATAGTAAACAGCTTTCTATAGAAATCACCTAAATGGATGCCAGATAGCATAGGAGTGAGACGAGGACTACGCATTCTTAATTTTCGTCATTATAGCATTCCTGATCCGTAGTGAATTCGATTACCCACTTTCACCCCGGTACCAAAAAGCGTATTGTCCCGTTTAGGACATTCGAATGGGAGAAAAATAAGATGAGTAAGATCACCGGTGCGACCCTGATAGCGAGGAGTCTCAAGCAGCAGGGCATTGACCATCTATTCGGCGTCGTCGGCTTTCCAGTCGGCCCGATTGCCGCGGCAGCACAAGAAGAAGGTATTAACTACGTGGGTATGCGCAACGAGCAAGCAGCCTCCTACGCGGCGCAAGCGTATGGCTACATGACTGGCCGCCCAGGAGCGTGTATCGTGGTTACTGGCCCGGGTGTAGTACACGGCCTAGCAGGCCTTGCGAATGCCCAGCAAAACTGCTGGCCAATGATTCTAATCGGCGGCGCCTCCGAAACTTATCGCGGTGGGATGGGAGCGTTTCAAGAGGAACGCCAAGTGCTGATCGCAACACCTTTTTGTAAATTTGCACACGGAATCGAAAGCGTGCAGCGTATACCTTACTATGTAGAGATGGCGACACGGCACTCGATATACGGTCGCCCAGGTGCCTGCTATCTAGATATACCGGATGACATCATCTCTGGAGAATGTGAACTGGACGATATCATTCAGGTTGAACGTGTTCCGGAACCGCCACGAATGATAGCACCAGCAGAGAATATCGAAGCTGCCTTAGACGTGCTTGAAGGAGCCGAGCGACCGCTCGTGCTCGTGGGAAAGGGAATGGCATGGGCACATGCCGAAAATGAGGTGCGTGAATTTATCGATCGCACTCAACTCCCGTTTGTGCGATCACCAATGGGCAAAGGCGTTGTCCCCGACGACCACCCGCTGGCTGCTTCTGCGGCCCGCACTCTAGCTCTACAGCAAGCTGACGTCATTTTTTTAATGGGAGCCAGATTCAACTGGATTTTCCACTTCGGCCTTCCGCCGCGGTTTGCACCCGACGTCAAAGTTATTCAACTCGACATCTCTGCAGAAGAGATTGGACACAACAAACCGTCGGAAGTAGCACTTGTAGGTGATGGAAAAGCAATAATGAGTCAGATGAACCAAGCCCTCGGCGGGCGGCAGTGGTTTTATCCCAAAGACACGCCATGGCGTACAGCTCTCAACGAGAAGGTATCGGCGAACGTCGCTCAGATCAAGTCGCAAGTTAACGATGATACAGCGCCTGCCGGCTATTTTAGGGCGTTGCGAGACGTTGCGGCTTGGATGCCGGAGAACGCTATCCTCAGTGCAGAGGGTGCCGGTACGATGGATATTGGGTTGACTCAGTTACCGGTCTCCGACGCCCGAGCCTGCCTGAATGCTGGCACATATGGTACTATGGGTGTAGGCCTCGGTCATGCCATCGCTGCTTGCGTAGTGCATCCAGATCGACCTGTCATTCATCTCTCCGGGGATTCAGCCATTGGCTTCTCCGGCATGGAAATGGAAACACTAGCCAGATACAACTTACCCGCCAAAATAGTGGTGCTCAATAATGGCGGCATTGGGCCAGGCATGCCGGAGATTCCGGAAAACCCGATGATGAACATGAAGCCCAATGCGTTAATTTATGGCGCGCGCTACGATAAAATCATGGAGGACTTCGGTGGCAAAGGTTTCTTTGTCGAAGATCCGAAGGATATACCCGCAGCGCTCGATCAAGCGATGGCATTCCCCGGTCCTGCACTGGTAAATATAGTTATCTCACAAAGCTCATCCCGAAAACCACAACAGTTCACGTGGCATCAGTAAGCTAATTCTAGTCCAATGGGGCAAGCGGCGACGATATCGGCGCTTGCCCAGCGACCGATGTTTAAAAATATGCGGAACTCTCTTGACCATATGTTCCAATTTACTTTCACTGACCAAAACGGCAACCAAGTCCTGTTTAGACTTAACGGACTCCAAAGCAAGAGCGAAAACTATTCGGGCACCGGCCATTTCTGACGGTTTGCACGTTTATTGATATTAAAAGATTTATTTCCGCGCAATAGAGTTGAATTAGATTACCAAACAAAATTGAACGCCTTATTTTAGTTCGATACCATTCAATCCTATTAAACAAAACCTGAATGACCAGTTTTTGAATTATTTTTCGTAAAGATGGGTGGAAACAGATTTTTCATCCCATTCCAATCCAATGCCTGGTTCATTTGGAATCTCCAAAGAACCACCCTTGAGTTTGAAAGGCTTCTTTAGAATAATATTTGCCCAATCTTGCCATTCCAACCAATGTGCTGTGTCCGTAACTCGCATTACATGAGCTCCTACCTCTGGATAAAGATGCGTGGATACAGGTATTCCCGCTGCTCCGGCAATTGCCGCGGACCGTAACCAACCTGTTATCCCACCAATCCTCATAAAATCAGGCATTACAAAATTTGATGCCCGCTTTTGTATAGCTCTGTACAATTCTCTTGGACCATAAAAGTTTTCGCCGAGCTGGATCGGGGTTTTTAATTCAGAGGTGAGTTGTGAATAACCATCTAAATTTTCATAAACAATAGGTTCCTCGATCCAGTAAATTCCTAAATCATCAATTCTATGACAACGGTGAAGCGCCTCAGCCATATCTAACCCTTGATTAAAATCGACCATAATCTCCATTTCATCCCCAATGGCGCTTCTGACAGCTCTTATTGCTGATAAATCTTCGGAAACCCGATCTCGGCCTAACCGCAGTTTTATGGCTTTAAAATTTCCCTCATTTATTAAGTCAATCGCTTCATCTCCAAGTTGATCAGGTCTCTTTAGCCATAAACCATTACTGTTATATGCCTTCACTGCGCCCAACGATCCTCCTAAAAAAACGCAAAGGGGCATGTCAGCCGCTTTAGCGAGGGCATCCCAGATCGCCATATCTAGTCCAGAAATAGCAATTAGCGACAAGCCTTCATACCCAACAAAGTGCAGCGATCTTCTAGCTTTTTCATAGAAATCGACTGGAGAAAGAATAGATTCCTTAAGAATTTCGGTGAAGTCGTTGAGCGCTGGCACTAAATAATGCAATGATTTAATTACATAGGGCTCTAGATAACTACGACCAACTATTCCCTCTTTTGTATACAAATCAATTAGAATCAGCGGCCACTCTTGCATCGTCGCGATCCGGGCAACAACCGGACGGTTTAACTTCACTACTACTGGTCTTGCGCAAATTTTATCAAAAGTTAATTTTTCGAATCTCATTTCCAAATTATTCCTACGCAAAGGAGCCAGTAATGCAAATCATTGTTTTCATTGAATTATATTTTTACTGTGGCGTTGTTTTAAAACCAAGCGTCTACTTTCGAATTCACATCTCTTAACAATATTCTGACTTATCATAGCTTTCGTCAGCTTCTTTTACCACTTTGAATAGACAGCAATTTGTGGAAGTAGGTTTGTAAAGCTGTTACCTATGCGGTGACATCGCATTTTAACTCTATTCGGACTTTCCCAGAAATCCACCAATTGGAGAGAGATAGACACGAATTCAATCAAGAAAACTTGAAGTAGATTTATATTAAGAACATACTATCAAAACTCGAATATGTTGATTACATGATTTTACGCAGTCGGTAGCGATTTCTTTAGTAAACATTTCGAATTCAGAGTCACATTGTTGGATATGATCACACAGCACTAAAGCGAGGCAGTTCATGAGGCTTAAAAACAAGGTAGCGGTCATCACTGGTGCATCGACAGGGCTCGGCGCATCGATGGCACGTACTTTTGCCCAAGAAGGGGCGCACGTCGTAATCAACTATCCAAACGACGCTGAATTGGAAAACGCACGTAAATTATGCGATGAAATACAAAATGACGGCCAACGCGTCCTCCTCTATCAAGCCGATGTTTCTAACTGGTCAGAGGTTGAAAAAATGGTGGCCGCCACCTTAAGCGAGTGGGGCAGTCTTGATATTCTTATCAACAATGCTGGTGTTAATTCATATAAGTCTATCGAGGAGATTGACCTTGACACCTGGAACCGAACGATTGCGGTTACTCTTACCGGCACATTCATTTGTACCCGCCTAGTACTCCCAGCGATGCAGGAACAAAGCAGAGGCAATATCATCAATATTGCCTCTGTTGCCCCATGGCTCGGGCGGGGAACCATTGACTACAACGCGGCAAAGTCCGGCGTGCTTGCCATCACACGATCTATCGCCCGCCAATACGGACCAAAGGGAATACGCTGCAACACCATTGCACCAAGCCTACACAAAACACCGATGGCTGAAAAGGTGATGGCTTCCGAAGAAGGTATCGATTACATCGATTCTATTCCACTTGGCTTTGTTCCTGGTCCAGACAGCATTGCCAAAGCAGCCCTGTTTTTGGCTTCAGATGATTCCTACTACATTTCGGGACACACTCTGCTCGTAGATGGCGGGCTTACCTTGCGCTAAATGGAGAAGGCGGCATGGAACCAATCAAAAAAGCTCTGCAATCCGGAACGATACTGGTCGGGGGATATGTGCAAACACAATCGCCAGAACTTGTAGAGGCAATGGGCTACGCCGATTTTGACTTCGTAGTTCTCGACACGGAGCATACAGCGCACAGTTATGAGGCAGTCATTCATCAACTGCGCGCGGCAGAGGTTGTTGGCTTACATCCGTTAATACGACCACCAAATAAGGATCCTTCACTCATCAGCCGTGCATTCGATCTTGGTGCAACAGGCGTCTTTGTTCCAATTATTGATAATGCCGAACAGGCGCGTAATGTGGTAAAGGCGGCCAAATATCATCCGTATGGCCACCGTGGAATCTGTGTTGCTGTAAAACCAGGACAATATGGAAAAGCTTTTGGGCCAGACTATTTCGATCGGATGAATGAAAAAACCTGCGTAATTGCCATGGTCGAAACAACAGAGGGCTGTGATAACATAGAGGAAATCATTGCTGTCGATGGCATCGACCTTGTATTTATCGGACCTACGGATCTATCACAATCAGTAGGCGTTCCAGGCGAAGTCGATCATCCTGAAGTAGAACGCTATATATCGCAGGTCGCGAATGTCGCCAGACAGCACAACATGCCTCTAGGAATCCATATCTATAATATTGACGACCGCAAAGAGCTTGACCTTCGTATCGAGCAAGGTTTTCAGCTACTGACCGTAATGCTAGATACCGCGCTATTTTATCAAGCATGCACTCAAGTACTGAATGTAGTAAGACCTCAATAATGGCGGTGATTACTGTCTAGAATTTAGTTAAAAATCTATCAGTAATTCGCATGGTTAAACTATGCCCAAAAAAAATAGTGCAATTAATTCAATAATCCGCCAACGTTGAATAATCTTTGAAATTGGGAAACCTAAGTTAATAGCTTTATTGAAATTAGTTTTTAATTAAGAACTAATTTAATATTTAAAATCAAACTTTTAGTAGAATATAATTACTCTAACTCAATTGTTCTAAAAGCATTCAGACTATAACGCACACAATATGCCACCATTGGAAATTTCATTTATACTACCGTAAGATCGCTCGACGGCTAATTAGGTAATTGACCAGTCATCTTAGCGCGCAATTTGATCAAGGCCAGCACGGTCTCAATTATTGGTGTGTTAACTCCTGTA
>CAZADS010000080.1:0-34684 GCA_964483985.1 uncultured Thalassobaculaceae bacterium
CGTTACGTTATTGAAAAATCGAGTAAACTGGATATCACCACTTTCAAAACCCTCAAAAGCTGCAGTTTGCGTCAACCCGCTTTGAAGTGAAGCACCCTCAGTCTCATTCGCATAATGAACAAAACCACTGCTATTACTATATTGGATAATTAAGTCATTATAACTCTTGGATACCATACCGTACTCCAAACTCACCAATTCCGACGCCGCAGATAGACCATCCCCCGAATGAACCGGTTACTACAAAGACAGTATTCCTTATATTCCTCAGCGGGATCATGTAAAAAACTAATAAACCATTTTTCAAAGAGACTTTAAACTATCCAAGTTGAAATCTTTGTGACATCTGTCACAAATCAAACAAATAAGCTTGAATCAAGTGATTGAAAAAGTGAAAACGTCTATATTTTTAAAACCGTTATCTCCAATTTTTCAATTCATTCAAGTACTGTTTCTCATTTTTGTTTATATTTTCAATAGATGTCTTCAATTTGTTTTTGTCAGCTAAGCCGTAATTAACTTGTACTGGCGTCCTTTGAAATGGCAAAATTTGAACGAAAGGTTTGCCTTTATTCAATGTAATCCTGTCGCCCTTGTTTTTTAGTTTCAGAGCTATTGGGATATTGACCATATTGTAATACAGGTCGCTACGAACCGTTCCCGATAGGCAAAAATAATCCTCCGAACCTTGCCTATTAAACGGCGGCGTAAATAGGCAGGAGAAACCATCTGGGACGCTAAATATCCACGGCAAGCCAATTTTCACAACATGATAATTCTGAAATTCAGCCTCCGTATATTGGCTATCGTGATGACCTTCGATTACTGGATAGCCAATATGGCTACAACTAATTAGTTTTCCTATGTTTTTATTAAATCCTAGATTTTCAAATGTGATGTCAACCGGAAATTCTATAATCAAGCCATGCAACATGCTTTCTATAGCTGGCATACAATCTGCTATATTTAATTCCCCTGTTGATTGTTTAGTTTTCTTTAAATTTTTAATCCAGTTAGGAAAGTGTTCCCTAGCTGGTTTTGGATTAGGCCACCAATCTCCAAGCCCCTCAACTCTCAAAACATCGATTGCGACCATTTAAAGCCCCTCGTCCGCAACTGCTAAAATACCGTTTGGCCTAACTAATCAAATAATCTATGTCTACTTACCCTTAGTCCACTATATCAATTTCATCAAGATAAGCCCCATAAAGGACAAAATGCTGCGGCGGCCAAAATCCCCCTCTTATAGACTCTTATTTCTGCAATCGTTATTTTTATATGTAAATAAAGTGTATCATTGTCGTAGTAATCTATAATTCTCAGCTTGAATACGAAGTAATATTCACGCGCTATATAAACTAAGTTATATTTTACAAAATTTCTCCATTATATGGCTATGGATTCTAAATCAAAGCGACGCGTTACACACTTCCGGCACAATATTAAAATGTCGTATCCAGCATTGGGGCGCCCTACACATAATTGTTGGAGTATTCCCGTTTAAACAATTATATAAACATCGAGTATTAATCACGTCTGCGCTATAGACTATAGAAACACTACTAAATAGTTTAAAGAAAAGTTCATCAATAGGGGAATACAAATGGCTAACCCAGAAACACCTCAAAAATCACCCTATCCAATTGAAGTTGAAGCTGGAAAAACCTATTCATGGTGCACCTGTGGAAAAAGTTTAAAACAACCTTTTTGCGATGGCTCCCATAAAAATTCAGAATTTATGCCTTTACGATATAAGGCCGAGAGAAATGCGAAGGTATTTTTTTGCGGCTGCAAACACACTAGAAAAGGCCCAATGTGCGACGGATCCCATAATAAACTCTAATAAGACGAAGCAATTGCAAAACCTTTGCTAAAGGCCCAATACGCTTCCAAACGGGTCCAACGCCGACACCGCCGTTTCAAAAAGTTCAATCAAAACTAACTTCTGCAGTTTAAATATCTTTTCCGCGTATGAGGAGGAAAAAATGACTGGCCCTTTAGCTGGAGTGAAAATATTAGATGTCACGACCGTTGGATATGGACCATACGCCTGCCAAATTTTAGGTGATTATGGCGCCGAGGTTGTTAAAATAGAAAGTTTAGAAGGTGATATAACGCGGGGCATAGCTCCCTTCCGTCACAAGGGAATGGGGCATTTTTTTTTGATGGCAAACCGAAATAAACGAAGTCTTGCTCTAGATTTAAAATCAAAGCAGGGCAAATCAGTGTTTCTTAAGCTTGTTAAGACAGTTGATGCCGTAATAAGTTCTATTAGACCGGCAGCGATGGATCGTCTGGGATTAGGTTATGTCGATTGCCAAGAGGTCAATCCAAATATTATTTTCGTATCGTTGGTGGGATTTGGTCAATCCGGACCATATGCTGAACGACCCGCATATGATGATATAATTCAAGGAGTTTCGGGAATGGCTGATATGCAAGGAGGGCGAAACGGGCCACCAACATTTGTTAATGCGTCAGTGTGCGATAAAATTTGCTCGCAAATTGCGG
The DNA here is from genome assembly GCA_964483985.1 of uncultured Thalassobaculaceae bacterium. Classification (GTDB taxonomy): domain Bacteria; phylum Pseudomonadota; class Alphaproteobacteria; order Thalassobaculales; family Thalassobaculaceae; genus CAZADS01. The sequence goes on from CAZADS010000080.1 coordinate 2,512, forward strand.
CTCATGCAACTTTAGCAGCATTGTTTAACCGAGAACGCTCTAAGAAAGGTCAACTAGTGGAAGTACCAATGTTCGAGTCAATGGTGGGGTTCAATCTAGTAGAACATCACTCGGGACAAACTTTTGAACCACCGTTAGGTCCCGCTGGTTACGAACGTTCTATGGTGGACTTCAGGCGACCATACCGCACGCTTGATGGTTATGTTTGTGTGCTGCCATATAATACCAAACAATGGACAGCTTTTTTCTCTTTGATGAAGCGTGATGATTTGGTTAATGATCTCCGTGTTTTGGACCCAAAGGTCCGAAGTGAATTGATTGGTGAACTATATGAACTGGTGTCAGAATTAGTAGCTGATTGGAAAACGTCAGACCTATTGAAAGCATTAAAAGAGGCCGATATCCCCCATGGAGAAGCCACCAAACTAAACGAACTTTCAAATGACCCTCACCTCAAGGCAGTGGGGTTTTTCCAGAAATTGGAGCATCCTTCTGAAGGGCCGATTAGGCTAACATCACCACCTATGAAATTTTCAAAAACCCCATTATCTATCAGAGGTCTGCCTGCTAATTTGGGCCAACATAGCTCAGAAATTCTACGCGAAGCTGGTTACACCGAAAAACAAATCAATGAATTTCATACAGAAGGCGTGACAATCGATGGAACATTGAGAACTACGGATGCAACTACTTTTACCTCATCATAAATAATTTTAATCTCACTCAATAACAAAAATAATACAAAAAACACAAAAGAAAATTAAGCGCATCGAAATAACAACAAGTTCCGGAAAAATGGTAAATTTTCTAGAAACAAAACCAAAGAACACTTTTAAAAATATGATCTGATTAACAACATGATACTAACCCTAGATAATTGTATCACAACAAAAATTCACAAATTAATTGTCCCAAAACGGCATTAGTACAATAATCTATCTAACTTGTATTTTATAAAGAGAGTGATTCAATTGTTAACTAATAGAAAAACCTAGTTGGAACTTTTAATGAATGCACTGATCCACCCTCTTAAACCTGATCTGAATTTCGTTTGCGCGGTTGAAGGAATTGATATTGCCAGTTTCATAAGCGACGAGGAATTTACGATAATCAAACAAGCATTTAACAAATTTTCTGTTGTAGTTATACCTAACCAGCACATCACCGATGATCAACAAATTGACTTTTCACGCCGGTTTGGCGAGTTAGAACTTTCCCTCACGCATAGCCGGTTCGGAGGGAAAACGAGACCTGAAATTTCGAGCCTATCTAACGTAGGGGAAAATGAAAAAATCAGACCTGCGAATCACCAGCGTTCAAAAAACCAACTTGGAAATACGCTTTGGCACACTGACTCTTCATTCAAACCGATTCCCGCTGATCTTTCAATCCTTTCGGCTCGCGAAGTACCTAAAACAGGAGGCGAAACAGAATTTGCCGACTCTCGAACAGCATATGACAAATGGCCAGGATCTTATAGTGGAATATCAAAAGAAGAACTGTCAGATTTGGTCTGTATTCACTCTATCGTTTATTCTCGGGCTCTCGCAATCGGAGATGTCTTCAGCGAAGACGAAAAAACACGAAAAGTTCCTCCAGTCCGTCAAGCTCTAATACGGCAACATCCCGAAACAAAACGCAAAGCTTTTTTTTTAGGCAGTCATTGCAAAAGCGTTGAAGGATGGGATTATTCAAAAAGCCGTGCGCTTATAAATGAATTAGTTTCTTGGGTTACAAGACCAGAATTCACATACATACATCGCTGGCAACCTAACGACGTCGTAATATGGGATAACCGTTGCACATTGCATCGAGGAAATAGATGGCCACATGAAAAATTCAGAAGAACCATGCATAGAACCACTGTGGCCGGTAAAAACTCAACTGTCTAAAACAAAAGTTTTTGAATCCGTATTTCTTCGATTTTCAATTAAATCCGCAAATAAATAAACAAATAAACAAATATTAAGGGTTGTATTGCGAGCTAGTGAAGGATATGAAAATTTCCCTATGGATAGTTCCATGGTTTTTTGATGAAACTAATTATTGAGAAAAGATGACGATCACACTTCACAAGGGTGATCTACCCCCCGAAATTAATATAGGTGATTCAGTAGCCGTCGACAGTGAAACGATGGGGCTTAGGCCTGAGCGTGATCGGCTTTGCTTGATCCAACTTTCAATGGGAGACGGCGATGCCCATTTGATTCAATTCGAAAAAAATCTTTATCAAGCACCCAATCTCAAATCAGTACTAACGAATCCTTACATTACAAAAATTTTCCACTATGCTCGGTTCGACGTAGCTGTAATTCAAGCTTATTTAGGAGTTACAACGACTCCGATTTATTGCACAAAAATTGCTTCGAAACTCACACGAACATATACCGATAAACATGGCCTGAAGGATCTATGTCGAGAACTTCTAGACATCGATCTCTCAAAACAACAACAATCTTCGGACTGGGGAACAAATACACTTTCAGACGCTCAACAAATTTATGCGGCTTCGGATGTGCTGCATTTACATAAAATTAAGGGCATTCTAGATCGGCGATTAGCTCGCGAAGGTCGAACTGTTTTAGCAGATGCTTGTTTTAAATTTTTACAAACACGTGCTCAATTAGACTTAATAGGGTATGGTAACGAAGATATATTTAGTCATTAAGTTATTCTTTTATCTTTGACGCTATTGGAAGCTTGTTGCAATGACGTGCACTGAGTTGGAAAAAATCAGTGGTAAGTAATATCCTCGATCGTACTCGTTCGGCCATTTTACAAAAGGGTCGCTTTAAATATTTAACGCGTTCTAATATTCACCCCCTCCATTACAAACTAAACACAAGATCGAGTCGTCCGGTGATTTTAATGAAGCTAATTTTCCCGGCAACAGCATTAGCAATAGTTGGGCTAACATTTGCCTGGCCGCAACTGATGCCCGAAGAAGGAAAATTCCGTGTCGGTGAATCCGCTATGCGAGGAGCCAATATTGATGGATTGATTATGGAGAATCCCCGATACGTCGGAGTAGATGAAAAAAGTAGACCCTATCAAGTTTCAGCGATGATCGCATCTCAACGCAGTAAATCGGATAATCTTATTTATCTCGATGCGCCCAAAGCAGATATAATGATTTCTAAAACCGAGTGGGTAGCTTTAAGCGCCACAAAAGGAATTTATAATAAGATTGCAGAGACGGTGGATTTGTCAGGCGAAGTAGTAGTTTTTTACGATAAGGGATACGAATTCCAATCCAGTACAATTCATATTAATCTAAAATCCGGGATCGCTAGAAGTGACAAACCAGTTTCGGGACATGGAATGGCAGGAGAAATAAAAGCTGAAGGATTCGAATTACGAAGGCAGGGAAAACATTTATTTTTCTTGGGAAAGAGTCGTGCCGTGTTAAGAAGTGCCCAGAAAGGCAACACATGAAACGCCTACGATCCGGTATTATTCTTCGGTGGTTGCGCGCATTTTACGCATCAATACTGATGTGCTTATTCTTTAGCCCCGCAATTGCTGGGCAACAGGAAACCCAAACAGCATCTCTACCGATTACCGTGGAAGCTAACGATGGGATCGAATGGATAGCAGAATCCAAAATCTATGTGGCAAGAGGTAACGCCATAGCTCGTCAGGGATCATTTAGTGTCAATGCAGACGTCCTTACAGCACGCTATCGGGACACCAAATCTAATAAAACGGAAATCTACCTCCTAGAGGCGATTGGAAATGTTGTAGTCAGTTCGCCAGAGAGAACCGCTTATGGAGATAAAGGGATTTATGATATTGACGAGTCAAACGTTTTATTAACAGGAAAAAACCTTCGATTAGTGACTGTTTCAGAAACGATCACTGCCGACAAAAGTTTGGAATATCAAGAAGACAAAAATCTAGCCGTAGCTAGAGGTAACGCAGTCGCAAGTCAAAATAAAAGAAATATTAGGGCCGATATATTAAGCATATACTTCGACAATGATAAACAAGGAAATCTCAAAGCAAAACGCATTGATGCAGCCGGAAACGTGAAAATCACCACTCCCGAAGAAGTGATACGGGGAGACAAAGGAGTTTATAATCTCATGGAAGGTTTGGCGACGTTATCAGGAAACGTCAAAATCACAAGAGGAGAAAACCAATTAAATGGTGCTGTAGCAGAAGTGAATTTAAACACGGGAATTAGTCGTTTATTATCAAACCGAGGTGCTCAGAATGGCAGTCGCGTGAGAGGATTATTCACACCAAAAAATCAACACACCAATTAAGATCGAGTTTATTGTGAACAGAAAATTAAAGTTAAACCCTTCAAATTCTTCGTTTGACGCTGCTCAAACAAATGCTCCCCGTTTGGTTAGGAAAAAAACCGGATTACTAGCTAGGAACATCGGTAAAAGGTTTAAAATGCGCCCTGTATTGCGAGATGTGACTTTAACGCTAGACCGCGGAGAGGCCGTGGGCCTACTTGGCCCTAATGGCGCAGGTAAAACAACTTTCTTTTATGTAATTACGGGTCTAATTACCGCTGATTATGGGGCGATCACTTTAGATGGAAATGACATTTCAGATCTCCCAATGTATCGTCGTGCCCGGTTAGGAATTGGCTATTTGCCTCAAGAGGCGTCTATTTTTCGTGGTTTAACTGTTGAACAAAACATCCGCGTGATATTGGAAATTGTTGAATCGGATGAACATCGACGGGATGCAACTCTAGATGATTTACTAGCCGAATTTTCTATTAGTCATTTACGACACACCCCAGCGTTAGCTCTCTCTGGCGGAGAACGCCGCAGAGTTGAGATAGCGAGAGCACTGGCTTCTAATCCTAATTTCATTCTTTTAGATGAACCACTCGCGGGCATTGATCCCATAGCGCTCAACGAAATGCGGGATTTAATCTCTCATTTAAAAGATCGGGGGATAGGAGTGTTGATAACTGATCACAACGTTCGAGAAACATTAGATATAATAGACCGCGCTTATATTTTACATGATGGAGCCGTCCTAATGGAAGGCCCACCCTCTGAGATTGTCGCTCATCAGGATGTGAGACGCGTTTATCTCGGAGACAGGTTCAAACTATAAGGGAAAGTTAAAATGGCCCTTTCCCAACGATTAGATCTACGACAATCCCAAACACTTGTAATGACACCGCAATTGCAACAAGCCATTAAACTATTACAACTTTCAAACGCCGAATTAACTGAATATATAGAATCTGAATTAGAGAAAAACCCTATTCTCGAACGGGATGAAAGTGAAACATCAACCATTTCCGAAGCCGCTATGGACAACCTTAATGCTTATGAAGATGCCAGATCCGATGAAGTAACCTCTGAAAGAACCATGGATGAACTATCTGATGAACTTATTTCAGACACCCTATCGGATACTGGAACCGGACAACTGCCTGAAAACAATGATGATCCCATAGATACCGATTACGAGAACAATTGGGGTAGCGCTGGATTGGATGAAACCGCTCCAAACCATTTCGAAAACAATATAATAGGCAATAACCAAGGGGAGTCTGGGCAAAAAACAAATTTCGAGCAAAGTGAATACGGCATCGATCAATCCGCTAGGGCAATGAAGTCATTGAGGGAACATCTCTACGAACAACTTGGAGTGGACTTTTCGGACCCCATGCAACGCTTAATCGGAGCCAATTTAATCGAAATGGTCGACAACACTGGATATTTTATTGGCGAAATGAGCGATATTGCGTCCTCTTTAGCTTGTGGTTTAGAAGAAATACAAAAAGTGTTTTTCGAGCTCCAACAATGCGATCCCCCTGGTGTTTTCGCACGCAGTCTATCTGAATGTTTGGCTCTTCAGTTAAAGGAAAAAAACCGGTTTGATCCGGCGATGGAAACGCTGCTTGAACATCTAGACTTATTGGCCAAAAGCGATTTTTCCACTTTAAAGAAACTATGCCAAGTAGATGACGAAGATATGCAGGAAATGATCTCCGATATTCGATCTCTTGACCCTAAGCCCGGATTGGCATTCGAAGCAACAATACAAGAGGGGATCACACCAGATATACTAATGCGGCCAGGTCCGGATGGGGAGTGGATTCTGGAAATCAACTCAGAGGCATTACCTCGAGTTCTTGTAAATAATACCTATGTAACAAAGGTAGCTAAAAACCAGCTGCAAAAGTCCGAAAAAGACTATCTCAACGAATGCATTCAATCCGCAAACTGGTTAGTTAGATCGCTTCACCAACGCGCAACTACTATTCTAAAAGTTGCTGCTGAAATTGTACGCCAGCAAGATGAGTTTTTCCGATTCGGCGTTCAATACCTTCGACCTTTAATACTGAGAGATATTGCCGAAGCTATTGAGATGCACGAGAGCACCGTAAGTCGTGTCACAAACAACAAATATATAGCAACACCTCGGGGTATGCTGGAGCTAAAATACTTTTTTACAGCTGCAATCGCGTCTGCTGCTGGAGGAGATGCGCTGTCGGCGGAAGCTGTACGATCAAAAATAAAAACATTAATTGATGAAGAGCCGGCAAATAAAGTCCTTTCTGATGATAGATTAGTTGAAATATTAAGGGAACAAGGTGTCAATATTGCTCGACGAACAGTCGCTAAATATCGTGATGCTATGCGTATACCGTCGTCCGTCCAAAGGCGACGTCAAAAAATGATGCCAATTTAATCACCTATCCACCAACTCCATCTTGTTAAAAGAAATAATTAAAAATAAAAGACCAAGGGTTGACTTGTTATTAAGGCAGTCATATCTTCCCGCGCTTTTTAGACTTTTCGCTTATCCCAACCATTTTACCATGACAAAGCTCTGCCGATCTTTTTAATAGTTCCAATTTTACGAGTGTTATTATGAAACTAGGCAATTTCATATCAACTGACGGTGTTATCACAAAGCTTAAAGCCTCTAGCAAAAAACAAGTGCTTCAGGAATTGGCTCAAAAAGCAGCAGAGATTATTGGAGTGGAACGGCGTAAAATCTTTGATATTTTGGTTGAACGAGAACGTCTAGGCACCACAGGAGTGGGTGGTGGCGTAGCTATCCCGCACGGGAAAGTGCCCAATATTACCAGGCTTTATGGATTATTCGCTCGAGCCGAAACGGCCGTGGAATTCGATTCGATAGATGGCAAACCGGTCGACCTGATTTTTCTTTTATTAGCGCCTGAAGCCGCTGGCGCAGACCATTTAAAAGCATTGGCAAAGATATCTCGGCTGCTAAAAGATCCAGAAACCTGCACCAAACTTCGAAATAGCGATTCAAGTGATGAAATTTACGCCGTTTTAATGCAAAATCCCAAGGGAGATGCCTAATAGTTTTGTCTTATTTAATAGTTAGCGGATCATTGTTGAAAACTAAACTATACCGCGACCTGCTACTCTGTTTTTGAAGTTATTTTTTATTTATATATAAAATGATTCTAGGGTTCTATTTTTGGAAACCGACATTTATATTTTTTTTGTTGGTTTCATAGTTACCTGACGTTTCTCGAGTTTTAATTTTAATTTTTCGTTGTCTCACATCCAGTTTTGGTTTCAACAAATCAATATTCAATAAACCGTTACTAATCTCCGCAGACATCACCTCTATGCCATCGGCAAGAACAAAGGTTCGTTGAAACTGACGAGCGGCTATACCTCGATGCAAATAAACTTTTGAAGAATCATCGCTTTGTTTACCGCTTATCAACAATTGATTGTTTTCTACCACGACTGAAAGATCGTGTTCAGAGAATCCTGCCACTGCCAGAGAGATTCTAAGCTGATCATTGGATATTTTTTCTATATTATAAGGCGGATAACCATCAATTGATGATTTGGCCGCACGGTCTACTGAGCGCTCAAATTGCTCGAAGCCCAACAAAAAAGGAGAATTAAAGAGAGAAAGACGAGCCATATTGAACCCCCTTCCACTTTTGTAAGCCTACTCTCTTTGCTAAATTTTTATTTATATCCGTTAGATAAATGTTCAACTGCTATTTTCCCCACTGCATCTCGATTAGTGTAAAACATTAAATATTACTTTTAAAATTTGCTTGCAGCATTCTATAAAATCAGAGCCGTTTATCCTACTATAATAGTTGACTAGAGAAAACATCATGGACCACACTACATTAATCTGGAGTTGAGGTTTCTATTTTCCTTTTGATTAAAGAATCGGAACTGCATCCCAAAACCTGACGATGGAACATCTACCAATCAGCACATGATTAGAATTGCCGAAATAACCCGTAACTTAACTCTCGGCGTAACCCGATTGTTTACCAACTTGGATATGGGATATCTTACGGAATTCACTCTCAGTTCAGGTCGCCGCGTGGATGTTATTGGGATTAATCCATCCGGCATGATAAGTGTAGCGGAAATTAAGGCTTCAATTGCCGACTATAAAAATGATCAAAAGTGGCCAGATTATCTTGAATACTGCGATTATTTTTATTTTGCGGTTACCAGTGATTTTCAATTAAGCGAAATACCCACAAACCATCGATGCGGGCTAATAATAGCCGACAAATATGGAGCCGAAATTCTTCAGCCAGCTAGCTTTGTGAAATTATCATCAGCACGGCGAAAGTCTATAACCCTTCGATTTGCACGAATAGCATCCCAGAAATATCAAAGTCTTATGAAAGAGAATATTCAAACTAATTGAAATCATAGGCTCACCAAATAATTCCTAAGCCCTAGAAGCAAATACTAATTCGGCAACGAAGCATCTCTTTTTTGATTTCATTTAATACCAGAATAAAAAAGTATACTCTTAAAGGGATACGGAATTACGAAATTTTAGAGACTTTTTCAGATACTCACTATACTTTGATAATTGTATTTAAAACTACTAATCTCCAACGATTGATTCAGCGTTGAATCAGAAATTTAAAATGTTTTAGTTATTTTGAGGTTATCGTGCCAACTGATCCTCCCGTAGAAACCAATCAGAATTCGCTCCATGTCTCACAAAGATCAAACAGCCTCATAAACCCAGTTAAACCAAAAGATTCAGCGAGTATGCTAATTATTAGGTCTAATTTGGGAAACCTAGAAATCTTAATGGGAAAACGCGGGAAAAGAGCGGTTTTCGGTAACGCTTACGTTTTTCCGGGAGGCAAAGTGGATAGAGGCGATACCTTGTCTAGGCCGGCTACCAATCTTCACCCTGACCTAAGTCGAAGATTATCAAGTGATCCGAAAATTAGTACAACCTTTGCACTTACCGCTGTAAGAGAAACTTTTGAAGAAACAGGTCTATTGCTAGGGTCTCCCGGTGATGTTGGGGAAACAGGCAACGATAGCTGGGACCAAATACGTGGCACCGGTCTCGCGCCAAATTTAGCTAAACTTTCCTATGTAGGCCACGCAATAACTCCGGCATCAAAAGCAGCCCGTTTTAACACCCGTTTTTTTTGTGCTTGGGCAGACGACATGCACGGAAGTCTGCAGGGAAGTGGAGAGCTTTCAGACCTTGGTTTCGTTAAACCACAGGACGCATTAGCATTACCGATGGTTGACGTAACCCAATATATGCTTCACGAAATTTTAAGAAGAGAAGAAAATGGATTCACCCCGCCGACGACATATCCGTTTTTTGGTTACCGTAAAAATAGTGCCTATAAACTATTCCAGTGAGATATAAACTTTTGGATTCAAATCGGTAATTTATAACGCCCATTTACTTTTGTCGTTCCAATAGCGACAACACGGTTTTCTTCAACTAAATACAAAATAGTCGCAAACAGAGAACGTGCTGCGGCAGAATGCAAAGAGGGATCTACATCGGAATACACCTCAGGGATCATTGCCTCTATGGTATCAATCCCAGAACTTAGGCATTTCAGTATCTTTTCCTCCCTATCTCGCCGATGGGCTATAAACGATTCTACAAATGATTGAGGTTTACATATTTCAGGCCCATGAGTTGGATAATAAACAGAATCAGACCGTTTTAACATTTTCTCCAAACTTCGGATATAGTCGCCCATATCTCCGTCTGGAGGAGATACGATGCTAGTGGACCAACCCATAACCTGATCACCGGGAAACAGGGCCCCTATAGAATCCCACGCGAAGCAAATATGATTGGACGTGTGTCCTGGAGTATGCACACATGAAAGCGACCAACCGTCTCCATCTATCACTGAACCATCTTTAATAACTTCGTCTGGAATAAAATCCATGTCGCCCCCAGCCTCAACTTTGATTCCTTGTTCGGCTTTACCGCTGCCATGTGGGCCGAAACCGTAGGTGGGAGCGTTGGTCGCGATTTTAAGAGCCTTTGCGGCAGGAGAATGATCATTATGTGTATGGGTAATTAAAATATGAGTAACAATCTCTGACTTTAGAGCGTCCAACAATGCATCAATATGTTTCGGTATGTCAGGCCCTGGGTCTATTACTGCTACTTTACCTTCTCCAATCACGTAAGTACCGGTGCCTCTAAAGGTAAACGGTCCGGGATTATTAGCTGTTATTCTACGTATCCCTGGGGCTATATTTTCCATTACCCCATAGGGTACTTCAAAATTCTTATTGAACGGTATAGTAGGACTCATACTCTACTCAATCCTCCACAATAGGATTCCGCAAAACGCCAATACTTGAAATATCTATTTCGCACATATCGCCTGGCAACATCCATATCTGGGGATCTCTCCGAGATCCAACCCCCCCCGGCGTTCCAGTAGCTATTACGTCGCCTGCTACTAGTTCTGTAAATGTTGAAATATACGCAATAATACGCGGTATCGGAAAAATCATATCCGAAACGGACGCGTGTTGCATAACTTCCCCATTAAGTCGACATTCTACTGTCATATTTTCAACATTTGGTATTTCGTCCGGTGTAACAAGCCAAGGCCCAAATCCGCCTGTTGCCATGAAATTCTTACCCGGTGTAAATTGGGTAGTATGGCGCTGAAACTCACGGACGCTACCATCATTATAACAGGAATACCCCGCAACATATTCGAATGCTTCGCTCTCGGATATCCTGCGCCCACGTTTACCTATGATCACTGCCAATTCAGCCTCAAAATCCAATGTGTTTGATTCTCTAGGCTTAACTATCGGCTGGTTGTGGCCCACCTGCGCATTACCAAAACGAACAAAAATAGTTGGATTCCCTACCTCACCATGGCCCCCTTCTAATCGATGTTCATGGTAATTTAATCCAACACAAAGAACTTTATCCGGGTCTGGAATAACAGGCAAATAATTTGCGTTCTCTATAGAGGAATCAATTGATTTATCAATAAGAGCATTTGACACTTCCCGCAGTGCCCCTGCTTCAATAGCTGACTTCATGGTGGGATACAGATTACGAATGTCACCATCCACGGCCACAATACCTTCTTGCCGAACCAAGCCCCACGTCAATTTACCATTCAATGAAAAGCTTGAAAAACGCATTGTAATCCCCTGTTTATGTCAATCTAACCGGACCATCTGTCTTAGCCTAAAGGAAAACCAAATGTCATAAGATTCCTGATCAACCTATTACGCTTGACTTCTGGGAACTTAAAAAAGCAGCTCTTATACAAAAAAATTCTAACCCCGCGGCTGTATTCTCATAATTTCTAACACGAGTGACCCTTAATCAGCATCTGCCGCAACTTGCAATTTTATAATCTTGTCTGGCTTGGTAGGGGGCTCTCCCCGAACAATCTTGTCAACAAATTCCATGCCGGAAATAACCATTCCCCAAACAGTATATTGATTATTTAAAAATTGTGCATCATCAAAACAAATAAAAAATTGGCTATCTCCACTATCCGGATTCTGTGATCTAGCCATTCCTACTGTACCGCGTACAAAAGGTGCACTGGAAAATTCTGCCCCTAATTTTTCACCTGATCCACCAGTCCCAGTGCCAGTAGGATCACCTGTTTGAGCCATAAAGCCATCGATAACCCTATGAAAAATAATCCCATCGTAAAAACCCTGACGGGTCAGTTCTTTAATTCTCGACACGTGATTCGGAGCCACATCTGGACGAAGATCTATCACAACGCGGCCGTCCTTAAGATCTAAATATAGTTGGTTTTCAAGATCTTGAGCTTCAGAGTGATTAGTATTCATGAGAAAAAACAAAACTCCAAAAATAAAAAAAAAATACGCATTTAGTGCTCCATAATTCACTTTTATTACCTGTGTAGCATACTTATGACTCTTCACCTTGCAAGCCCAAACAAGTCATCTAAATCAAGATATAGCGCCAAATGATCCGCTAAACTATCTAACGCTGCTTCTATTTGTTTCTCAAACATTAAAGAGTTTGTTAAAGAAACACCCATACTCTTTAACATTGCTCGACGAAAATCGTCGGCATTAAAAAGACCATGCACATAGGACCCCACAACGCAACCATCGATCGACTGCGCACCATCTAATCTTGATTTGCTTTCGCCAGAACAAGCAAGTTCCAGTAAAGGTCGGCTGCAATCAGGGCCTTCAGTCCAACCGAGATGAATTTCGTAGCCCGAAATGGCCTTCCCGTGCAAAATATCATGCCCTTTAACATTACCTATATATTTTTCCTTGTTCAAAACCGTATTTACGTTGAGTAGACCTAAGCCTTTTACCTTAGTTGGCTTCCCTTCAATTCCATATGGATCCTCTATCGAGTTTCCAAGCATTTGGTAGCCGCCGCAGATGCCCCAAACCCGACCTCCCCGACGAACATGAGCGATTATATCTATTTCCCATCCTTGAGATCGTAAAAATCTGAGATCACTAATAGTTGATTTACTGCCTGGAAGTAAAATTAAATCAACGTCTCCTTCTATGGCTTTACCTGGCGGTACCATTATTAAGTTTACATCCGGCTCCATTCGAAACGGGTCCAAATCATCAAAATTTGCGATTCTAGGGATCATCGGCACTGCTATTTTAAATCCCTTTTTATTGTGAGCAGTAAAGCGTTCCAGACCAACAGAGTCTTCGGCGGGTAATAAGTTAACCTCCGAAAACCACGGCACAATTCCATAGCTATTCCAACCTGTTAGTCTCTCTATTTCTGATAATCCGTCTGCAAACAGTGCAATATCTCCACGGAATTTATTAATTATAAACCCTTTAATTTGAGCGGCATCCCTAATAGACATTACTGTTTTTGTTCCAACTAGACTGGCAATGACGCCACCTCTTTCGATATCACCGACTAAAACGACGGGCACATTTGCTCGGGTTGCAAAACCCATATTAGCAATGTCCCCAGCACGCAAATTAACCTCTGCTGGACTGCCTGCTCCTTCAACGATAATCAAATCATTCTTGTTTTTTAAAATTTCGAAACTATGGAGTATGTTTTCGAATAAATTGTTTTTAAAATGCTTAAAATCTTGTGCCTGTATATTTCCCCATTTTTTCCCGTGAATAATGATTTGAGAGCCATTATCCGTTTCGGGCTTCAATAAAATTGGGTTCATATCTACCGTCGGCTGCACTCCAGCTGCTCTTGCTTGAAGAACCTGAGCCCGACCTATTTCACCTCCATCATCAGCAATCGCGGCGTTATTAGACATATTTTGAGGTTTAAAAGGCGAAACCTTTAAATTCTTTCTTGCCGCAATCCTACAAAGTCCAGCAACCAGAACGGATTTCCCCACGTCCGACCCGGTTCCCTGCAGCATCAAGGTTTTGGCTTTCATTGCTTAATCAAAAACTGCCACTATCCGGGTTTCGATACTACGCCTAGGCGGCATTCCAGAGTCTGAAAGGGGGTTGTCAAAGGAAGTATGAGGACAGTAAATCACTCGTCCGGGACGTTGGTCCATTTGCTTTAGCACTAGAAGTTCCTCGGTATTCATTTCAGAAAAATAGCACCAGCGATGATTCGAATTATAAACCGGCGCTGCAACTAAGCTATTCCTACCTCTACCTGTATAATAATAATCAATCACATCTTCAGGTGGAAGCGTCCTAGCATCTATAAAAGCTAAAGGGTTATTTATCGCCACATTATCAAATGGCTGCCACGTATTAAACCAAGCAAATTCTTGTTTCCCTGTTAATTCAGCACCGTTACCTCGAAGTACCTCTTTTGACATTTCCTCTAACCTTCGTACATTGTAATCACAATGCACAAACCGCGCGTAGCCATCATTAAAGTCTGTTGGTTTCTCTGTTCGAATCAGGTAACTGTAATGGTACACTTGGCACGCGCCTGTAATCCTACAAATCAAATCTCGCATTTCCGGAAGATAAATACTTTTGACCGCATCATCATCTCGAAAATCATTACACTTAGTCTTATTTTCGGTTAACGTAAAACCCGTTTTATCTAGTCCGATATCGTCACTTTCTACCATGGACCGAGCATCTTGAATATCAACACTTTGATACGATGTGTTCGCTCGACGTGACTCTTTGGACCCTATCTGTGGACTTTCTGCCTTATTGCGCCATTCCGCATTTATATACCTTACTTTCGCAGAAACGCTTGGATAACAACCCATTTTTTTAATTCCTAAATTCCCTTAACTGACCATTACGCCGGTTAAATAAAAAAAAAGCAAGGCTCAACGAGTTTATGAAGCAGAAACAAGAATTTGTAATTTTTTAATATATTAATCTTTTCCACTAGCCCAGATATCGATAAAGTTTCTACTAAACAAATCTCGGATTTCAAAATGCCTGAAACAAAAACTGAAACACCAAACGATGATCAAAAACATTTCTATCTAGTTGACGGATCAGGCTTTATTTTTCGAGCCTTCCACGCACTACCCCCTATGGCCAGGGAAGATGGGACACCAACCAATGCTGTGTTTGGTTTTACTAATATGCTTATTAAATTATTAGAGGGCCTAAGAGCAGATTACTTTGCTGTTATTTTCGATACTTCGCGTAAGACTTTTCGAAGCGAAATCTTCAGCCAATACAAAGCCAACCGACCTCCCCCACCTGAGGAACTTGTACCCCAATTCGATTTAATTCGAGAAGCAGTAACTGCCTTTAATGTAGCCTGTATAGAAATGCCCGGATACGAGGCGGACGATTTAATAGCAAGTTATACGAAGGCCGCATGCAACACAGGGGCTAAAGTAACGATTGTTTCTTCAGATAAAGATCTTATGCAATTGGTCGGGCCAAACGTAACTATGTACGATCCTATGAAGAACCGAAGCATTGGTACACCTGAAGTTTTTGAGAAATTTGGCGTCACTCCAAACCAAGTCGTTGATGTTCAAGCTTTGGCTGGGGATTCAGTGGATAATGTTCCTGGCGTTCCCGGAATTGGGGTAAAAACGGCAGCACAATTGATTACAGAATTTGGAGACCTAAACAATCTCCTATTAAGAGCAGAAGAGATAAGACAGCCTAAACGAAGGGAAAGTCTAATTACTAATGCGGAAATGGCTCGTATTAGCCAACGTTTGGCTCTGCTCAAGAATAATATCGAGTTACCGCAACCACTCGAGAATTTAGCCACTAGGCGGCCCGATCCAGCGATGGTTATGGGCTTCCTAAAAACTCAGGGGTTCAAAAGACTTACCGCTCGATTCGAAGCAGAATTTCCAAATGCAACTGAAACCAGCCCACCAATTTCTAACGGAGATGCCGATACGTTAAAACGTTATCAGTTGCTGCAAGAAAAAGAGGCCTTGGAGAATTGGATCCAAGAGGCAAAAAAAACAGGTATTGTTGCTGTCGATACCGAAACGACGTCTTTAAATGCTACGCAAGCGGAATTAGTTGGTTTATCTTTAGCTACCAAATCAGGAAACGCTTGCTACATCCCGCTTCGTCATTCCATTCCCGTGTCTTCTATGTTGCTAAATGATGAACCGACTAGGCTCAAGCAAATACCTTTTGATGATGCCATAGATCTATTAAAACCGTTTTTAGAAGATTCAAGCATCCTTAAGGTCGGCCATAATATCAAATATGATGCTTTAGTGCTACTACAAGAATGCAATGGGGAGATCAATTTAAAGCCTGTTGACGACACTATGTGCCTCTCTTATGTGCTGGAAGGTGGAATGCATGGTCATGGTCTAGACGAGCTCTCTCAATTGCACCTAGGTAATACAAACATCAAATTCGAAGAAATTTGTGGCAAAGGAAAATCCCAAATTCCTTTTTCAGAGGTGCCTATAGAAAAAGCGCTCAATTATGCTGCCGAAGACGCTGATATGACCTTTCGGTTACACGGGTTATTAAAAAAAGAGTTACCCAAAACTGGAATGGCCACAGTGTATGAAACGCTGGAAAGACCATTAATTCCAGTTCTAACAATGATGGAAAACTATGGGATCAAAGTTGATCCAAACATTTTGCGGGAAATGTCCACTGATTTTGAGCATCGGCTAGATGAACAAGCTCAAGAAATTTATAAACTTACTGGTTTCGAATTTAACATAGGATCTCCTAAACAATTGGGAGAAATCTTATTTGATCGAATGGGATTGCCGGGAGGGAAAAAAACCAAAACTGGCGCTTACGCCACGGGGGCAGATGTATTGGAGAGTCTTGCTGCCAATGGTCACAATTTGCCCGAGCGCGTCCTTGACTGGCGGCAAATGTCAAAGCTTAAATCAACCTATACCGATTCTCTGGTAGAAAATATAAATCCGAAAACTGGACGGATTCATACCTCCTATTCAATGACGGGAGCAAATACTGGTCGCCTCAGCTCCAACGATCCCAACTTACAAAATATACCCATACGGACAGAAGAAGGGCGAAAAATCCGCACAGCTTTTGTTCCTAAAAACGCCCATACATTCTTATCAGTGGATTATTCGCAAATTGAGCTTCGCATCGTTGCTCACATGGCCGATATAGACAGTCTAAAAAGTGCTTTTCATGAAGGTATAGATATCCATTCACAAACAGCTTCTGAGGTATTCAATATCCCTTTAAATAAAATGACGTCCACAATACGGCGCAGTGCAAAAGCTATTAATTTTGGCATCATATATGGCATCTCAAGTTTTGGTCTAGCCCGTCAATTGCGATGTTCGCAGGGGGAGGCTAAAGATTATATTGATGCTTATCTAAAGCGCTATCCGGGAATACGTACCTATATGGAATCTACGAAAACAGAAGCACGGCAAAAAGGATATGTACAAACATTATTTGGTCGAAAAATTCATTTAACTTCCATCAAAGATAACAATCCAGCTCGACGTGCATTCTCGGAACGTGCAGCAATCAACGCGCCAATCCAAGGCACTGCTGCTGATGTTATAAAACGGTCAATGATTCGCATTCCCAAGGCATTAAGCAAAGCGAATTTGAACGCTAGGATGTTGCTGACTGTTCACGATGAGCTTTTATTTGAAGTTCCGGATGTTGAGCTTGAGGAAACCAGTAAATTAGTAAAGGAAGTCATGGAATGTGCCTCAATGCCAGTGGTTCCTTTTTCCGTCCCCTTAATAGCTGAAGTTGGAAGCGGTGAAAGCTGGGCGGCCGCCCATTGAATTCATAACACAACCAAAAGTCCGCAAAAGAGACTAACCAACTATAGCACACGGAATAAATTTATGTTTAATCGCATCACAATTGGCACCAACTATTTAAAGAAAAGGGCAAAACATTTACGCTGATGCACCTGACCATTTAGTTACAACCGAATCATATGGAGGACGATCTCGTTGCTTAGGTTGTTCCCTAGGAGTACCAATATAAATAAAACCTATTATATCAACACCAGCATCATGGCCTAGATTTCGTTTCACCTCATCTTTGAACGCAGGCCATTCTGTCAACCATTGAGCTGCAAACCCGAGTGCGTGAGAAGCATTAAGTATATTCATACAAAGTGCGCCACCTGAAAGTCTTTGTTCCATTATAGGTATCTTATGTTGAACTTGTAAATTAGAGGTAATCACTAAGAGAACCGGAGCTCTTTGAGGGCGCTCTCGCTCAAAATCGAGCATACTTGCCGTCGCTCGTGCACCATGCTCTTCTTGGAATAAATCAGCAAAAAGATTGCCCAACTCTAACTGACCCCGTTTTGTTATTACCTGAATTCGCCACGGTCCAATTTTCCCATGATCTGGCACTCTCATTCCAGCTTCCAAAATTTTATCCAGCTGGTTTTCTGTCGGTCCTGGTTCAGCTAGATCGCGCACCAGTACTGATCGACGAGTGGTCAAAAGATCAATGGCTTCCATATGCTTCTCCATCGTGTTTTTGGTGCCAAAATCCCAAATTTAAAATATCCTAGTACATCTAATCATATCCAAAACACCAACTAAATCGAGATATTTTTATCTTAAACTTTTGGGATCCAACCCGACAATTCACGAGCAATGATTGAGGCTAAAACATCAGTTCCCGCATAGCTAGCATTAAGACAAGGAACATAAGAAAATTTTTCACCTCCGGCCAACAAGAATTCATTCTTAAGGCCAATTTCCAACTCGTCTAAGGTTTCTAAACAATCAGAAACAAATCCCGGAGCAATAACTAATAAACGCTTAATACCCTTTCTCGGCAGCTCTAAAATTAGATCTTGGATATATGGTTGAAGCCATTCTTCTCGACCAAATCTCGATTGAAAAGCTAATTGCACCTTAATCTTCGGCCAACCAAGTGCCTCTGCCAGCAATCGTGACGTTTGTGCACAATGACAATAGTAGGGGTCGCCAGATATTAAATACCGTTTAGGCAAACCGTGGAAAGAAGTGATTAAAATGTCTGGTGTCCAGTCCAATTCTGATACATGTGACAGCACTGATTTAGTCAACGCTTCTATATATACAGGCTCGTTTGGATACGCTGGTACAGTTCTAATATATGGCTGCCACCGCATCTTGGATAGTGCTTCAAAAGCTTTGTCATAGGCTGACGCAGTTGTTGTGGCACTATATTGTGGATACAAAGCGAACAACAAGATTTTCTGACAACCTCTCAAACGAAGAGTTTCCAGCGTATCGCTGATTTTCGGTGTGCCGTACCGCATGGCCCAGTCAATACAAAAAGAAAGCCCCTGTTCCAATAAACGCTCCTTAACCTGTTCCTTTATTTCTCTTGTGTAAATTCTCAATGGCGATGCATCTTGATCCCAGTCCCATATTTTTTCGTAGGCTTTTCCGGTGATTCTCGGTCGAAAATTCAAGATGAAGCAGTTCAGTAATATTTTCCAGAAAATGGGATTCACCTCAATTACTCGCCTATCGGAAAGAAATTCTTTCAAATAACGCCGAACCGACCAAAAATCCGTTGCATCCGGAGTACCTAGGTTAATCAATAGTACACCAATTTTCGGACTCAAAATTTCAGGATGATTATCCGGAAGATTAGAATGGGTCATCGGGCTCGTGGTCATATACGACAGATATCAATCGGACTATATTTATCCAAGTTAAATTTAAACAACAAAATGATCTTCACACAGTTTTCATTTATTTGGGAGCAATAACCATTATCATTTGCCGCCCCTCAAGTTTTGGAAACGCCTCTATTTTAGCTACTTGCTCAGTATCGCTTCTAACCCTATTTAGGACGTTGACACCCAATTCTTGATGCGCCATCTCGCGCCCCCTAAATCGAAGTGTAACCTTTACTTTATCCCCCTCATCTAAGAACTTTTGCACGTTACGCATTTTGACCTGATAATCATGCTCATCTATATTAGGACGAAGTTTGATTTCCTTCACCTCAATGACTTTTTGCTTTTTCTTGGCTTCATTTTTCTTTTTCTGAGCAACGTACTTAAATTTTCCATAGTCGAGGATTTTGCACACGGGTGGGTTCGCATTTGGGGAAACTTCGACTAAATCGAGGCCATGAGATTCGGCTTCTGCGATGGCTGCTTCCGTATCCATTACTCCAAGCTGTTCTCCTTCTGGAGAAATGCAGCGAACTTGTTCCACTAAAATATCTCCATTCACTCGCGGGCCTTCCTTAGCCGGCGGGTGATTCAATGTCGGTCTATTGATTTAAAGTCTCCTCTTAAAGTTTCAGTTAGTCGTCAAAATAACTTCAGCCTCACATTGGAGGCAAAGCTTCCTCCTTTAGTCTATTAATGGCGTCGTCAAGCGCAAGGATTTCTTGTGATTTACCTCCGAGACGTCGGATAGCCACCGTTCTATTTTCACATTCCCGAGCTCCTATCACCAGTATTACTGGGGTTATTGCTAGACTATGTTCACGAATCTTATAGTTGATTTTTTCGTTCCTAATATCTTTTCCAAACCTCAACCCCTTAACTCTACAGGCCGCTAATACCTCATCAGCATACTTATCAGCGTCATTTGTAATAGTTGCAATCACTCCCTGCACGGGTGCAAGCCATAATGGAAAGCGACCGGAATATTGCTCGATGAGAATTCCGATCCAACGTTCCATAGAGCCAAGTATAGCCCGATGGAGCATAACCGGCCGCTTTCTTGACCCGTCTTCAGTTATATAACTAGCATCAAGGCGCTCAGGCAAAACAAAATCGACTTGCAATGTTCCGCATTGCCAATCTCGGCCAATTGCGTCACGTAACACAAATTCTAACTTAGGGCCATAAAAAGCACCCTCTCCTGGATTTAACATAGTATCTAAACCAGCTGCTGAACACGCATCCCTCAATGCGGCTTCAGCTCGATCCCATGTGTCGTCATCACCGGCACGTATCTCCGGACGATCAGAAAACTTCACTTGGATTTCGACAAACCCAAAATCCTTGTATATTTGTCGCAAAAGATCACAAAATACGATACTTTCCGAAGTAATTTGATCCTCCGTACAAAATATATGTGCATCATCCTGCGTAAATGCTCGCACACGCATTATCCCATGGAGAGCCCCCGATGGCTCATTACGGTGACATGAACCAAATTCAGCCAGACGCAATGGTAGGTCTTTATAGCTTTTTATTCCTTGCTTATATATCTGAACATGGCCAGGGCAATTCATGGGTTTGAGCGCCAGAATACGATCATCTTCACTTTCAGCCGTAAACATATTTTCTCTAAATTTTTCCCAATGGCCAGAAGCCTCCCAAAGGGTCCTATCTATGAGTTGGGGGGTTTTAACTTCAAAATAACCACCATCATCTAATCGACGACGAACATGTCTTTCTATTTCCCTATACAATGTCCATCCATTTGGATGCCAGAAAATAGAACCTACTGCTTCTTCCTGTAAATGAAACAGATTAAGTTCTCTACCCAGTTTCCGGTGATCCCTTTTTTCTGCCTGTTCCAGCATATTCAAATAGGATTTCAACTGTTTGTCGTCGGGCCAAGCGGTACCATAAATTCTTTGTAGCATGGGATTTGAAGAGTTGCCTCTCCAATATGCTCCGGCTAAATTCATTAGCTTAAAAGCGTGCCCAATGTGCCTCGTGGATGGCACATGCGGGCCGCGGCACAAGTCTAAAAAGTTTCCTTGTCGATAGAACGAGATTGATTGATCTTCAGGAATTGCCTCAACAAGCTCGACTTTGAAGGGTTCATTTACTTGCCTATAGTGTTCGAGTGCGTCACGTCGTGTCCATATTTCCCGATTTATAACCTCATCTCGATCTACGATCTCATGCATTCGAGTTTCAATTTTTCCTAAATCCTCTGGCGTGAAGGGTTTTTCCCTATAAAAATCATAATAGAACCCATTCTCTATTGCTGGACCGATAGTAACCTGTGTATCTGGAAAGAGTTCTACAACCGCTTCCGCCATAACGTGGGCCGTATCATGACGAATTAATTCTAAAGCTGAAGGCTCTTTGCGCGTAATAATCGAAACGGTGCAATCATTATTTATCTCTTGGTTTAGGTCGCGTTCTTCTCCATCTACGGAAATAATTAACGCTGCCTTAGCCAAGCCAGCTCCGATATCAGTCGCAAGCTCTAGCCCTGAGATAGGTTTTTCAAAACGTCGTATGCTTCCGTCCGGCAAAGTGATATTAGGCATGATTTATTTCTCTCACCGAGGATAAATAACGATAACGGCAATCGTTTGTATGAAAGTCAACATAATCGAAACCCATTATATAAGTGGATTTTTTAACCGCCTGCTTAAACATCTTGACCTGCAAACATCCTTTTATTCTGTTGCATAGTTTGATCGCAAGATAGGTATTTATCCTCTGTAGCAACTGATTTCAACTTCGATGAGAAATCTACAGCCATTTTATTTATTATATTACGCAAGAATACCTCGAATAGCATTGCTCTAATCATATATAATGACCTTGTTTGCATAGTTTTCATTATTGTCAATCAGTGGAATTATAATTTTATCGGAACAGTTTTCTTGACAATTTTTTACCGAGGAGATCTGGATGACTGAACCACGACTTACATCAAAGTTACTAATACATGCAGGAGTTCGTCTTTGTTTAGAACGGGGCATTCCGGTTACGATAGTTAAAATGGGCGATCCGGACGCAGGATCGATCTATATAAAGCTAAATGGATTTGAAAATGGTTGTTCAGTATTAAACCAAGAACGCGTCGAAAATGGTAAACTTGTCTGGCTCAAAGCTACCGGCAATAACACATTAACTGAAATTGATGCAGATGCTTATATTGATCGTCAAGCTAAATATGACCCAGACATTTGGGTTCTAGAAGTAGAAGATCGACAACACAGAAATCCATTCGACATCTGGGAATGACTAGTCCAGACAAGATAATTTTAGGGTATTTACAATGTCTCCTCGCAATTTAAGTTCTTTGAACTCTACTTTCACTCCATTGCATTAAAACAATTCCTCCTAACAGCATAGCGGCCCCAAACACTCGGTCATATGAAATTACTTCATTAAAGAAAAAGACAGCAGCCAGTATACTGAAAACCGGTTGGGAATTATTGAGCATCGAAGTGTGTTCCGTTCCAATTCGCTGAATAGCTAAATTAAAATAATGGCACGTAATATGATTGCAAAACTATCATCAGACCGAATCCCCACCAACTATCGGAGACATTAGGAAAATCAAGTTGGCCCATTTGAAAAGCTAGAACCAACATTATTATCGATTGATAGAATACTAGAACAAAAGGATGTAAATTTGGTTGCTAACGGTTTAAGAAAACAATATTTTCGGCACAAGCGAGGCCGGCGGTCACCCCTATTACCGCTCCCAAAAATTTAATTGCTTCCCAACTAAAACCAAGCATTATTGATAACTCTGTAAAAGCCAATAATATACAAAAGCTTTTAAATAAACTCGGCAGACGGCCATCAAACGACGAATTAATAAGGGCTACAAAAGGCGGATAAACAAAAACCTCCCCGCTGCCAAACTTATCGGGATATATTTCGTTGCACCAATATTTCCGAATGCCATATATGAAAACAACAAGTCGAGAAATATTAATTTCAGCCATATCTCTAGAGCTATTAGCAATGAATGTCAGAAACAAAGGCATAATAAGGCCATAAGCCCGACAGAAAAAATTGACCTAAAAAGGCAACCGTCATTGGTGTGGACCCACCTTCAAAGCCTACTGGGCCGGTTGAAACAACCAAACCAAGTCCCATAGAGCACAAAATTGCATAAAACCATCCAATCGGTCTACGAGAGGTTAGGGATTTAATCTGAGAAAATAAAATCAATTGAATTAGATCCGTCAAAACATTCGGCTTGCCGAATCAAATTTTCCTATACTCTTTTCAATAATCCAAACGTGACTAAGTTTCTCGTTTGAAATTAAAAGTGCTAGTTTTAAATAGCCTAGATTTTACTCAATTCATTTAGGAATTTCAGAATAATATCGTTAAATCGGGCAGGCTGTTCAATATTAGTAAGATGAGCGGCAGAATCAATTACCGAGAGTTGTGATCCCGATATTGCTTTGTGGATCACAGAGGCGTGGCTAATATCGGTTCCGGGATCATGTGCCCCAACGATAATTAATGTTGGAACGCTTATTTTTTTGTTAGCTTCTCTTCGATCCAATTCTTGAATTGCTCTACAACAACCAATGAAGCCTGTTAGCGGAGTTTGACATATCATTTCTTTCACTTTTTCAACCTCAAGCGGAATGCGATTTTTACTTTCTTCAGTGAACCAACGATCTATAGAGGATTCAACCAGACCAGAAACGCCATTCTTTTTTGCTACCTCTATTCTGGGTTCCCAGACGTCTACCGGCCCCATATAGGCGGACGTGTCGCATAAAATTAGCGACCGTAAACGAGTAGGATGGCGCGTTCCCATAACTTGACCAACCATTCCACCTTTGGACAAACCGCAAAAATGAGCTCTTTCCCAACCAACTACATCAAGTAAGCCAGCTAAATCATCCGCGAGCATTTCCATCGAATATGCCCCCGCTGGAGCGTCCGAACGTCCATGACCTCTGCTATCATATCGTAAAACCTTGAAACCATTTTCAGTAAGAGCCGATATTTGAGGCTCCCACATTTCCAATCGGGACAAAAGAGAGTTGGAAAGCATTAAGGGAATGCCGTCTTCGGGGCCATCCAGCCGGAAGAAGAGGGTTACTCCGTTTACCTTAGCCCGTAACATACGTAATTATACTCCGCTTGAATTATTAAAATACCCAAACTTCTTCGCTTGCGCTAGCTTGATTTCAATCTTTATTGAAGAATAAATATATTACGCTCCAACCGGTTAATTTGGTTCATTTTTAGTGCACGAACCAAACAAATAGCCAATCAAAGAGTAAGCCGTTAAGATTAATAGAAAATTTACTTTGAGGAATATAAAGTTAAACTTTCGGTTTTTGTTTTAAATCTATTGAATGTTCTCAAGATGCCATAAATATAGGTTCGTGGAGTACGCAATTGACCGAATACAAACACATCAAAGTTAAACCAATGTCAGGAGCCATAGGTGCTGAAATTTTTGGTATCGATATATCAGAGGGTATTTCCGATCAGGTTATTTCCGAAATAAGGAGAGCGTACTTAGAATATCTTGTAATCTGCATACGAAAACAGAATCTAGAACCAGCCACACAACTTGCTTTTGCCAAACGATTTGGTGATCCCATGATTTATCCATTCGTAAAAGGTCTGAAAGATTTTCCTGAAGTAACTCCAGTAATAAAGCAAGCCCATGAAAAAGTGAATTTTGGTGGATTGTGGCATTCGGATACATGCTATGAAAAAATTCCCCCACTAGGAACAATGCTATACGCTCGGGAAATTCCACCTTATGGCGGAGATACAGAATTCGCCAATATGTACCTCGCATATGAAACGCTTTCCGATGGCATGCAGAAAACCTTGGATAGATTAATCGGGGTAAATATTTCGGGCAAAGACAGAGTGCTCAATACACGGGCTGCAATGCGTAAAAGCGCGGCAACAGAGGAAAATGAGGATTCATTTTCTGCGGAACATCCAGTTATTCGCACCCATCCTGAAACTAAACGTAAATCGCTTTACGTGAACACTGCACATACTAGCCATTTCAAGGGGATGACTGTGGAAGAAAGCAGTCCAATTCTCGATTTCCTTTTTCGACATCAAACACGCCCAGAATTTACCTGTCGCCTTAGATGGGGAGTAGGCTCACTAACTTTCTGGGACAATCGCTGTGCACAACATAACCCTCTCAATGATTACCATGGATATAGACGTGAGATGCACCGTGTAACACTTCGAGGAGATGTACCCGTTTAATTTAGTCGAGACATAAGCAAATAGTCATTGGAATATAATCACTTTTTTGATTGGAAATATGATACAATAGTTACGTATACTTTTTAAGGCATTGGAATTTGCTATAATTTTGAGGTGATAAAATCATGGGCATGCGAATTCGGGAAGATTATCGCAATATATCGGGCCCAGAAAAAGCGGCTATATTACTGATGTCCTTGGGAGAAGACCAAGCCGCTAAACTTTTCTCGCATCTTGATGATGAGGAAATTAAAGAAATTTCCCAAGTAATGGCGGGTCTAGGAACTGTCAGTGCTAATATAGTTGAGAGATTGTTCATAGAGTTTGCTGAACAAGTCTCATCGACCGGCTCTTTAGTCGGATCTATGGACAGTACGCAACGCCTGTTGACCAAAATCCTCGGAGAGGAGCGAGTCAATGAAGTGATGGAAGAAATTCGTGGCCCCGCTGGCCGAACAATGTGGGATAAACTCGCGAATGTTAATGAACAAGTCCTCACTAATTATTTAAAAAATGAATATCCGCAAACGGTAGCCGTAATACTTGGAAAAATAGCGCAGGGCCATGCCGCAAAAGTTTTAGCAATACTTCCAGAAAATTTTGCGATGGAAGTAGTTATGCGAATGTTGCGAATTGAAGCTGTAAATAAAGACATCGAAAAAGATGTTGAAAGAGTACTCCGCACCGAATTCATGTCTAACTTAGCTCGGACTAATAGACGCGATAGTCATGAAACAATGGCAGAAATTTTCACACATCTTGACAGAGCAACCGAAAATCGATTTCTTTCCGCGCTGGAGGAACGAAACAAAGATTCATCCGAGCGAATTCGGTCCCTGATGTTTACCTTCGAAGATTTAAAAAATGTGGACCCATCTGGGGTTCAAACTTTGCTAAGAGTTGTTGACAAAGACAAGCTAACAATAGCCCTCAAAGGTGCATCTGACGAATTAAAAGATCTGTTTTTCTCCAATATGTCAGAACGTGCATCAAAATTATTACGTGAAGATATGGAAGCCGCGGGACCTGTGCGTCTTAAAGAGGTGGAGGAAGCACAACAAGCTATGGTTACCACCGCTAAAGATTTAGCTGATAGAGGGGAAATAGTAATTGGTGGCAGTTCAGGAGACGATCAATTAGTATTTTGAAAAATAATAGCTCACAAATTGCTCCATTTATTTATTCACCTCTTATAAAATAGTAAAGGCGAACTGGGTTTTAAATAGACTTGCTTTAGCGACGGCCTATACGGCATGATAAGCTAGTTTTATTGCTCGGTTCAACGGTCCCTTTGTGATAAACTTCTGATAGAAAGTCCGGAACATTTTTTTTGGGAAATGGACGTCAACACTAAATTAACCATCCTTTCCGAAAGAGATATACCTTGGAAGTACATATTTCGTTTCTATATTTGAACACTCATTCCACCATCAATGGAAAGCACATGACCATTCACGAAGGCCCCCGCGTCAGACATTAAATAAACAGCCCCACCTCCAAGTTCCTCCGGCTGCCCCCATCTGCCTAGAGGAGTCTTAGATATCACCCAATCCGAGAATTCTTTGTTTTTCATGAGGGGCAGGTTCATTTCAGTAGCTATATATCCAGGGGCAATGGCGTTGACTAATATATTCTTACTTCCAACTTCGATGGCCAAAGCTCTTGTTAATGCTCTAAGACCATCTTTTGCCGCAATATATGCTGGTACAGTAGGACGAGCTTGAGGACCAAGCATAGAAACAGTATTAATGATTCTACCACCACCGTTATTTTGCATAATACGAATAGCTTCTCGGCTTAACGAAAAACATGCTGTCAAATTTATCGATACAACTCGTTCAAAGTCTTTCGTATCAAATTCCAATATAGGACTCCGATGTTGAACCCCAGCATTATTTATTAACCCATAAAGCCCACCGTATTTCTCAGCAACGGCAGCCATTGACGAACAACTCTCCTTTTCGTTCGTTACATCAAATGCTGACTTATCCGCATCAAGGCCTACGGATCGTAATTGGCTTACCCTTTGGTCTAATATTTCCTCATCCCGTGAATTAAGAATGACGGTCGCACCGTGTTTCGCAAGAGCCGTAGCCATAGCCAATCCGATACCACGAGA
Source organism: uncultured Thalassobaculaceae bacterium (assembly GCA_964483985.1). Lineage (GTDB taxonomy): Bacteria > Pseudomonadota > Alphaproteobacteria > Thalassobaculales > Thalassobaculaceae > CAZADS01. The sequence continues at coordinate 30,173 of CAZADS010000080.1, forward strand.
AGCTCCTGTGACAAGTATAGTTCGGCCCGAAAGATCAAAAAGATTAACCATTTTACTTCCAACAGATTAAACCGTCTTAAGAGAAGACAACGCCACCATTGACATCTAGAACAACTCCTACCATTCCCGCGGCCGCAGGCGACAAAAGAAATGCAATAGGCCAGGAAATATCGTCCGGTTCCAGAATCCGGTTTAGGGGAAATCCTTTTGTATCAAAGGTACTACCTTCCGTCATACGAGTCCTCGTCGGTCCCGGAGCTACCGCATTTACTAAAACGCCAGATGACGCATATTTTAAAGCTAATAGTCTGGTCATCGCATGGACGCCTCCCTTGCTCGCCGCATAATGAGGCTGAGAAACAAGTCCACCCATCCGGCCAGCTATTGATCCGACTAAAACCATTCTGCCCCAACCAACTGCTTGCATCTTTGGCAAGAATGCTCGAGCCACATTTATCGGACCACGCATATTAACATCAAAAATCAAATCAACATCTTTTTCCCATTCTTCAGGATCACTATCTATCCAGTCACTATTACGAGTTACGCCGGCTGTAATCGCAACCGAATTGGGGCTAGCCTGCTCTGAAGCAAGTTCGTCAGCCATCTTCTCTACAGCGTATCTATCAGAAATATTGCATGCTTTGGTTATAACATTAGTCTGAAATCTATTTTCAATTACACGAGCGGGGCCAGACGGTTCCTCGAGATCTGCTAAAATAAGTCTAGCACCCTGATTGGCACAAACTTCGGCGAGCGATCTACCAATTCCTTGCTGTGCACCTATCACTAGTACATTCATTCCGGACAAATCAAATCCTGCTGGACGTTTAACTTCAGCCATGGTTCACCCCCCTGATTTTTCTTATTATCCATCTTCCTGCTCACTATGAGTATTAGCAAAGGTGTTAATCAAGCGAAATCAGCTATCACGTAGTAAGCAGGCAGTCATCATTAAGGGATTCTAGAGCTTCAAAATCTTGCAAAGCTAAGTAATCTGGTCGCGTTGGTTTTCGAATATAATTTTCCACCCTATTTAGGCTGGCAAAAACCATATTTCGATCCCAGGGAGACATATTTGGTAATGATCCGTGAATCGTGCATCCGTGGAAAAAGATGGCCGAACCGGCCGGGCCTTTAGGAGCCGCAATCCCATTTTCATTTATAAGAACATCTATAGTTTCATTTTTATAAGGACTTCCACTTGCGTCTGCGGACAACCGACCGTAATCTGGGACGTGTTCAAGATCCATATCGGATTTGATATGCCCGTAATTGTGGGATCCGGGGACAAACATCATAGGGCCATTAAATTCATTAACTTCGTTCAAAAATACCGCAGCATTTATTACATCCGGTACGGGCATTCCGTCATCCTCATGCCAAGTCCGAAAATCTTGGTGCCAATGCCATATTTCGCCATCGTGCGCTCCTTTCGTATTCACCTTAAATTGGTGTAAATATATTTCCCCATTTAAAAGCTGACGGACTGGCTCCAGCAAGCGTGGGTGCAGACTTAGCTTTCTAAACAACTCATCCCTTAAATGAGGTGAAATTATAGACCGAACGGAGCCACTATTTATTTCCATTAGAACTTCAGGCCGGCGTTCTTCTAGCAGCACAGACAAACGATCGTTTAATAGCGTTATTTCATCCGCGCAAAATAAACTAGAGACAAAAATATAACCGTCATTTTGGTATTGAGCTACCTGTTCTGATGTCAATTTCATCACTAACCTTTTCAAAACTACAAAGTCTATTGAAATAATAATACTTCTGGCGTCAATATTAGGAATATTTTTGGAGATCTCCTATATAAGGAATTACAGACTTGTTTAACGTCCATAACTAATGTCTATATGAATTTTTTTAAAATCTCTGCTATTCAATTTCTTTAGTATAGAACATTCTGCATACATTAATAACCAGTCGTTGTTAAGACTGCTAAAAATGTTATAAAATAGGGAAATTCACAATGCCAGAAAAGCTGAAAATTACTTTGGTGACACCCCAAATAGGCGCTGAAGTCTCTGGTATTAACCTTTCAAAACCTCTCACTAGTAATAAATTAAGCGTACTGAAAGAAGCATTTTTAAAATACTCGGTACTCTTTTTTCGAAACCAAATCTTAACTATAGATCAGCAAAAAGAGTTCGGTAGTCAATTCGGTGAATTACATATTCATCCAGCCCGCGACCGCAATGGACTGGAAGGTCATCCTGAGATACTCTATATAAATGCTGGCCCTGATACTAGCCGCGTAAACGGGGATGATTGGCATTCTGACGTCTCTTGTGATGCAGAACCACCCATGGCAAGTATTCTTCGTCTTTTCGAAGTTCCTTCCAATGGAGGCGATACCCTATTTGCTAGCATGTACGCTGCATACGAGGCACTTTCGGATCCAATGCAAGCATTCTTAAACAATTTAAATGCTTTGCATGACGGTGGTCCTAATTATATAGACCGCGCGAAAAGAGCTGGCATCTATAATCCCAATAAGACTTTTCCGGCAAATTCTCACCCGATAGTAAGAACTCACCCCGAAACCGGGCGTAAAGCAATCTACGTAAATAAAATATTCACGCAGTCGATCGATGGTTTGCCAAAAGATGAAAGCAGAGCTGTTCTGGATTTTCTTTTTCAGCATATCGCCAAACCCAATTTTCAGTGTCGATTTAAATGGGAAAAGAATTCTATAGCTTTTTGGGATAACCGCTGTGCTCTTCATCACGCCATGTGGGACTATTTCCCCCAACAAAGACGTGGTTATCGAGTCACAATAAAAGGCGACAAACCATTTTAAACTTTGGATATAAATATCGACGCGCAATTGAAGACCGGACTTCACCGGACCAATAACGGAGTGCTCAATTATGACGCTTATTCCTATAGTTGCTTACGCAAACCGTTTTTCCTTAACTACGGGTGAAACCATTGAATTCAAAGTTTCTTGTACGTCAGATCACCCTTATGCTGCTAAACTTGTTCGAGTAATATCTGGCGACCCAAATCCAAATGGCCCAGGCATCATAGAAGAAGAAATTCCAGCTGATTTTTCGGGTCACCATAATTCGCGTTATCAATCCGTAAGACTTGGATCATTTATTAAAATAAATCCAAAGTTAGTTTTGAAAGACGTAAAAAGTTTTACTTTTGGAGCAACAATTTGGCCAACCACCCCGGAAAAACCCGATCAAGGGATTATCGCACGATATAACACCACTACTAAACAAGGGTTTGCATTAGTAATTGGTCCAAAAGGGACCAGCGTTTTGATTGGTAATTCTAAGGGAGAAGTGGAAAGATTCGAAATCGGAAAGCCGCTTGGGGCTAAACGGTGGTATCGAATTTGGGCTTCATACAATCATGAAAAACACGAACTGCGAATTGGACAAAAACCAGTAATTACCAAGATAGATATGGATGACTGTAATAGTATCACACTGTCAAATATACCAAACCCGAGCATTCCAATAGAGGCCCCTTTGACCATAGCGGCCCTCGGTGAAGAAACCATTGCTGGTCATTTCAACGGAAAAATTGAGTGTCCTTTTGTATTAAATACACCACAAACATCGGACCTACGATTTCACTCAGATTCAATTGGATTACACCCACATCTCTTGGCAGCATGGGATTTTTCACAAGAGATGTCATCTTCAACAGCAATTGATTTAGGGGCCCATCAATTACACGGGGAAATATTAAACCTTCCCACAAGAGCCATGAAGGGATCGACATGGGATGGAACTTCTTTCGATTGGACGCAACGGCCAGAGCATTATTCCGCCATATATTTTCACGATGATGACTTATATGATTGCGAATGGGAAACAGATTTTAGTTTTACAATTCCCGATGGATTTCGAAGTGGCGTCTATGCTGTAAAACTAAACTGTGCAGATGGGGCAGAGGAAATGGTTCCGTTTTTTATAACGGCTCCTATTAATCAAGCCCAATCACGGATTTGCGTTTTAATACCGACCTACACTTATACCGTTTATGCAAATATCGCTAGAGGTAATACGGACAACGAAATGCGCCAAAGGATGTCTGAGTGGAATACCAGTCAATGGACTACAGATGATCACAAACAATTTGCCCTATCTACTTACAATTATCATTCAGATGGAAGCGGTATAAGCTATTCTACTCGTCGAAGACCTATAATAACGATGCGGTCGAATGTGATTTCTTATCCAAACGTACCAGGATCTGGGTGCAGACATTTTCCAGCAGATAGTCATTTATGGTATTGGCTAGAAACCAAAGGATTTGAATTCGATATCATTACGGACGATGAATTAAATAAGTATGGGGCCAAATGTATCGATTGCTATGACGTTTTAATGACCTGCTCGCACCCCGAATATCACACCCCCCATTCGCTAATAGCCCTACAAGACTATGTCGATGAAGGGGGTCGAATGCTATATTTAGGCGGCAATGGATTTTATTGGAAGGTAGCAGTGAACGAGGCTTGGCCAGATGCAGTAGAAATTCGAAGAG
>CAZADS010000081.1:0-6552 GCA_964483985.1 uncultured Thalassobaculaceae bacterium
CAAATACAGATCAAGAGCATCCGTGAGCATAAAGTCATTATTAGTAGAGTTTGAGCCAGTCCGAAGCAGATTAATGGCTGGTATATCCATCTTTTGAAGTCTTAAACCCAACCAATAATCATCTAATCTCTGCGTAATGGATCTGGCACATCTATTAGCTTTGGATGGATTTCGTGTTCTAAGACTAATTTTGATCTTATTCGACCTGTATTGATCACTTAAATCAGTCGGAACTCGTCTAATAAAATAATAGATACCATTTGATTGAGTTAGGTATTTACCTGAATGATTGTACACTAGTTTGTACCCCAGTAAAATATATACAGATAATTTATGCATATATTTCAATGAGTTAGGTATTATTTGTACGATTAAATGGTGCCCAGGAGAAGACTCGAACTTCCACGGCCTTTCGGCCACTGGCACCTGAAGCCAGCGCGTCTACCAATTCCGCCACCTGGGCTTTTGTTCTATGCTCTTTAGTATTATATACTATCCCGTAATATAATCTTTAACTAATGTTCTAACTATGACTTCGGTTGTGGCAGATATGCTTTCTCTTTAAGGAGATCGTTACATACTATCACCTGTGACTTTGTTTATTAATTCTATGTTATCAGGCGTTGTTTTATATGGTTCGTTGATCAAAGGAGCTTAAGCTTATGGACGGTAAACAAGTTACTGTTTTCGGGGGAGCTGGATTTCTCGGCCGAAACATCGTCCAACAATTAGCCCGCCGAGGGGCTCGTATTACAGTTGGATGCAGAGACGTAGAGCGGGCTAAATTTTTAAAAACTATGGGGACTATCGGCCAAATCACACCTATCAAAGCTGAAGTAACTAATGTTGGTCAGTTAGCAGAAGCAATTGAGGGTTCTGACATGGTTGTTTCTCTAGTTGGAATACTATATGAAACGGGAAGAAACTCATTTGATTCTGTTCAAGCTACAGCTCCCGGTTTAATAGCTAAAACTGCGGTAGAAGCAAATGTCGATAGTCTTGTTCACATATCTGCTATAGGTGCAGATAAAGAATCATCTTCCGTATATGCACGTTCCAAAGCACTTGGTGAGGAATCGGTTCTCAATAATTGTCCATACGCGACGATTTTGAGACCAAGTATTATTGTTGGGCCAAACGATAGTTTTTTTAATAAATTTGCAGGATTAGCTAATATCGCTCCTGCCTTGCCCCTGATAGGGGGAGGCAATACTAAATTTCAGCCGGTTTATGTCCAAGATATTGCTCTTGCATCAGTTGCTGCACTTGAATTACAGGAAGTAAGGGGAAAAATTTTTGAACTTGGCGGTCCGTCGATATACACCTTCCAAGAATTGTTACAACTGATGATGGTTTATACTCGGCGTCCACGCCCCCTGATCAAAATACCGTTTTGGATTGCGGACATCAAAGCTCGATTTTTGGAAATGCTCCCGAGACCTTTACTAACGCGTGATCAAGTCCAACTGCTAAAAAAAGATAATGGCGTAGCGGATGATGCTTTGGGACTGGAAGATCTAGGTATTACAGCGACAGCTATCGAGGTTATATTGCCTAACTATCTTGATCGCTTTCGGCCGGGAGGAAGGTTTAATCGGTTTAGAGTGACGGAGTGAGAATTACCAGTACACCCAACTTAGGATGACACAGCCAAGAACTATGCGGTAAATGACAAATGGCATAAATCCGGCATTCTTGAGCCACTTCATCATTAGTGAGATAGATAATAAAGCAACAAGGAAAGAAATAGCCGCGGCTAAACCGGCGTCTAAACCAAGTGATAGATTTTGTGTTTCGTAGATTTCTAGGCCCTTCAGGCTGCTCGCGCCAATTATAGCAGGAATTCCTAGCAGCAAGGAAAAACGTGCTGCATCGGCTCGTTCAAATCCCATAACTCTAGCAGCGGTCATAGTAACACCAGCTCGGCTTGCCCCTGGCAAAAGAGCAAACATTTGACAAACGCCGATAAATAAGGCTACAGGGTAAGTCATATGTTCGATCCTATGAATAGTCATGCTTGTTCGATCGGCAATCCCCAAAAATAGGCCGAAAATGATAGTTGCCCACCCAATCAATTCTATATTCCGTATTATTTCAGAAAAGTAATAGGACACAATCGCGCCGCCTATAAATACAGGAATAGAGGCGAGAATGATTTGGAAAAACAGCCGCAGGCCAGGGCTTGAGCCGTCTTTTACCACTAACAAGAGGGCTAAAAAAATTCTAGTTATATCACGCCAGAAATATACTATTACGGCAACGAGTGTCCCAGTATGTACGGCTACGTCTATTGTAAGTCCCTGATCGGGCCAATCCAAGATATAAGGCACAAGAACTAAATGACCAGATGAGGAGACCGGCAGGAATTCGGTTAAACCTTGAATAATCGCTAATATTGCGAGATTTAATACAGGCAAGATAGATCCAAAAGTGTGCTACGAAAAATATTCTTTCTTCCTAATTAGTTTCTTTCTGACACTTTAATTCTGAATGTAATGTATTTATATACCATTTTTTTTCAGATTAATCTGGTCCATTTCTCTTGGGAACCATTATGTGTGGAGCGGATCCTGATTCCCAATTAGTATATTTGGAATTTTTGCTCGGGGTTGCTGTAAAAGCTTCCTGCCAGAGTGTGGGGTTAGCTCTCTGGTATTGTTTTGGGTAAATAGCATGTTCTCCCAATTCAAAAGCGGCTCGCCAAGTCCAACGGGGCTCATAAAGGAACCCTCTTGCTAGGGCCACCATGTCGCAAGAACCATTCGCAATCAATAGTTCGGCTAGCTTAGGATCTCGTATCATGCCGACTGCAATAGTCGGAATTTTTGTCGCTTGCTTTATTGCTTTGGCAAGAGGCGCTTGATAAGCGGGACTTAGACTTGGACGTGCCATGCTATTGCCGCCTCCAGAAATATCGAAAAAATCACACCCTAATGCCGTGAGTGCGAGACCAAAGTCTATGGAATCAGCTATTTGAAAACCATTTTCATCCCAATCGGTACCATTGAACCGAACACCTAAAGGTTTATTAGCCGGCCATGCCGCCCGCATGGCGGAAAAAATTTCGAGTGGGAAGCGCATTCGGTTTTCTATTCGGCCGCCGTATTTGTCCGTCCGCTGATTGGCTAGAGGTGAAAGAAACGAGCTTATTAGGTATCCGTGTGCGGCATGTAATTCGATCGCATCGAAACCGATTCGATCGCAACGTTTAACAGCTTGTTCATGTGCTGTAATTACCTCGTCCATGATTGCTCGGTCCATCTCGATGGGGCGATGCCAATTATTACCAAAGGGGATATTAGAAGGCCCAATCGTGTCCCATCGATTTTCATCAAATTGAAGCGGCGCTCCACCGTCTTGCGGTGGCTGAGCGGAGGCTTTACGGCCTGCGTGACCTAATTGAATAGCAATCGGCGTATTACCATGAAGCCGACAAGCTTTTACGATTCTATGCAATGCTTCTTCGGTTGTGTGATCGTATAACCCGAGACAATTGTGTGTTATCCTCCCTCTAGGCTCTACGGCTGACGCCTCTATAATAAGTAAGCCAGATCCAGACTGAGCTAAATTTCCTAAGTGTATCAGATGCCAGTCTGTAGCTCTACCGTCAACGGCACTGTATTGGCACATGGGAGCGATGATTACGCGGTTTGGGAGAGTTAAGTCGCGTAAATCAATTGAATTAAAAAGGTGCGAAGTCATATGGTGATTCTGTCATATTGTGAATAAGAAAATCGTTAAACTTATTGATCATTTCGGAATTTTTTTTCTTCGTCCATTACCAATGCAACTCTCCCAAGTGCCTGGCGGTTTAAAACCGTTTCCATAGCAGTTTGGAATTTGCAGAGCGGAAATAAATGGCTCACCCGAGGGTTTAATAAGCCTTGGCCGAACCAATTAAGAAGCTCCGCCATACTATCACGCATTTGTCCTTCATATTCTGATCGCATGTCGATTGGACTCCAGCCAAAATAGTAACCTAGATTGAGCCCAGTCACGGTTATATTTTTTACTAATAAGATATTGGCGGGTATTGATTGTATAGTGCCCGCAGCAAATCCTACTGGCATTATTCGCCCTTCGGGCGCAATGCATCGCAAGGATTCTAAAAATACATCGCCGCCTACCGGGTCATAAATAATATTTGCCCCTCTTCCATCAGTTAACTCTAAAACGATGTCTCGAAATCCATTTTTTCTATAGTTTATAGTATGGTCTGCGCCGTGTTGTTTTGCGATGTCTTTTTTTGCTTCTGAGCCCACTGTCGCAATTACAGTGGCACCTTTTATTTTGGCAATCTCTACGGCTGCTATTCCAACACCACCGGCAGCACCATGAACTAACACTGTTTGATTTTTCTGAACGTGCAAAAGGTTAGGCCAAACCAGGGCGGCATAGGATGTAAGATAGGAGTTCGTAAAACAAATTGCTTTATGAAATGGTAGCGAGTCAGGTATATGAAAAACATTAGCTTTATGTGCTGTAGTTTCCTCAGCTTGTCCACCCCAGTCAAGAACGGCGCATACTCGGTCACCTCCCTTAAATCCCGTTACGTTTTCACCAACCTCAATTACATATCCAGCGCATTCGGTCCCCGGGATAAACGGTAATGGAGGTTTGCGTTGGTATTTTCCGGAAACGACTAAACTGGTAGCAAAGCTAACTCCAGCCGCTTGAGTTTTTATCCGGATTGAATCAGTCTTCAATTCAGGAGATTGGCATTCTTCCAGTTTGAGATTTTTAAATTCCGTATAATTTCTAACTAAAACGCCTCGCATATAAATATCCTTGGTGAATAAGTTGTAATATGATCAAAAAGTATATTTTGAAATAGCTTGTGGATCCGTTTTGTTTAATCTCCAACATTTATTAAATATAATTAAGCGAATATCTACTTACTAAACGGCAGAGAATTTTCACCATGTGCTGGATACTACATTAATCGTTCTGAAGGTGATATCGTTAGTTAGAGAAATTAGTTGGTTGCGTTATTAGAACTGCGTTGCGAAAATATTATGGATCAAAAATACCCATTACACCTGATAGGCAGAAAACCAAATTTTTACGGATTTAGTGGGTTGGAACGGGCAGCTCATATCCGTGAAATTAAAGATTGGACGGGGAGAGTATTAAGTGGACCGAATAGCTTTTTAGTTCCAGTGTGGCGTTCTCAGTCATTAATTTTTGACAGTGATAAGAGTCTGCCACAGGCGGTTTTTCTGGTGGCTAATGGCAACGCAGATTTGTGTAAAATAAGTGAAAACCTTGCTTTTTTGGGGAACAAGGAACAGCGTTCTTATATAGCAGTGGATATATCCGATAGAGAGGAAGCTTGGATTAGAGAAAGATTTTCTCAATACGGGAAGTTTTGCGATTTACGGCAGATAGGTCCTCTGCTTGAGCGTTTTCAAGGGTCATTGTTGGCCTATGCTCGAGGTCTTATGTATTGGCATCAGCGTCATAAATTTTGTGGAGTTTGTGGGAGCCCGACTTTGTCGTTGAAAGGAGGACATCAACGTGATTGCACAAACGAGGATTGCAGAGCGGCTGCTTTCCCAAGAACTGATCCGGCAGTAATAATGCTCGTTTATGACAACGACAGAGTTTTACTCGGCCGTCAAAAGGTTTGGAAAAAAGGTATGTATTCTACATTAGCTGGATTTTTGGAGCCAGGGGAAACATTGGAGGAGGCTGTAGCGCGCGAGGTGTGGGAAGAAACTAACATTCAGGTTGAGGATGTACGTTATCACTCCTCTCAACCTTGGCCGTTTCCAGCTTCTATAATGTTGGGTTTTCACGCTAGAGCTCGCTCAACAAATATCCGCAGAAATGACCAAGAAGTAGAGGATGCTCAATGGTTCAGTATCGAAGAACTTAGTAATTTTCCCACTTATGGAAAATCGTTGCCCAGAAATGATTCTATAGCGCGTCGTCTCATTGAAGATTGGATGTTGGAAAAGAATTTCTAATGTCGATCAACCAATTAGTAGTGGGTGATGTTCAGTTGAAACTGTGGCAAATACAAGTTTAGTGGTTCCGTATTTTCTTGTATCTAACGGTTTCATCCAAGAAGGTATGTGCAATATTTCACTACTACTCAATTCCAAGACTATTAATGTATTCTCATTGAGCCAATGATTGGAACGGAGTGCTTCTATACACGGAATGCAGAGATTACTTTGATACGGCGGATCGAGTAATATAAGCTTTGCGGGTCGACTACCTAATTTTGCAAATGTTGTCGCATCGCCTTTGATTACCGTCGCTGCTCCGTTAAATCCTAAATTTTTGATATTTTGCTTAAGGATCTTTTGGGCCGTTACATCCTTCTCTATAAAAATCGCTTTGGCGGCGCCCCGCGATAGGGCCTCTAATCCCAACGCTCCGGTGCCGGAAAAAGCATCGATGATCAAACCATTTTTATATGGACTTGGAAATTTGCCGCCGTCCAGTATATTGAATAAAGCTTGTCTAACTCGATCAGCCGTAGGCCTGATATCAAGTCCTTTTGGGGCTATGATTTTAGCTCCGCGACGAATTCCTGCGACTATA
>CAZADS010000082.1:0-6977 GCA_964483985.1 uncultured Thalassobaculaceae bacterium
AATTTTTACGGATCGCCCGTTGGAGTAGTTAAAGCCCTCAACGGTTTGGTGTAGGTGACTTAAAATCCCTTGTACCGATAAACTATTGAGGAATTTATCCCAATGTCGTCGAGTGATCGCAACAACCGTATGAGGGCGGGTGACAAATTCTCGCGCAGCCTGTTTCGGAGACAAAAACTTTGTTGTAGTTCCGGTTAAAAAAATTAAGCTCGGTTCATGATATCCAACCGATACTATATTTCTGTCCGTTTTATCAGTTATTAAGTCAACAGTGGCGGCGATTCTAGAAGATATAAACAAGCGATTTAAATTTGGAATGGTAAATTCTGCAAGTGAGAAAAAGAAAACGGCGCTTCCAGTCACAACAAGAAGTACGCTAGTCCGAATTTTTCTTTTCAGCAAAGATATTAAACTTACTATTGCTAACAGAAAGGCGCAAGGAATGGGAACAAATACCTCTGGGTGTTGATGGAAAGCTTCCTTAATTTGGCCCCAAAACTCCAGTGATGAAAAAGTTTCAACTTTTAATGGCATCAATACAAAATTAGATATAATCGAAAGGGTAGATAAAATTAGCGTTCCCATACCGATTAACAGTCCTATGGCTAACCAAAAATAGCTAAAAAATACAGTGCCGGGAGGAAACACTAATGGTTTTCCAAATTTATCTTGAGAGAAGGTACTGAAATTACCTATCCACGCCGCTATTATGATTGCTATAGCAGGGTATAGTGGCAGAACGTAGTGAGGTAATTTCGTCGGGACTAATTCAAATAAAATCCATGCTGGGACTAACCAGGCACCCAAAAATTTAATGCCTGATTCTTGTCTTTTATTCCAAGTACTGATTAAGGCAGGCCACAGAAAAAGAGAGGCCGGCCAAAAACAAATAATTACCAATAAATGATAATAGCCTGGTGGCGCACCATGAGATTCTATTCCACTAAAAAGTTTTGGCGCAAAATCGCCTCCAATTGAACTCCTAAGAAAATCACCATTAGAATGGATCTGTATTAATAATAACCAAGGACAAACAACTATCCCTGCTATTAAAACACCAAGTAGTGGTCGAGTGTTCCGGAACCAACTAAATTTTCGATCTATGACAAACAGACTGGTTATAGTTAGGCCAATTATTAATGGGGCGATCGGCCCTTTAATTAATATGCCTGAGCCTATTCCGAGCCAGAATACCAGCCAGGTTTTTGCCCCTTGCAATCCTTTGTAGGCTCTAGCTAAGCCCAATTGAGCAGCCAATATGGCGGCTAATAGCATAGCATCGGTTTTTGCCATATGCGCTTCTGCGATTAATAAAAAACAGGATGCTAATAGAGAAGCGGCGATAAAGGCCAATGTCTGAGTGATAAATAAATTTGCAATTAAATAAGTTAAGACGACAGCTATGGTGGCCGCTATCACCGATGGTATTCGATAAGCCCAAATTTCAGAAAGTTTGTCTTCTGATAACACATGTACAGACATTGTTTGAAGCCAATAGGCCCCTATAGGTTTTTTGTATCTGGGTTTGGTTTGGAATCGAATGTCTATGTAATCACCACTTTCTATCATTTGTTTGCTTGCTTGAGCGAAGCGGGATTCATCTCTATCAAGAGGTGGTATTTTAGTTATCCCGGGAAGATATAATAAAAGGCATAACAAGATTAGTAATATAACATTGCGGGGGGACACGATATATCAGTCCAACATAGAATTCATATGACACAAGACCATTTGTGGAAGCTCAGAGCATACTTTATGTGAAATAAATAAATCTCCCAACAAAATTTAGCCAAGCTTTAAAATTGTGGCATAAAAATTGACTATGGATGAAGCGACTTCAAACGTTGTTCTAAATTAAGCCGTATCGGGGCGTTAGGTCCCATTTTTGATAATAATTTTGACCATAAACTATGAGCGGTCGTTTTATCCCCGTCGTTGAGGGCAATCATTCCGCCGTAAAACATAGCTTCAGGCATATCGGGATTAACATTTAGGACACGTTTAATGATTTTCTTAAAAGCCGTAGGAATATCTGATTCGGGAGTACCTTTTGGAAAAAGTGTTCGTGCGTACGCCATTTGTACGTCGATTTGGTTGGGTGCGAGCGCTGCCGCCTTTGCATAAGCCTTCTTGGATTCGTTCATTTGGTTTAGAACTTGGTAGGAGCGACCAAGTCGCATCCATCCATCAATATTATTCGGTTCCTTTTTGAGACGGTTTGCTAGGCGGTTGACCATCGCTCTGATCATCTTACTTCTTTCTTCTGGACGCATCTGTTGCGCATTGGCCAGTTGTTGGGCGTTAAGTCGTGGAGCCTTGGGATTAGATGCGTTGGGTAATATTTCTGCAATACTGGATTTTGGTAGACGTGCCATTGCGGCTAGACGGGCCTCTGTCACGTCAATTCCTAATTCCATCGCAGCCTTGTTAATATGAGTTTTGAGCATTTTCTCCCAACCTGCTCCTTGTGGTGTATCTATTTCCAGCGCAATCCAGCGGTTTATAGCATTTTGGAATTCATTGTTTTGGTAATCAGCTAAACCAAGATAAAATCTCGATCGGGGTTCCTTTGGCAATCTTGCCAAGACTTTCTGGAAAATTGATTTGGCCTCGGGAGTGACGACTCCTGCCGAAGACATAGTTAAAGATTCTGCGTATATGGCCATTGTGTTTGGATCATCTTGAGATAATGCCAAAGCACGACGAAGAGCGTCTGCGGCCTTTGAATAGTCTTGTAATCGAAGATAAGATCGACCCAATAAAATCCAACTCTTTCGATCAGAGGGATTTTCTATTAATTTGTTCTTGAGTCGAGTGAGCATCTCCACAATTTTGTCGTGTGCTACATCAGTTCCATTCGCTTTGGGCAGATTTTTTACTTTTGAACTTTGTTCAAGTTGTGCTCGCTCCTCGCTCCTTTTATTGTAAGGTAAGTTAGGTAGATTGGGTTGACCTAGATTTATGTAAATGGTTAACGCACCCGCTGGAATGATAAAAGCTATCAATACTGTTGCTATTGTGTTTAAGGTTGCTTCAGGCTTTTTTGGCGACGCTGCGGTTTTTAATTCGGTTTCGCGAGCTGCTCTAAGCATACGACGTTGAACTTCAATTCTTGCCGCCGTTAGATTTTCCGAACTAATACGACCCAGTAGATGATCCGTTTCAAGTTCGGTGAGTTGATCTTTGTATACTTGCAGTCCAAAAGCTGCGGTGTCGTCTTCGGCACTTGTTCCTTTTAATATTGGCCACAAGAGAGCTATAACAGTAACGAATGTAAAACCGGCAGCAAACACCCAAAAAATCATTTGCTTCGCTTTCTAACATCCACCTCCAGCTTCAGTAATTCGTCTGACTCGCTGCGTGTTAAAGGAGGGATATTAATATTTTTTCTTGATCGAAGTAGAAAAGTAATAACTACTATTCCTCCGATGAAACATACTAAGATAGGTCCAAACCACAGTAGGTAAGTGGTTGGTTTTAGAGGTGGTTTCAACAGTACAAAGTCTCCGTATCGGTCAACTAGGAAGTCCATAATTTCTCGGTCGGTACTCCCAGCTAATAGTTTCTCACGAACGATTAATCTTAGGTCCTTTGCTAGAGTAGCATTACTATCATCTATCGATTGGTTCTGACAAACCAAACATCTAATATTCTGGCTTAAATTCCGAGCCCGTATCTCTAACGTGGGATCGAGTAAAATTTCGTTGGGTTCTACCGCTTTTGCTTCACCGGATATAATTATAATGCAAAGAATTAAATATTTAAGATATCGGATGCAAATCATTGTTTTTGTTTTCGTAAAGTGGAAATAATTGGCAAAAATTCAGCTTCAAAGGCTTGAGACGAAATGGGTCCCACATGTCGAAACTGGATAATACCATCTCGATCTATTATATATGTTTCAGGGACCCCATATACACCCCATTCCACCGCGACCCGACCAGTTTGATCTTGTCCTATGCGTTCAAATGGATTTCCTAATTTATTCAACCAGTTTTTTGCTGCTGTTCTTTTGTCTTTGTAGTTTATCCCATATATGGGAATGGTTTTTTCTTGAGCTAATTTCATCAGTAGAGGGTGTTCAGCCCGACATGGGCCACACCACGAAGAAAAAAAATTCACCATGCGCACGTCTCCGCGCAAGCTTTGTGGATCAATGCCTGGGATTGACGATAATAGGGGAGTCAATATTTTGTTTGGTGCAGATTTCTGGATCATCGCGGATGGCAGAATACGAGGATCTTTCTTTTCAAGGATTGGTATGGAGAAGTGAACTACAATCGCAACAAAGCAAACCAAAGGTATCAAATAGAGAAATCTTGTCATCAATTTGTTTTATTTGAAGTGTTGTTTTCATCGTATTTAGGTGACGGGGCGCCAATTCTTAACCTTCGATCGGATAAGGATATTAATCCGCCTAAAACCATCATGAGACAGCCAATCCATATAAAAGGTACCAAGGGGTTGTACCAAACTCTGAGTGTCCAACCTTCGTTCATTCTGCCCTCTCCTATTGCAGTATAAAGGTCTCCGATTAAATTGCTGTGTATTGCGGCTTCAGTTGTAACCGTTTCCTGGACAGGATAAAATCTTCGTTCAGGTTTGAGAGTCGTGATTTCGTGGTTCCCTCGATGAACTTTTATTACTGCCGTTTCAGAGGTGTAATTAGCTCCTTGGATCGTTTGAACTGAATCCAAAGTCAACTTAAAACCGGCGATCGATGCACTCTCGTCAGTTTTAGCCTTAACAATAATTTCTTCACGCCAGAAACTATCCCCTATGGCACCAAAAATAAAAATTGCCATGCCAAGGTGGGCAAAAGTCATCCCGTAGGCTGCCCTCGGCAGACCTCTCGCTCGTTTTAAAGAAAACAAAATCGGCGATCGAAATAGGGAAATCCTTTCAGCCCATTCAGTGATTGTTCCGCCAATTAACCATGATGCAAATGCAAAACCTAGAATGGCGCCGAGAGGGGAATCGGTTTTTACGGTCCATATTGCAGATGCTATGATTGCAGAAAAGAGTGCAGCAACCCACAGTCTAGACATAACGCCAGATAAATCACTGCGTTTCCAGGCCAGCAATGGCCCGATGGCCATTAGCAAGATTAAGGGCATCATGACGGGAATAAATGTGGCCATAAAAAATGGGGGTCCAACAGAAACTTTTTGCCCAGTTACAGCGTCTAAAAACAGGGGATAAAGTGTACCTATAAACACGGTAGCCGCTGCTATGGAGAGCAAAAGGTTATTCATTATTAAACCGCCTTCACGGCTTATTGGTTGGAAGATACCTCCGTGCTTAAAATATGGTGCCCGGAATGCAAACAGAATTAAAGCGCCTCCGATAAAAATTATGAGAAGACCAAGAATGAAAAGTCCTCGCTCCGGGTCCACCGCAAAAGAATGAACCGAAGTTAGCACACCTGATCGAACTAAAAACGTTCCCATTAAACTCAGTCCAAAAGTTATAATGGCGAGTAAAATCGTCCAGCCTTTGAGAGCGTCACGTTTTTCCACAACGACAGCTGAATGCAGCAAAGCAGTACCAGCTAGCCAAGGCATAAAACTGGCATTTTCAACTGGATCCCAATACCACCAACCACCCCAGCCAAGTTCGTAATACGCCCACCAACTGCCAAGCGTAATACCGGCAGTTAGAGCGGTCCAAGCGGCTAGGGTCCAAGGCCGTACCCATCGAGCCCATGCAGGATCCACTCGTCCCTCTATCAGCGCGGCTATTGCAAAGGAAAATGCCATCGAAAATCCAACATATCCAAGATAAAGCATGGGAGGATGAAACGCTAATCCGGGGTCTTGCAATAACGGATTTAAATCCCGGCCATCGATAGGAGCTGGATTCAGGCGTTGGAACGGGTTGGATGTCGCTAGTATAAAACCTAGAAACCCTAGCCCAATCATAGCTTGAACGGCTAGAACACGAGATCTGAGTGCCAGGGGGAGATTTTTGCTAAAAAGCACTATTGCAAATCCGAATAGTGAAAGTATCAAAACCCAGAGGATCATTGATCCTTCATGGTTTCCCCATACACCGCTTAGCTTGTAAATCATTGGTTTTAAGGAGTGGGAATTTTGTGCAACATTAACAACGGAAAAATCAGATGTTACATAGGCATGTGTCAATGCCCCAAACGCAATTGCTATAGTTATGAATTGCGCCGTTGCTGCAGGGGCGGCGATATTCATCAACGCTACATTATGTCGAAACGCGCCAATTAAAGGGAGAGTGCTTTGAATTAACGCTATTAGAAAAGCTAACACGAGAGCAAAATGACCAATTTCCGTTATCATTTATCGTTCGCCTGTTTCCATTTTCCGGACTTCTTTAAAGCAGCCGCCACCTCCCTTGGCATATATGTTTCATCGTGCTTGGCAAGGATTTCGCGAGCATGAAAAGTACCATTTAAAAGATGGCCTTCAGCTATCACACCTTGACCTTCCCTAAAAAAACTGGGGAGAACTCCTGTGACTGCAACGGAGAGTGTTTGATCTAAATCAGTGATTTCAAATATCGTCGTGAGACCATCGGAAGATTTTTTTAGGCTACCATCTTTGACCAACCCGCCAACGCGCATGAATTCATTTGACGATGCGCCACGGCTCAGCAACTCAGTTGGACTGTAGAAAAATACAAGGTTTTCCTCAAATGCATTGAGCACCAATACTGTGGCTAAGCTTAAAAAAAGGGCTCCTATAACGACAAGCGTTAACCTGCGACGTTTAGGAGTCATCGTCATCCTTTCTGTGATCGGTTGGAATATTTGACATTCGTTGGGCGTTATCTTCTTTTTGAAGATTGCTTAGCTGGCGTTGGCGAACGCGTCTGCTATGAAGCGATATCAAAAGAATACCTATCATCGCCAATGCCACGACAATGTATGATGGCCAGATATAAATGCCATATTCACCCATATTGAAAGCTTCTAAAATGGTAGCATTCTCCCTTTGAATTCAACT